>VGEY01000001.1 GCA_016869075.1 Alphaproteobacteria bacterium
ACGGTTTTTAGACGTCATATAAAAGAAAAGGCAAATGCAAAACGAATACCCCAAATAAGGAACAAGTGCATCCTTTACTTCGGATAGGAAAGGAACATAATTTAGTACACCTGAAATATTAATGGTGGGGAACAATCCTAACATATAAATTATTCCCGACATCAATGAAGTAAAGGCGCCATAGAATACATGCTGTTTGTTAATTTTTTGAAATTTTTCATAAAGGAAATTTTCATACACATGATGCGTAAGGGCTCCCAGTAAAAACAAATAAAGCACTGAAGGGAAAAAACGATTCGCCCAAGGATCATATGGAAAACCAGATAAGATTAAATAGACCTTACAACTTATTGAAAGAAGTATAAAAATCGATAAAGATACAATTCTTTTTCCTTTCTCAAGCCATAAAAGAGCGGGAGCAATGGCATAAAAGAGAAGTTCTACACTTAATGACCAGGCTTGGGGGATTAAAAAGAAGATAAGAATATAAGGATCAGTGTGACGAAAATCTATTGTCCCATACAAATGGCCATCCTGAATTCCTAAAAACAGGGAGAGCTCTTGAGCGATAAGAGTAAGATTGGAGAAAATAAAGTAAAAAAGAGCCAAAAAATCAAAGTTCCCTCCATAGGTCTCATATTGAGGAAGAGGTGGTATTTTTATAAAAAAGGAGAAAACAAGTGTTGAAAGAGCAACCACAAAATAAATGGGATAAAGCCTTAAAAAGCGATTCACAATAAAGGTTTTGTAGTCTCTATATTTTCCTGTCGTGAGAATGAGTGACATATAAAAACCAGAAATAATGAAGAAAACCTCTACTGCCCTTATGCCTCCCAGACCCCAATTTTTTCCTGAATGTTGAAAGGCAATAGATAGAGCCAAATAAAGCCTAAAAAGTCCCACGTGCTACATCCTTTACTTTAGGTGCACTTAGACTTACAAGAAAGAGCGACTTCTGTCCATTTATTTTTGAGGGTATCAGAAGGGTCCTAGAGCATCAGGAAGTCTAGCACACCTCCTATAACCCTTTTACCTGTCATTGCAAGAAGCGTATGCGACGAAGCAATCCATGTATTTAAAAATCCAATTGATAATACATGGACTGCTTTGCTACCCTCGCAGTAACGTTTTTTTAATGTATACTAAAATTTTATCCATTCCTTTACAAAGGCTGACGCGCACCCCAGGGCCTCAATGTTAATGCCGTGGGCATACCCCTTCTCTTCTAGTGCAGCAACAATAGCTTCTGTTGCAACATTACCTTTGGCTCTTTCCCCATTTTTGGAGGCATAAGGGCACCCCCCTAATCCATTAATAGCAGAGTCAACAACACGTATCCCTTGATTCAGAGCTTCTATAACATTGTCGACGGCATGACCAAATGTATCATGACAATGGATAGCCAAATTACCCACGGGAACCCGTTCCATAACGGCTTTCAACATAGCCTCAATACTATGGGGTGTTCCCCGACCAATCGTATCCCCCAAAGAAATTTCTGCACATCCTAATTTGAAAAGGTGCTCTGCTATAGTTGCAACCGCATCGGGAGAAACATCCCCTTCAAAAGGACAACTGATCACGCAGGACACATATCCTCGAACTCGCACCTCCTGGTCTCTTGCAACATCCATTATATGCTTAAAAGTTTCTAAACTTTCCGCAATTGTACTGTTCGTATTTTTCTGATTAAAGGTGTCCGAGGCCGCCGTAAAGAGAGACACACAGCGTAAGCCCGCTGCCATAGCATCTTTCATGCCCCGTTCATTTGGCACAAGGGCGGAATAACGACACTTCGGATTATGGTGAATGTGCTGATAAACCTTATCGGTATTTGCCATTTGAGGCACCCATTTGGGGGACACAAAGCTGCCCACCTCAATTTCTGAAAACCCACACTCAGAAAGATGGTCAATGAGTTGGACACGCATCTCAGGTGAAAAAATTTTATTTTCATTTTGTAATCCATCCCGCGGACCAACTTCTACTATATGAATGAATGGTTTAGACATAAAATATTCCTCGATGATTTTAATGGATCACTCTTTTAAGCGCACCAATTCAACTCCCTCTTCACAAAAATCACCTGCCTTAAACGGCAAATACTCCACAACACCTTCATAAGGGGCTCGAATGGTATGTTCCATTTTCATGGCTTCTAACACCATCAAAGACTGACCCGAAATGACCGCATCATCCTCTTTCACAAAAACACATGTAATCCGTCCTGGCATGGGAGCTAAGAGATGTGCCGCTCCAGGGCGCGAGATTTCTTGTTCATGACCGGTCATCAATCGTAAACGATAAATGTTTTGAGCAAGTTGAACATAAATTTCTTCCTCAGTCACAACAATTTGAGAGTGAAATTTTTTGCCATTCAGTGTGAAGGAAATTTTTTTGTCTTTTGAATTGGAGACTTGAACAGGACGGTATACCCCATCCTCATGATAGATCTCCAGTCCTCTTGAATCCACCTTCAAGGACGTCACAATCCCCCCTGAAAAATTGAATCGATAAACGGCATCTGCGTTAAGACGCCATCCATCCCCGTTACCCCAGGGCGAAACAATCCCTTTAGATTGGCCTTCTATGTATAACCAGATAGTTGCAATAATATAAGCTTCCACAGGACAGGATGTGTTTATTTTTTCCTCAGCAATGGTTCGATCAATAAATCCATTATCTGGTAATTTATTTGTAATCTCCGGGTGTATCAGAAGCCGTTGAAGAAAATTTAAATTTGTTTTGAGTCCCCTAACTTGTACGCACGTCAAGGCTTCAGCTAATTTTTTTAATGCAGCATCTCGATTTTTCCCCCAGGCGCTGATCTTAGCAAGAAGAGGATCATAATAAATGGTCACCTCATCTCCTTGTTGAACACCTGTATCAACCCGCACATTTTTCATAGCCGGCAAATCAAGATGCGTGATTTTTCCTGTCGAAGGTAAAAATTCTTTTTCGCCATCTTCAGCATAAAGTCTAGCTTCAATGGCGTAACCCGTCGGTTGGCATTCCTCATTTTTTAAACTTAGTGGAGCACCAGCTGCAATACGAAACTGCCACTCAACAAGATCAAGATCTAAAACCATTTCTGTTATCGGATGTTCCACTTGGAGGCGCGTATTCATTTCAAGAAAGAAGTACTTTCCCTTTTCATCTACCAGGAACTCAACAGTACCAACACCTTCATAGGAAATTGCTTGTCCAATTTTTATTGCTGCTTCATGAAGATGTGACCGCAAAGTATCTGACAAACCTGACGCGGGAGCCTCTTCAATAACTTTCTGATGGCGCCTTTGCAACGAGCAATCCCGATCAGATAAGACAATGCATTTCCCGTGTTGATCACCAATAATTTGAACCTCGATATGGCGTGGATTTTCAACATATCGTTCCAAAAGAACTTGATCGTTCCCAAAGGCAGCCAACGCCTCTCGTTGGCAAGCTGCCAAAGCTTCCCCAAAGTCTTTTTCATGATCGACGTGGCGCATTCCCTTTCCGCCCCCTCCATAGGTTGCCTTAATAAGCAAAGGGAATCCGATTTTGCGCGCTGCAGATATCAAATCACTTCCATCATACCCTGGAATAATAGGAACATTGACGGATTGGGCAATAGCCTTAGCTTCACTTTTTGATCCCATTATTTGTATAGCGCGAGAGGAGGGTCCAATAAACACAAGACCGCTTTTGCGAACGTTTTCAGCAAACACTGGATTTTCAGATAAAAAGCCATACCCAGGGTGAATTGCCTCAACCTTATGGTGCAGAGCAGCCTTGATTATAGCCCCAGAATTTAAATAACTTTCTTGCGCAGGAGGAGGACCAATAAGAATTGCTTCATCTGCCATTTGCATATGCATAGCAGCTTGATCAGCGGTAGATCCTATGGCAAATGTCTTTATTTTAAGACGACGACACGTTTGTATAATTCGGCAAGCGATTTCTCCCCGATTGGCAATTAAAATGCTTTTGAACATGCTAAGTTTCTTCACGATGAATCGTCCATGAAGGACTACGTTTTGATAAAAAGGCTTCTATGCCTTCTTTTCCCTCTGGGGATGTGCGAACGAGTGCAATACGACGCGCCGTCTCTGCACGAAGTTTTTCATTAAGGGGACAGGATACAACATGGCGTATCAACTCTTTGGAAGCCGCCATTGCTTGGGGTCCTCCCTTTCGGAGAGAAACCGTGAGGCTCTCAACCACGGCTCCTAACTCGCTCTCATGAACACAATGATGAACCAACCCCAATCGCACTGCTTCTTCAGCACTGATGCGATCCGCTGTAAGTGTATAACGCCTCATCTGCCGTTGACCAATGGCTTTGAAAACATAAGGAGCTATGATGGCGGGAATAAGCCCTAATTTAACCTCAGATAAGGAGAATGTCGCTTCTTCTGAACAAATGGCGATATCACAGGCACAAATCAACCCAACACCACCCCCATAAGCAGAGCCTTGTATACAGGCAATCGTTGGTTTTGGACATTGGTCTATCACATCAAGAAGATGAGAAAGTTTCTCAGCATCGGCAACATTCTTTTCAAAAGAATAGCCAGCAACGCGTTTCATCCAATTTAAATCAGCGCCTGCGGAAAATACCTCCCCATTTGCTTTTAAAACAATGACGCGCACCAAAGGATCTTGTCCTAATGTTGCAAATGCTTGGGTCAACTCTTCAATCATTTGCTCATCCAGCGCATTATGCACCGTTGGACGATTAAGAATAATATGAGCCACACCTTTTGATTGATCTTTGAGGTCAGTTACGATCGGGCCTTGTGACATAAGCTTCTACTCTTTCAATTACATTCGAAAAACACCAAACTGTGTCTGTTTTGGCTCCGTCTTTTGAGCCAACGCTAACCCCATTCCCAAAACCCTACGGGTATCTTGAGGGTCAATAATTCCGTCATCCCAAAGGCGCGCTGTTGCATAATAGGGGTGACCTTGTTTATCATATTGGTTTTGTATTTCAGCCCGATAAGCTTTCTCCTCTGTTGGTTTCCAGGGCTTGTCTTTCAGAGTCTGAGATTCCATCTTCACTTGGCTTAAAACCATTGCAGCCTGCTCTCCCCCCATCACTGAAATGCGTGCATTGGGCCACATCCAAACAAAGCGTGGATTATAGGCACGCCCGCACATGGCGTAATTCCCAGCACCAAAGCTTCCCCCTATTATAACTGTAAATTTTGGAACACGTGCACATGCAACTGCATTCACCAATTTAGCGCCATCTTTCGCAATTCCACCTGCTTCATATTTTTGCCCAACCATAAAGCCACTGATGTTTTGGAGGAAAATTAAAGGGATATTTCTTTGACAACAGAGTTCAATGAAATGGGCTCCCTTTTGGGAACTTTCAGAAAACAAAATACCATTATTTGCCAAAATGCCTGTTAAATGACCGTGAATATGCGCAAAACCACACACAAGGGTTGAGCCATAGAGCGGTTTAAATTCATCAAACTCACTCCCATCAACAAGCCGCGCAATAATTTCTCGCACTTCAAAGGGTTGCTTCAAATCTTGAGAAACAATACCATAGAGTTCATCAGCTGCATACAAGGGGTCTTTCATATCACTCGTTTCTGAAAGTCCTTTTTGATTTAAAGAACGAACAACTTGACGTGCCAATGAAAGAGCATGTACATCTGATGCCGCAACGGAATCGACGACCCCTGAACTGCGGGCATGGACTTGGGCACCTCCAAGATCCTCAGCAGAAACAACTTCTCCAGTTGCAGCCTTAACCAACGGAGGCCCTCCTAAGAAAATCGTGCCTGTTCCCTCCACAATAATACTTTGGTCCGCCATTGCTGGCACATACGCCCCCCCGGCCGTGCAGGATCCCATCACAACAGCAATTTGAGGAATCCCAGCCGCAGACATTTGGGCTTGGTTATAAAAAATACGACCAAAATGATCACGATCCGGAAAAACTTGGTCTTGGTGGGGCAGATGTGCTCCCCCAGAATCAACCAAATAGAGACATGGCAATCTATTTTCGCGGGCAATTTCTTGGGCCCGTAAATGTTTTTTTACAGTCATGGGAAAGTAGGTTCCTCCCTTAACTGTTGCATCGTTGCCTATGATCATACACGGAACCCCATGAATCATGCCAATGCCTGTCACAATACCAGCCCCAGGTACAGGTTCGTCATACATATCATGAGCCGCCAATTGGGAGAGTTCTAGAAATGGACTCCCCTGATCTATCAGATGATTGATGCGCTCGCGCACAACCATTTTTCCACGGCCTTTATGTTTCTTAACGGCTGCTGCGCCGCCCCCCTGTTCAATTTCTGATACTTTATCACGCAAATCTTGAACTTGGATTTCCATGGCCTTCTTGTTCTCTTGATAAACCTTAGACTTGGTCTGCACGAGGGTTTGAATGACAGGCATAAATTTGAAGACCTTGCATGAAATAGATACAACTTTATTAAAATTTAACCTTCTTTTCACATGCATGCAAGGTTATGCATGTGCATCATCAAAATAAATCTCAAAGAAGATTATACATCTTGTTAGCTTTGAAAGTATATTTCTGCAATATCAGATGGTCTAGTCGTAGATTGTTCATTCATGATGCGGACTTCTTTCCATACAGTTTTTCCATGTACTCCCCAAGAACCAATGTTAATTCATATTCTCGCGAAGTCTGAAAAGGATTGGTTCTATATATCGATGATTTCTTTGATGCAAGCACCTCGTTAGCATGAGCAAGGAAATTTGCCTGAAACTGCCACAAATAATTTCTACCAACAATCTCTTTGACATCCTTTAACATATGATCCCAGAAGATGCGTGCCATAAGTTTGGTGTATTTAACATCCGTCGCGGGATACTTAAAAGGTGCGGAATCCAATTCGCATTGTCCTGTATAAAGACTATATATATATTCGAAATTTTCCTTCTTTCCATCCAACATTTGATGTTGTGTAAGTGTCGTTAACTTTTGTATGCCATTAAAAAACTCAAAGCCTCGTGTGATGGTGTCAGATTCAACGGCAGTTCCTCCCCATAGGCGTTGTAAAAGGCGTCCTACCCACGGGAGCCTTCCGCTTGACATATCATCAGTGACAGCAACCAAAAGTTGGTTTTTTTGATCATGTGTTAAAAATTTACCATTAAAACTCCACTGCGCATAGGAAGTAAAATCAGCTTCTGCGACCATTTCTATAATATACCGCTTAAACCATTCTTTTTCACTCTCATCAAACTCACTGTATTGGAGCTTAGGAAAAGTATGAAAAATCACATTAAAAATATTTTTTTGGATAGTATCCAATTTGCCTTTATCTGGCATTTTAAAACCAAGACTACTAATAACGTTTTTAAAAACTTCTCCTTGAGTTGCACGAAAGGCCATTCTCACCAAGTGCCTAACATTCTGGCTCGATGCGTCATCCCAATCAGGAACTTTTTCACCTTTGGGACAAAGATGGGCAAAGGAAGTTAAAGGTGCGAATGGAGACCCAACCTCGGCACAACAGTCTTTAAAAGCCATAACCCCGAGAAGTGAAGCACGATTTTCTGTAACTCTTCGAAGTGACTTTAATTCACTTTCAGAAAATGAATCTTCCTGAGAGGGTTGAAAACCCATTCCTATGGAGAGTAAAGTGTACTGCCCTGCTGCTCTCTGCGCCTCAGCACGGTAGGTAAACCATCCAGGATCTGCACCCACCAAACCATCTCGAACGGTAACGCTGCTCTGCGAGTCATCATCAATAACCATGTTCATCCCAGAAAACAACCCAGGCGTAGCACTGACTGTCTCTAAAATCGTTCCTATAGAAACACTATTTAAGCGTTCTTGTTTTGGGATTTCTGACCTAGGAGCCGGTCCAGTGGAAGATCCTTTTAAGGAACCAACCGACGGAATTTCTGCTCCTGAAACCGAATCACTGGAAAGCCCTTTAAGTTGTTTCTGTTCCGATCCGCCTGAAAAATCAACGGGTATATTATGAGTCGCATCAAAACCAATGAGATGTAAATTCTCTCCTATTTCCCTAATTGGTTGATGAACCCCTGTGCCAAATATTTTAGCAAGTAAATCCTTAAACCCTTTTCTCGAATAGATGGTATCCGCCCCGCTCGTTTTTTCGTCAACAAAAAGTGTATAACACTGACGTGCCACCAAGCTCGAAAGCCTTAAAGCTGTATATTGCCGCGAGAAATACAATCCTCCAACCAAAAGACTTGAAGTTGATGTAGTGCCTGCTATTTTAAAAACTTGGTTGAGCTTAATTTGTGGGGTGTGTATGTTCAGTTTTTTACGGCCTTCAGCATTCTCATTTACAGAATCATTCAAAATCGCCTCAAGTACATCTAGTATTGCGGCGGCATATACAATTTGAACACCGCATGTCCCGATTGAAAGAATGTTATAAATAGGTAAATCTTGAAGCCCCATCTTTCCAGCTGTTGAAAAATAGATCTTCGCATCAGAATCTTCTAAGTTTTCACCCATAAGCGTAACTTTTACTCCAAGAGGAGTTGTTGTCTCGTCCCTCTGTGGAGGAGCGCTTCCTATCTCACTATGAGCCATTTCTTGAAGAAGTGAAGATCCTGCAAGAGGGTGAGAAGCTATGGCTGATGATGATGTTCTTAAAGCTACAGACTCTGCATGAAATAAAGCGGCAGCTTGTTTCTCTGGATTAGTAGGTGACCCAAATGCAGCCGTATCATTCCCTTGAATAGAAGAAAGGAAAACTACCACAATAGTACCTAAAATTAACGGTTTTAATAATTTTATATCCATATTTAATCCTCCTTTAAAAGAATCTTCTCCATAGAGTCTAGGCAATATAAAATGAAGTGTAAAGAGTAACCCCTTTAAACGAGAATGTTCTTCGTTCTAGGCTTGGAGAGGACTTAAAAATGAAAAAACAGGATTCTTAGTGCGTTTGCGCCAAATCACCAAAACGAGTGAGACTTCCATCAAAATAAAGGCGCACATTTCCCACAGGACCGTGACGTTGCTTTGCGATAATGACTTCAGCTTGGTTGGCAATCCTATCCATATGGGCCTGCCATTCAGCATGCTTTTCTGTCCCTTCAGGTGGTTGGCGGCGTATTTCGTAATACTCTTCACGAAATACAAACATCACCACATCCGCATCTTGTTCAATAGAGCCAGATTCCCTCAAATCTGCCAACTGCGGACGCTTGTCCTCGCGCTGTTCTACGGCACGAGACAACTGTGAAAGAGCAATCACAGGAACGTTCAACTCCTTCGCAAGTGCCTTCAGAGCACGCGTGATATCTGAAATTTCTTGAACACGATTATCCCCTTTACGGTTTGATCCTCCAGATTCCAGGAGCTGAAGATAGTCAATAACAATGAGCCCTAGGTTTTCTTGTCTTTTTAAACGCCGTGCGCGTGTACGCAAAGCTGAAACGCTTAAAGCAGGCGTATCGTCTATGAACAAAGGAATACTACTGAGTTCGCGGCTTACCTGTACAAAGGTTGGGAAATGCTCTTCCTTGACTTCTCCCCGACGAATTTTGTCTGATGATATTCCAGATTCGGAAGCTAAAATTCTTGTGGCCAATTGTTCAGCAGACATTTCAAGGGAAAAAAAGCCAACAGAAGCCCCGCTTTTATTTTTATTCAGATATGCTTTTGCTGCATTAAAAGCCATATTGGTTGCAAGAGCAGTCTTTCCCATAGAAGGACGACCGGCAATGATGAGTAAATCTGAAGGGTGGAGTCCACCCAAGCATTTATCTATATCCGTCAAACCAGTCGTAACACCGACCACGTGGCTGTCGCGCTTATAGGCAACTTCAGCCATCTCGATAGCCTCAGTCAAAGCCATTTGGAAGCTTTTAAACCCGCCAGAGGCTGAGCCTGTTATTGCCAAATCAAAGAGCTTTTTCTCTGCATCTTCAATCTGTTGGGCTGCATTAAGGTCTAGCTCATGGGTCCGAGCATTTAGGACCATATCTTCCCCAATTCCCATAAGCTGCCGGCGTAAGTAAAGGTCATAAATGAGCCGCCCATAATCCCCCACACTGATGACGGACACCACGCCTTCTGCCAAATCAATAAGATAGCGTGCCCCCCCAACAGGCTGCAAAGCTTCATTCTTATCAAAATAATCCTTTAATGTTATGGGATCTGCAACCTGACCACGATCAATAAAACGAGCAATTGCCTCAAATATTTGGCCATGAATCCCATCAGCAAAATGATGAGGGAGTAAAAAGTCGCCCAAGGCTTCATATGAGCCATTATTAAGCAACAAAGCCCCCAAGAGAAGTTGTTCTGCTTCAAGATTATAGGGAGGCGCCTCCCCTTCTCTATGAGAAGACTGATCCACTAATGAAACCTGATTACTGTGTACGATTGTTAATTCTCGAGCCATAAATATATTTGTACCAGAATAATGTTGATTTTGAATAGCCCCGTTAACTCCCTTTTAAGAGAATTTCACTCATAATAGGCCTAGGACATTAATGAATCATTGGAACAAAAATGTATAAATACCTTAATACATGTCTTTTAGTATTGGTACTCCTAATTGCAGGGACTTTAAATATAAAAGGAATGGGGGGGCCCTTTCCTTCTCCTTATGCATCAACAACATCCAGTGACAATCCAACTTACCGCATGTCCAACCAACAAAGAGACGCCGTTAATAGAGCCTTTGCAAATGCTCAAAACGCAGTTCGGCAGAATCATTCTTTATGTAGCAGCCGTGGAGATTGCATAAAACTGGATACAACAACTCTCACAAGCTTTGTTAACAGCAATCCAAATCATCCTGCACGCCCTTACTTTGAAGATATTTTAGGACGTATTCGCTATGATGTACCTCGCCAAAAATTTGGAACTGAGTGGGTCATTTATCAAAACCTCTCCGCCCAGCGTCAGCAAGAATTTCGGGATGGCCTCCGAATTGTCCCTTTTCAACCACAATTGGTTCGAGCAGCTTGGGGATCACAGTACATTTCAACCCCGGCGTATTATAACAAAGATGATGTTCTGACCTCTTTGCTTCAGGAAATTTCTCAAAGCCACCGAAATTGCTATGACTATATTGGTTGCGTAAGTTCAGACCAACAGATAATTGGGAGCTTTATTAATAAATTAGCTCCCGGTGATCCTGTACGTGACGCTCTCACCCGCCTGAGCTATACTATTGATTTTCTTTCAAAAAGAAAAGTTTTCGATACTGACCTATATTTAAGATTACATAATCCCTTAAATCCAGATTGGTATGACACTTTTCGAAAGAATAGGACAAAAGAATTTGCGGGATACGGCCTTACAGAATGGCAAAATGT
The DNA here is from genome assembly GCA_016869075.1 of Alphaproteobacteria bacterium. Classification (GTDB taxonomy): domain Bacteria; phylum Pseudomonadota; class Alphaproteobacteria; order Paracaedibacterales; family VGCI01; genus VGCI01. The sequence continues at coordinate 11,299 of VGEY01000001.1, forward strand.
TATTAGATATTCTCGCCCAACTCGGTGGTATTCTGCACGCGTTACAAATGGGACTCCCTCAAGACAACAGCCTGCTCAACCACAATATAATCAACAATCCTATTATGGACAGCCATCTTATAGCCATCAACCGCCTTATGGCCAACAACCATCCTATAGTCAACAAGCTCCAACTTTCCAGCCTGCGCCTTCTCAAAAACTTCAAAAGGATCAAGATTGGTTTGGTCGCGTTCAACGCATCATGAAAGTTTGGTAAGAACTCGTCTCTTACTGAAGGGGGACATAACCCCACCAATAGATGGATACAAATAAAAATAACCAAACAACGTCTACAAAGTGCCAATACCACGCAGCAGCTTCAAAGCCCACGTGATGGTCAGGTGTGAACTCAGAGCGGTAGGCTCTAAACCAACTAACAATGAGAAAAAGCGTCCCCACGATGACATGAAATCCATGAAATCCAGTCGCCATATAAAATGTCGATGGATATATTCCATCTTTTATTGAAAAAGCCGCATGACCATATTCAATGGCTTGAACAGTTGTAAACAAAATGCCTAAACAAATCGTGATTCCTAGCCCCCGGAGTACATCCTTCTTGTTATTTTCCAATAGTGCATGATGAGCCCATGTAATAGTGGTACCTGATAAGAGCAAAACCAACGTATTAAAATAAGGTAAGTGAAAGGGATCAAATGGAACAATGTTCTTAGGAGGCCAAACATGCCCAGTAGCTTCTGTTGGATCTAAGGCAGCATTGAAATAGGCCCAAAAAAATGCAGAAAAAAACATAATTTCAGAGCAAATGAAGAGCAACATACCAACCCTCAAACCTCTTTGTACAGCTTCGGTATGAACGCCAGGTGTGTTTCCTTCACGAATAACGTCGCGCCACCAACCAACGAGTGTTAACAACAACATGAAAAAGCCAACAAGAAAAACCTTCTTGTCAATGTTGTGCATGGCCAAAACACCCCCTATGGCTAAAACCATAGAGGCTAAACCACCAACAAATGGCCAAGGACTGGGATCAACTATATGAAAGGGATGCTTGGTTGAAAGAGTTGCGAGGTCTTCTTGTTCCAACTTCCATCCTCCTTTAGAATTGTCAATAGAGGGAAAATCCTTCTCAAAATTGGTCATGACGCTCCCATTCTTACGCTCCATCACCAGTATAACCAGGGAAGTGAATTTTACCCTACTAAATTTTTCAGCCAAGAAGTAAAGCGGGAAAAAGTGGAAGGTTTTTCAGTGTTTTCTGCTTGGGAAGACGTGTCTGAAGTAGGGTGTTTAGACCACCACCATTCCAAAACATTAGTCCCAACCATCGGGTCAAAGGTTGGATACTCAACCCGATCTGCCCAATAAGCCCAATAAATCGTATTGTCATAATATTTGGGGACAAAATAATGACTACACATCACCACACGATCAAGGGCATGAACAGCTGCTGTCAGTTCTTCCTTAGTTCTTGCTCCTGCCACTTTTTGAGCCAACGCTTCTATAATTGGGTCCTTCATACCAATGTAATTGCTGCTCCCTTTAACGTCGGCGGTCTTTTGACTAAAATAGTAAACCTGTTCATTCCCTGGACTTAAACTATTCGACCATAGATGTGATATCATATCAAAATCAGAATTCATTACTCGTGCTTCATATTGGACTGCATCGACGAATCTCAATTTCATTGTGATACCAAGTCTTTGAAGATTTTGACGGAATCCATTTAAGAATTTTTCTAACCTAGGATCTTTATACATATATTCAAAAGTGAGAGGTTCGTTTGTATCCTTATTCACACGGCGTATTGTTTCTTGCTTGGTGATAGGATCTTTTTGAACAACGATTATCCATCCTGCCTCATTCAAGAGTTTGTCAGCGACTTCTAAGTTTGCACGCGCATCTCCATCCCCTTTTGTCATGGGCGGAACGAAACCTGTTTTAATAACTTCCGCCGGCAGAGTATCACGATAGGGTTCTAATAATTTCAATTCTAAACCTTCTGCAGGCCCTTTATGAGCAAGAGGGGTGTTAGAAAACAAACTTGTTACGCGCTCATAATCTCCGTTGCATAGAATTTTATTGGTCGTCTCCCAATCAAATGCTTTTCCAATGGCTTCTCGAACACGGATATCTTTGAAAAGAGGACGTCGCATATTAAAAATTGACGTGCGAACAGTCACGGGACGCTTATGCTTCATTCCAACTTTTTTAATTTTCCCTGAATTGACAGCAGGAATATTATACCCATCACGCCATTGTTGTGTATTCACTTCAAAAAAGACATCAAATTCGCCAGCTTTAAATGCCTGGAACTGGGCTTCAGCATTCTTATAATAATCAATTTGAATAATATCAAAATTATATCGTCCGCGGTTAACAGGTAAATCAGCAGCCCAATAATCTTTAACCCGCTCATACTTAACAAACCTGCCAGGCTCAACATCAGAAATGCGGTAAGGACCGCTTCCTAACAACGGAGTCATTCCCGTTTCACGGAAATCTTTCCCTTCATACTGCGCCTTTGAGAAAACGTGAAGCATTGCTGTAATAAGTGGAATTTCTGGGTCATACTTTCCTTCATTTTTTTGAAAAGTTAGTTTAATAACCCGAGGATCTAAAATTTCTATTTTTTCAATTTTTCCATAATACTGGCGATAGCGGGGCAATCCTTGTTCTTTAAGCATTTCATAACTAAATTTTACATCTTCTGCTGTAATGGGGGTCCCATCATGAAAGCGTGCATTGGGATTAATATAAAAAGTAATGGTGGAATAGTCAGGAGCAAGATCTGCTTTCTCTGCAATTAAGCCATAAAGGGTAAAAGGCTCATCCACTGCACGGGTCATAAGAGGATCAACAGTGAGAGAGTTGCTCTGCATTGAAATAACAACTGGTGGAATTCCCTTAGCAATATATTGGTTCAAAGAATCAAATGTTCCCATTGCCCCCATTTTTAATTTTCCTCCTTTGGGTGCATCAGGGTTAACATAAGAAAATGCCTTAAAATCAGCTCCATACTTTGGCGTTCCAAAGCGCGCAAGACTTGGGGAAGGATCTGCTCTGAGTGCAGTTATTGTAAGAGTCGCTATAAAAGCAATATTCTTAATAAGTTTCTTCATTTAGTAGGCTTCCTTTGTTTGTTATATTTAAAAAAAGTATATGAGAGCGTTATCGTTTTTACATCTTTCAAATCTGGGTCGAGCGCAAAATCTGAATCAATAAAAAATTGAACAGGCATCTCGACTTTTTGTTGAGGGGATAATATCTGCTCTTCGAAGCAAAAACAAGCTACTTTGTTGAAATAAACTGCTGCTTTGTCAGGCGTAACATTATACGTTGCCATTCCACATATAGGCTTGTCAGAAAAATTTTCTGCCTCAAAAAAGGCAAGGGCATTTTCACCCACCTTAACTTTCATTTCTGTCTGTTGAGGACGAAACTGCCAGGGTAAATCTCGATGCACATCAGCATTAAAACGTACTGTAATTTCACGGTCCGTCACTTTTCCTGAAGGCGCACTTGCAATTTGAGGCGTCCCTCCATACCCAGTTTTTTGACAAAATAATCTATACAGCGGTACAGACGCATAGGCCATTGCAAGCATAGTGACCACAATGCTGATCAGCAAGACACGCATATGACGAGGGGCAATCATTGACCCAATCGCACAAATGTAATGAGATAAAGCAAAATCGAAAATCCGGCCAACACATAAAGAAGCGCTAGGTTTCTCTTCGTAAGATTTGAATGGTGGTTTGGTTTCATAAAACGAGTCGATCCACTGTTAAAGCAAGGAACAAAACAAACAAATAGAATATTGAATATCCAAACAAGCGCAGAGAAACTTTAGTGTCCTCATCATACATCACTTGTCCAGCCAGCGCGAGAAAAATACTTCCTAATCCTAACGCTATTATACCATACGCCCACGTCGCCATCCCAATAAAAGAAGGCACAACGCTACAGACGACGAGCAAGGACGTATAGAAAAATATTTGACGCTTAGTTGCTTGTAGTCCAGCTACAACTGGTAACATGGGTACTTTTGCTCGAGCATAATCATGATGACTATAAAGAGACAATGCCCAAAAATGGGCTGGTGTCCATAAGAAGATAATTGCGAACAAAATCCAAGCTTCAAAGGGGGCCGTATGGGTGACAGCAGACCATCCTATGACGGGTGGGAGGGCACCCGCTGCTCCTCCGATCACAATATTTTGTGATGTCCATCTCTTCAAGAGCATCGTATAAACGATGACATAAAATAAGATGGTGATGGCCAGCAAAGAAGCTGCAAGCCAATGGATTGCAACTGCCATCGTAATCACAGATGCAAAACTTAAGATAACCCCAAAAGCCAAAGCACTATCAGGATTTATGATTCCAGACGGAAGTGGTCTCTTTTGTGTACGCATCATCAGAGCATCAATATCACGATCCCACCACATATTAAGACACCCCGCAGCGCCTGCACCAACCGCGATGGATAAAATTGCCGAAAAGGCTAAAAGGGGATGGATATTTCCTGGAGCCATGAGCAACCCGCATAATCCTGTGAAGATGACCAAAGACATAACGCGGGGTTTTAGGAGAGCTATATAGTCTTTAACGTCAGCATCCTCCCCATCTGTTTCGATCAGGGAGGAATGATAGGGTTGAGATAAATCAATCATAGATAGGAAATTTCTATTTGATAATCGGCTGATGTTCAAATGTATGAAAGGGTGGAGGAGAAGATACATGCCATTCTAATGTCGTTGCGCCATCACCCCATGGATTATCTGGGCATTTAACTTTATCTTTGAACAAACGAAATATAATGTAAAAGAAAAGAAGAATAGCAGCCACAGAAATATAACTTCCAATGGAAGAAACGTAATTCCAGCCTGCAAAAGCATCTGGGTAATCGGGTATACGCCGCGGCATTCCTGCAAGACCCAAAAAATGCATAGGGAAGAATAACACATTCACCCCTATAAATGTCATCCAAAAATGAAGATTACCCAAGCGTTCGTTATATTGATATCCGGACATCTTACCAATCCAGTAGTAAAATCCTGAAAACAATCCAAAGACCGCTCCCATGGAGAGGACATAATGAAAATGCGCCACAACATAGTAGGTGTCATGCAAAGATGTATCAACTTCTCCATTGGCCAAAATAATGCCCGTCAACCCCCCAATGGTAAACAGCAAAACAAAACCCAATGCAAATTTCATGGGTACGCGAAATGAAATAGAGCCACCCCACATGGTCGCAATCCAGCTGAAAACTTTTATCCCTGTTGGAACACCAATGATAAGCGTTGCTATGGTAAAATAGGCGCGTGCATTAACATTCATACCCACCGTAAACATATGATGTGCCCAAACAATAAACCCGAGAACGCCAATAGACACCATGGCATATGCCATACCCAAATATCCAAAAATAGGTTTACGTGAAAAGGTAGAAATAACCGTACTCACCACGCCAAACGCAGGCAAGATCATGATATAAACTTCCGGATGACCAAAGAACCAGAAAAGATGTTGGAATAAAACAGGATCGCCCCCTCCAGCAGGGTCAAAGAAAGTTGTTCCAAAATTTCTATCCGTAATCAACATAGTGATTCCACCCGCCAAGACGGGAACCGCCAACAACAACAAAAAGGACGTAATCAATAGTCCCCATACGAACAAAGGCATCTTATGAAAGCCCATCCCGGGTGCTCTCATATTAAAAATTGTGGTAATAAAATTGATGGCTCCTAAGATGGATGAGGCGCCGGCCAAATGAAGACTTAAGAGAAGAAAATCAACCGCAGGGCCGCTATGTCCTATAACAGCACTTAAAGGGGGATAAAATGTCCACCCTGTTCCTGCACCAGACCCAACACAACAGGCCAAAATCAGAAGCGTAAGAGAGGGGGGAAGCAACCAGAAACTTACATTGTTCATGCGCGGGAAAGCCATATCAGGCGCCCCAATCATTAAGGGAACAAACCAATTTCCAAATCCCCCGATAAGAGCCGGCATCACCATGAAAAAAATCATCAACAAGCCATGGGCTGTGATAATCACATTATAAAGTTGATGACTTCCTCCTAAAACCATACCCCCAGGGTGCATCAATTGCAGACGAATAATGAGCGAGAGCGAGGCCCCCAATATTCCACCAATAATGGCAAAAACCAAATAGAGCGTTCCAATATCTTTATGGTTCGTTGATAACACCCATCGATGCCATCCTTTTGGATGGTGGTCGTGGTGCTCATGCATTAAGACATTTCCTTTTGCCATCTTTTCATTTGCTCTTTTCTTTATGCTGTTCTGAAGGAGGTAATGCAGGCGCTGGTTTTGTTTCCCTCGACTGACTCCACGCGTCATATTCTTCCTGAGAAACAGCTTTTATATGGATGGGCATGAATCCATGTCTTACCCCACACAACTCAGAACATTGCCCATAGTAATCACCAATTTTTGAGATGCGCAACCATGTTTCATTCACTCTGCCCGGCACTGCGTCTTTTTTTATTCCTAGAGCGGGAATTGCGAAACTATGCAAGACGTCTTGGGATGTGACCAATATTCTCACTGTTGTATTAATAGGGACAACAACTGGATTATCAACAGACAACAAACGAAATTGCTCAGGCTTCAGATCCTTATCCTCAATCATATAGCTATCATAACTAATGTTTTTCTCGGGATACTCATATGACCAATACCATTGATGTCCAATGGCCTTCACCGTCATTGTTGCATTTTGGATTTTATCATTAAAAAAAAGAAGTTTGAGAGAAGGAATGCCAATCACCACCAAGACAAGGACGGGGATCATCGTCCAAATCACTTCTAAAAGTGTATGGTGAGAAGTTTTGCTGGGAACAGGATTGCGCGCTGCACGGAAGCGCACCATCACATAACTCATAAGCGCCCCTACCAGCAAGGCAATACAAGTTATAATAATCAAAAGCAAATTGTGCATGCGCACAACGCCTTCCATCATCGGAGATGCAGCAGGCTGAAATCCAATTTGCCACGGTTGAGGAATGGAAGCTAAAGCAGAGCAGAGAGTCGAAAACCCTACTCCTAATATGAAAAAAGATTTGAAAAATTTCATCTCATTATATCTACACACATCTCATATATTCATATTGTGACGTTAAGCCTTACAGGAGACAAGAGGCTTTTAACAACTCTTATTTTCTTGGCTGAAAATATTTTTCAATAGCTTGCGGCGTCACATCTTCGAGCCTTGCTGGATTCCATCTCGGATTTTTATCTTTATCAATAAGAAGCGCACGAATGCCCTCATAAAAATCATGCCCTTCAGCACAATGTTGACTCACCTGAAAATCAAGCGTTAAAACTTCTTTAAGAGTACGCCCTTTTGTGTGGCGTAAAAGCGCAAGTGCTAATTTTAAACTCGTTGGAGATTTCTTCTCCAACTCTTCAAGCCATTGATCAGCGACTGGATTTTTTGCATCAAACAAAGCTTCCATGATCTCCTCGACGGTATTAAATGAAAAACATTCATCAATTAGATTTCGATAGTTTTGAAGAAAACAATCGCTTTGTCCTCCTGCATAATTTTGAAGAACATCATTCATTTCATCAATGGACTTTGTGCATGTTAGCTCTTGATATGTTTGCATCATCTCTTGAGAGGCTAAGCGGTGCGTTGCCAAACCGGCATAAAGGCAATCTTCCGCAGCAATTGTACTTCCCAAAAGAGCAAGATAAGTACCAATTTCACCTGGGCAGCGATTTAAAAAGAAGTTTGCCCCAATATCAGGAAAAAACCCAATCGCCGTCTCTGGCATCGCCATGCCTGTTTTCTCTGTAACAAGCCGATGACTTCCATGAATGGAAATCCCTAATCCGCCCCCCATGGATAGTCCATCAATAAAAGAGATGTAAGGTTTTGGAAACATTTGAATCATATAATTCAAAAGATATTCCTCTTGAAAAATGGAGCAGATATAATCTTCATCTCCCTTTAACCTGGCGTCATAGACTGATCGTATATCTCCACCTGCGCAAAAGGCTTTATCATGGGTGCTCATGAGCATCACACAGTGGATTTGGGTATCGTCTTTCCAACTCACAAGGAGACGCGTTATTTCCCGAATCATAGAAAGAGAAAGCGCATTCAAAGCCTTGGGGCGATTCAGCATCATCACACCAGCATGGCCATCCTGCTTAGAGATGATTTCTTTTTCCTCAACACTATAGAAGGAGGCACTGGTCATCATTACTTAAACTTTTCAATGAGATGGCGTGCAATAATGAGGCGCATAATTTCATTGGTTCCTTCTAAAATTTGGTGAACACGCAAATCGCGTAAATACCGCTCAATCTGGTAGTCTTTTATATATCCATACCCACCATAAAGTTGCAGTGCTTGATTGACAACAGAAAACCCAACATCTGTGGCAAAACGTTTAGCCATAGCACAATGGGATGTCGCCTCCTCGGGAGTCTTATCCAACACTATTGCTGCTTTGTGCACCAAAAGGCGTGCAGCTTCCAATTCTGTTGCCATATCGGCGAGGCAAAATTGAATGCTCTGAAATTCTTTAAGCTTTTTTCCAAATTGCGCGCGCTCATTCACATACTGCATTGCCATCTCTAAACACGCTTGAGCCCCTCCCAACGAACAGGCCGCAATGTTGAGTCGGCCTCCATCAAGTCCAGCCATTGCAATTTTAAACCCCTGCCCCTCTTCTCCCAGGCGATTGGCAATAGGCACACGAACTTGATCAAAGGTAACCATTGTTGTGGGCTGACAACGCCACCCCATCTTTTCTTCGTGTTTTCCAAAACTTAAACCCGGACTGTCTTTCTCTACAAGAAGTGCTGTTATGCCTTTTGCACCCGGCTCTCCTGTCCTCACCATACACAAATATAAATCGCTCACGCCTCCGCCTGAAATAAAGGCTTTTGTGCCAGAGACACTATAATAATCTCCTTCTCGAACAGCTTTTGTCTTTAAAGAAGCTGCATCGCTTCCCGCGTCGGGTTCTGTTAAGCAATAACTGGAAAATGATTCCATGGAAACGAGCTTGGGTAACCATTTTTGACGCTGCTCTGACATTCCAAATTGATCAATCAAAGTAGAGACCATGTTGTGGACGGAAATATATCCTGCGGTCGATGCACACCCCCTCGCCAATTCTTCAATGATGAGAACACTGTCCAACCGTTTCAAACCACATCCGCCCACATCATCTTTTACAACAAGGGAGGCAAATCCCAATTGTGCTGCAGCACGCAATTCGTCCATGGGAAAAATTTCATCACGATCCCACACGCTGGCGTTGGGCGCTAAATGATTAGATGCAAAATCCCGTGCCAATTGCTTGAAAGATTCTTGTTCTGGTGTTAAAGAAAAATCCATTGTCCCTACCTCTCTCACTTTAAGCGTAAGGGACTCCTTTCAAAATGTCCATCGTTGCTGCGTCACCTTTTCTCGTCACTGCGAGGCCTCTCTCTTTTATCATTGCGCTCCTCTTTTTCTCTTTGTCATTGTGACTGACCGCAGGGCGCGTGGCAATCCATGTATTAATGAAAGATTGCAAAGTTCAATTGCATATCCTATAAATTTAAAAGACAATCGCACATCCCCTTTCACAAAGGGATCAATAAAATAGAGGAGTAAAAAATGAATTTCTACGGGCAATTCCCTAGCACCCGTCTCCGTCGCTTACGCACTTATCCTTGGCTACGAGATATGGTACAAGAAACATGGTTGCATCCTTCTGATTTAATTTTACCCATTTTTATCCGCACCCCTGATGCATCAGCAGAAATAGAAAGTATGCCAGGAATAAGGCGCTGGACTCTGGAGGAGCTCCCTCAAATAATTGATCAAGTTCTTGAAGTCGGCATTCCTGCGATTGCCTTATTTCCTTTAACGCCTTTTGCTTTAAAAACAGTAGACGGCGCAGAAGCGTGCAATCCAGAAAATCTTATCTGTAAAGCAATCCGCGCTATTAAAAAAATGGCCCCAGACATAGGTATTATAACAGATGTAGCCCTTGATCCTTACACAAGCCATGGGCACGACGGTGTGTGGAATGGCCATATTGTAGATAATGATCAAAGTTTAAAACTCCTGACAAACCAAGCCTTAGTCCAGGCAGAAGCTGGTGCAGATGTCATAGCTCCTTCCGATATGATGGATGGTCGAGTTGCAGCAATTCGCCATGCCCTAGATAGCAATAATTTTCAAAATTGTGCGATCTTAAGCTATGCCGCAAAGTATGCTTCATCTTTTTATGGCCCATTTCGTGAAGCCGTTGGGGCCATCAAACTTCCCCCAAACCCGCATGGTAAGGCCGGAGATAAAAAGACTTACCAAATGAATCCTGCCAACAGCGACGAAGCTCTTCGAGAGGTTGCACTTGATTTACAAGAAGGCGCTGATATGGTCATGGTTAAACCCGGCCTTCCGTATTTAGATGTTATTGCACGTGTTAAACAAACTTTTTCAGTTCCTATTTTTGCCTATCAGGTCAGTGGTGAATACGCCTTAATAAAGGCTGCAGCAGCTCAAGGATGGGTTGATGAGCAAGCTGTTATGAAAGAAAGTCTTATTGCTCTAAAGCGCGCCGGTTCCGTAGGTATTTTTACTTACGCAGCTCTCGAAGTTGCCAGAGATCTCATCCTCGTTTATAGCGAAGTAAGTTATAATAACGCCCCAACAAAACGTCTTATACCTTCACGCACATCTCTCCCTTTCAATGACGTGGTTGATAGTGCTCCCTCAAAGGAGCCAGCTCAAAAGAAATAGACAAACTCATTCTATCCTTCACCTAGCAATGCATATTTTTTGTCATTGCATGCGAGTCCCCCTTTCTCTACGCCATTGCAAGCCCCCCCTCTCTTTTTGTCATTGAGAAGCTCATTCTCTTTTCGTCATTGCGAGGAGCGTAAGCAACAAAGCAATCCATGTATTAAATTTTTTTATTATGGGCAATTTAATAATTTGACTTTTAAAATGGGCATTCATTAATACTCATCCTGCGAGCGCGTTTTTAAAAACAAGTATTAAACAGCTTATTCAGAAAAGGATGAAAGAAATGTCTTTCTAATTTTTTATTGTATCACTCGCTTCTCTTGAAGAATGAAGGATCATGAATGTCGACTTCTAGATCCACACGTCCTTCAACAAATGTATCCCCATTTGCGTCCGCATTCGGACCTGTGTGCATTGCTGCAAATTTGAAGCTCTAAATAGAGAGCCCAAGTTTTGGAGCAAGAGCATGCCTTTCTATCCGCAAGGATAGCTGTTAACTCGTGCCCTTATTAACCATAAGGATGCACACCTTTCCTTCCGACTGAAAAGTTGAGTTTGGAGCCTTCCGGTGCGGACACAAATGGGGATACAGAAAGCGAAAGAAAAAAGAATAGAAGAAAGAAGGCTAGGAGCCTACTTCACGTCATTGCGAGGAGTGTAAACGACGAAGCAATCCATGTATTCATAGATAACTTCGATTGATTAAATACACTCAATACCTCCACCTCTGGTGGAGGTATTGAGTGTATTAATAGTACATGGACTACTTCGCTCCGCTCGCGGTAACAATTGTACTATCCGCCCTCTCCAATCGACCTTGTAAAAAAATGTCATACAACGTACGCTTAAATATGAGATGAGTGTTGGGAGAAGAAATTTATGAAAAATAGTAAGCTTTTTAAAATGAAAATACTTTTAATGATGCTTCTATGTCATTCTTTATCGCCCCTGACGCTTGCTGCAACCATTTCCGATTCTTCTCAATCACACGAACAAAATACTACTCAAGAGGAAAGTTCTCAAAATCTTAAAACAGAAATTAAATATCTGAAGGAGAGAATCAAATTTTTAGAAGAGAATATAAGGGGACTCACCAACAATCTGGCAAAAGGTCTAGGCTCGAAGGATGACCTGCTCCAGGCTCCTTCCGAAAAAAAATACTATGAAAATGTCGCTTCCAGGGATGCTTACTTTCATTCAACTTTGTCCGCCCTTGAGAGCCTTGGAAGAATGTTTCAAACACACTTTGAGCAACAGAGGCTCAAACACACCCAATTTCAAATGCAGTTGGACCAGCTTCGTCAAGAAATGAATGCTTTAAGAGGCATGATCTTTGCGCGACCACCTACTCATTAAATAGGAGGCAAATAAATTAATCGCCTAAGGAAATGCCAAGACCACGAGCTGTGCGGATCATAGTCCCTTGTGTGTCAACCTGTTGAAACTGCTTAATGGCATCTTCAATGGGAACATCTTCCACACGACGGTTTTTCCACGCTACCATGCGGTCAAACTTCCCTTTTGAAATGAGATCAACCGCATGCACACCCAATGCAGCTGCTAATATACGATCTTGGGCACACGGTTGGCCACCGCGTTGAACATGTCCCAAAACCATCACACGAATATCGGCTCCCGTTGATTCAGAAATTTTATCTGCTAAATATTGACCAATACCGCCATAGCGCACGCGCCCATTATCGGCATCAAGGACCACAGGTTCATTATTTTCGGTCTTCACGGCCTCCGCCACGATAATCAGAGCAAAGGTTCGGCCTAAGTCGGCAAGGGAAGAAATCTTTTGGGTAATTTTATCCAAAGAGTAAGGAACTTCAGGAATAAGAATAATATCAGCACCTCCGGCAATGCCTGCACTCAAAGCAATATGACCCGCGTCCCTTCCCATCACTTCTAAAATCATTACACGTTGATGGCTTGCGGCTGTGGGTTGAAGACGATCTAACGCTTCTGTGGCAACTTCCACAGCTGTCGGATAACCAATCGCACTTTCCGTATGTCCCAAATCATTATCAATGGTTTTGGGAATGGTCACAAGATTCAAATTTCCCTTTAAGGCTAGATGGCGCAAAATTCGCATGCTGCCATCCCCTCCAATACCAATCAGCGCATCCAATTGTAGTTCTCGATACCCATCACAAAAATCTTGTGAACGATCTATGCGTTTTCCGGTGGCATCTGGGAAGTTAAAAGGATCACTTTTGTTGGTGCTTCCTAAAATAGTCCCCCCACTGCGCATCATCATGCTATTACAAAATTCGACAGTTAATTCTCTATAATCAAGAGGGCGCACAATGAGGCCTGTCGTCCCATTATGAATTCCAAAAACATGCCAACCATATGTTTGAATAGCGCGATAAGTAATGGCTCTAATCGCTGCATTTAAACCCGCGCAGTCCCCACCGCTCGTTAAAACTCCAATCCGCTTAATCAAGATTTTGCCTCTTTCTTTTACGTAGTCATTTCAAAATATTCCCTATACCTCTAAAATGTGAGGTACGCACATTCATTCCGTAACCTAGCACTTTTTGCAGGCGCGTGTTAAGCCGTTTTAAACTCCTTTTTTGGGCATTGCCCAACGACTTCATTTTGCCATTCTTTGCCAAATATGATACATCATAGGTAATAGACACCTTCTGTACATAAAAGCCTTTATGGCTACGAAAGTAAGACAATGAAATCAGAATTTTTAAACGTTATGCAATCCCGTGGTTTTCTCCACCAAGCCACGGACTTAGACACTCTTGATTCTCTGATGGAAAAGCAGAAAATTACAGGATACATAGGTTTTGACATGACAGCGGACAGCCTTCATGTGGGAAGCTTAGTCCAAATTATGATGTTGCGGTGGCTCCAAAAAACTGGACACCGTCCAATTGTTCTTTTGGGAGGCGGAACAAGTAAAATAGGGGATCCTTCTTTTAAAGATACAGCGCGACAGTTGTTGGATGATGATGTGATTAAAACCAACACCACCGGTATTAGAAAATCTTTTGCGCCATTTGTGGACATGGACAATGCTCTCATGCTCAACAACGATGAATGGCTCAATGGCCTCAAATATATTAATTTTCTAAGAGACTATGGGCGTCATTTTTCAGTCAATCGGATGCTGTCCTTTGATAGCGTTAAATTGCGTTTGGATCGAGAACAAACATTAAGCTTTCTTGAATTCAACTATATGATTTTACAAGCTTATGATTTTCTTGAGCTTTTTCAAAAACACGACTGTGTTTTACAAATGGGCGGCTCAGATCAATGGGGCAATATTGTAAATGGTGTTGAGCTCACGCGCCGTTGCTTGGGTAAATCCGTCTTTGGTCTCACCTCCCCCCTCATCACCACCTCCAGTGGTGTTAAAATGGGAAAAACAACCTCGGGTGCTATTTGGCTTAATGTGGATCGCCTTTCTGCCTATGACTATTGGCAATTCTGGCGAAATACGGAAGATCCTGATGTTGGGCGTTATTTACGCCTCTTCACAGAACTACCCCTCGATGAAATTTCTCGTCTCGAAGCTCTTCAAGGCGCTGAAATTAATGATGCAAAGAAAGTCTTGGCAGATCAAGCCACCAGTCTTGCGCATGGTCCGGAATGTCTTCCACATATTCACGAGACCATCAAAAATTTATTTGAACATCAAGCTGGCTCAATGGACAGTTTGCCATCCATCGATCTTCCGGTGAGCGAAATTCAACATGGTATATTATTGGTTGACCTTCTTTGCCGTGTTGGTCTTGCCACCAGTAAAGGGGAAGCACGCCGTCTTATCCAAGGGAATGGGGCACGGGTGAATGATGCTCCTGTAAGGGAGGAGTCCTACCTCGTTACCCATGATAAAGTTCAAGATGGATGTGTTAAATTATCGGCAGGGAAGAAGCGCCATGCGCTTCTTCGTGTCATCTAAATACTCTAAAGTGTATTTGCTGATTTTACCGCTGCCTCTTTACCGTTGAGAGCGCTTGCCATAACGGGGTGTTCTTTAATCACCTCCGCTTGTGGTTGAGCTGGTTTAACTGCTTGTACTGGTTGCGCAGCTGGAATTGGTTGTATTGGTTGGGTTTGTTGAGCTGATTGACCTTGTTGAGTTAATTCACGCAGAACATACCCACGTCCCCATACTGTCTCAATATAGTCTTCACCATTGAGTGCCTCTGCAAGCTTACGACGAAGTTTACAAATAAACACATCAATGATCTTTAATTCGGGCTCGTCCATGCCACCATAAAGGTGGTTCAAAAACATTTCTTTTGTAAGGGTAGTGCCTTTACGTAAAGATAAAAGTTCAACGATTGCGTATTCTTTTCCAGTCAAATGGAGAGGCTTATCATCAACGCTCGCTGTTCGATGCTGAAGATTTACGCTTAAGCGACCTGTCCGGATAATGGATTCAGAATGACCACGAGATCTGCGAATGATCGCATGAATACGTGCTAATAATTCAGTTTTATTAAACGGCTTGGTTAAATAGTCATCCGCACCAAATCCAAGGCCACGCACCTTATCATCAATTTCTACTAATCCTGATAAAATGAGGATTGGGGTCTTGATTTGTGCGGCTCTTAACCGACGCAAAACTTCATATCCATCCATATCAGGGAGAATCAGATCAAGAACGATAAGATCATATTCATAGAGCTTACCAATTTCCAAACCATCTTCTCCAAGGTCTGTGGTGTCACAAACGAAACCTTCAGTACGTAGGGCTGATTGTAGGGTTTTTGCTGTTGCAGAATCATCTTCAATCAATAGAACTCTCATTAAAACCTCCGATTGATTAATATGCTAAGATGATCGTAACAAATAAAATTAAATATAACTAATAGATTATTTTTATTTTTTTTTAGGTATTTTAATACTTTATTTACCATTTTTAAGATATGGAGTCATAAACAAACATACAACGGGTATTTATAATGACTTAAGCGCGCAAGGATAATTCATTACAGATAAATGGAGAAGAAAAAGCTAAGGTGAAATAGCAATGACCCCAACTAAATCACTTTCTTCATCTTTAACATTAGACCACATAAAGTGATCTTTGCCATCTCCCACTAGGCGAAGGGCATAAGTTTCCAGCACTTCAAAACCATGATCCTCAAGGAATTTTTTTAAGTTTTCTCTTGTAAATAATGTTGTACCCTTTGAATCTTTAGAAGGCTTCTTAGTATATTTCTCTCGGTATTCTTCATTTAAATACGGCAACATATCTTCAAAATACCCAGCATAAATGCCTTCATTTTTGGTTCTTTCCATATATTCGGGCAATAATTTTTCGCGAACACTTATATTAGTTGGAGGGATCGTAGCGATATAAATTTTACCATTCCTTTTAAGGGCCTTGCGAGACCACGAAAGAAACGAGTCAATTTTGGAGGGGGTCATAAATTGGAGGACTTTATCAGCCAGAATAGCATCATATTGATTGTTTGCTAAATGTAATTGTTCGGGAGCCTCAGCAGGCAATAATTTTAAAGACTTGAGTACTCTTTCGGAATTCTGTCCAAATTCTAATTTGGCCCTGGCAACCAGAATATCCAAATGTTCTTTTAATATATCGTTTGCAGTGTAGGAATTAACACCTTTCTTGAGAGATTCAATGGCAACATTGCTAAATCCTGATCCTATTTCTAATAAATCATTATGAGGAAGGGCTTCTTCGGTGATGAATTTTTCATTAAGCGGGGTAAGTGTATAATGAATATATCCTGTATCATTTAATGTAAGAACCCTATCTCCTTCTAGCGTAGGCGGTATTTTTATATCTAGGCCCACTGTTTGCAAGCTCTCTACTACCTTAAAGACTATTGAAATAGTTATTATCAGCAGCAAGCTAAGGAAGAGTTTAATTCGAGTCATTTTCGCATACTCCTTACAAAATTTGTATTAAGTTTAATTAGGGAATATAATAAAAATTTTTTATTATTTAGTAAGCGAATAATTATAACATAATTCTTATGACTTTATAACATTATAATATGAAGAATTGATGATTTGCGTATCATAGATATTCTGTGCAAAGGTTGCCATAACTGCAAAAAACTTTAAATAATGAGTTCTTAACCCCTATAAAACAAACGTTTTACTCTTTACTATATTTCCAACAGTCGATTAAATGATCGTTCACTAACCCTACCGCTTGGCAATAGGCATACATGATCGTAGATCCAACAAATGTCATGCCACGTTTTTTTAAATCCTTAGAAAGAAGATCGCTTGTTGGCGTTTTTGATGGCAAATCTTTAAAGTGCTTTGGGTGATTCAAAA
This sequence comes from Alphaproteobacteria bacterium, assembly GCA_016869075.1. Taxonomy (GTDB): domain Bacteria; phylum Pseudomonadota; class Alphaproteobacteria; order Paracaedibacterales; family VGCI01; genus VGCI01. The sequence goes on from VGEY01000001.1 coordinate 28,373, forward strand.
TGGGCTGGTTTTTCACAAAGCTCCACACATACGAATCAAACGTCCCAAATTCCTTTTGTATAGCCAAGAAGACCCGCGCATTTTGCCGTGCAGCATATATTTTTAGACGATTACGAATAATATTGGGATTGGTGCGTAGTTTTTCTAATGTTTCGTCTGTCATGGCAGCAACTTTTGAAGGAATAAAATTATGAAATGCTTTGCGATAGCCATCGCGCCGTTTTAAAATAGTCTCCCAGCTCAAGCCTGCTTGCGCCCCTTCAAGAATCAACATCTCAAATAAATGGTGGTCATCATGGGAAGGAATGCCCCATTCATCATCATGATATTTACCATAAAACTCTTTTCCAGGCCCGCCCCCAAAGCATCGTCTTTTACCGTCCGTACCCACTATTGTCATTTTTAAATTCCCTGTTTTGGTGCACTCTGTCAGGAGCGCTTACTATTATTTTAAGAGTAAGTCCTTAATCCAATTCCGCCAACAATGTGGCATTGCCACCTGCTGCCGTAGTATTCTGTGTAAATGTTCTCTCTACTGTAAAGCGCTCTAAATAATGTGGTCCCCCTGCCTTAGGCCCTGTCCCAGAAAGTCCTTCTCCACCAAAAGGCTGAACTCCCACCACGGCACCTATCATGCTCCGGTTCACATAAAGATTTCCCACACGCGCTTTTTTACGAATGTGTTGAATCGTATCATCAATACGACTATGGACTCCTAAGGTAAGCCCATACCCCGTAGCATTTATCTGATCAATGACCTTATCTAACTCTGCCCCTTTAAATCGAACGACATGTAAAATAGGGCCAAAGACTTCCTTTTTCATTTGATCAAATGAAGAAAGTTCCCAAGCTTGCGGCGCGATGAAATTGCCCTGCTTATGGTCCTTATTTAAAGATACACAGCAAATGAGCTTTGAGGTTTTTGTCATTCCATCCGCATATGCCTGTAACTCCTTAGAAGCTTCCTCATCAATAACTGGTCCAATATCTGTTGAAAGGAATGAGGGATTCCCCACATTTAATTCCTCCATAGAACCTTTTAACATTTCAAGAAGACTATCAGCGATTTCTTCTTGAATAAACACAATGCGTAAGGCAGAACATCTTTGGCCAGCGCTTTGAAATGAAGAGGTAATAATATCTTGAACAACTTGCTCGGGTAAAGCTGTTGAATCAACAATCATTGCATTCATCCCACCTGTTTCTGCAATTAATGGAACAATCGGGGCATTGGGGCGCATGAGAAGTTTCTTGGCTATTTCTTGCGCTGTTGAGGTTGAGCCAGTAAATACCACACCTCCAGTGCGCCTATCTGTCAAAAGGGCTGATCCTACTACGCTTCCTTTGCCAGGCATGAAATGAAGAACATCTTCAGGAACTCCAGCTTGATGCGCAAGAAGGATTGCTCGTTGCGCAATCAAAGGAGTTTGGTGTGCGGATTTTGCTATCACACAGTTTCCTGTTACCAAAGCCGCTGATATTTGCCCTAAAAATATGGCAAGCGGAAAATTCCAAGGACTTATACAAACAAATATTCCTCGACCATGAAGACTCAACTGATTATGTTCACCCGTAGGACCTGGAAGTGTTTGTGGCGTCATGATGCGACGTGCTTCGAGTGCATAGTATCGACAATAATCCACAGCTTCTCTTACTTCAGAATGGGCATCAAGAAGCGTCTTCCCACTCTCATAAACAAGCAAAGATATCAATTCATCTCGATGATCCTCTAAAAACTCGCCCAAACGTTCTAAAATTTGAGCGCGATTTTCTATGGGTCTTTCAGTCCATTCTCCAAAGGCCTTTTCAGCACTTGCCATGGCTTTTTCAACATCTTGGGCACTTCCATTCCAAGCATGTCCTACCACTTGAGTTTTATTTGCAGGATTTAATAATTTTATCGGTTCTCCTTCTTTGAGATTTTTTCCTGCAATGTGCGGCGATGCATTCCACAGAGCGCCATGTGGCATATCTGAAATAACATCTTTTATTCCTTTCTTTAATCCTTGAATTTCTTCAAGATTATTAAAATCAAGTCCTTTGGAATTTTTGCGACTTTTTCCTAATAAATGTGAAGGAAGCGGGATTTTTGGATGAGGTATAATTTTAAAAGTTTGAGCGCTCGCAATAGGATCTTCCACCAAAGTTTCTATAGGTACTGAAGGATCATAAATTTTATGCACAAAGGAAGTATTAGCACCATTTTCAAGAAGTCGACGGACAAGATACGCCAGGAGGTCTCGATATTCTCCAACAGGTGCGTACACCCGACAGAAAATTTTACTTTTTTCTCCCTTCAGGACTTGGTTATAGAGCGGTTCACCCATTCCATGAAGTCTTTGAAATTCGAATTCATTTGCTGAGCCAGCAAGTTCAAGAATTGTTGCAACAGTCCGAGCATTATGTGTTGCAAATTGGGCATAAACTGCATCAGGAGCATTCAGCATTTTTTGCGCACATACTTGATAAGAGATATCCGTAAAAACCTTACGCGTAAAAACCGAGTAGTCTTTTAAACCTCTTTCTTGTGTGCGTTTAATCTCAGAATCCCAATAGGCACCTTTGACGAGACGGATACATAATTTTCTTTTATGACGCCGCGCCATGTCTATGAGATAATCAATCAAACACGATGCCCGTTTTTGATACGCTTGAACAGCCAGACCAAAACCATTCCATCCCTTCAATTCTTCATGGCCAGAGATATATTCCACAATATTTAATGAAAGATCCAAGCGTTCGGATTCTTCTGCATCAATGGTGAGTCCTATTCCATTCTTCTTTGCAAGGATCGCAAGTTTCAAAACTAAGGGCGTGAGTTCTTGTTGGATACGATATGATTGAGCGAGCTCATAACGAGGATGAAGCGCAGATAATTTAACTGATATCCCTGGTTGAACTAAAGTTTTGCTTGATTTAACAGTCTTTCCAATTTCTTCAATAGCCTTGACATATGATATATAATAGCGCTGCGCATCTGCTTTAGTTCTGGCCTCTTCACCCAACATATCATAAGAATGTAAATATCCATCGTTCTCAAGTGATTTGGCCCGTTTCAAAGCATCTTCAATGGTTTCACCCATTACAAATTGATGGCCAAGAATTTTCATAGCATGTGTTATAGCTTTACGGATTATCGGTTCACTCACACGTCGTGTTAGATTTTTGAAAATATTTAAATATCCTTTGCTATCTAAGCCCCAGTGGAGCAAATGATCGGCGGTGGCCAAACCAAAGTTAGTTAGCTTAGAAAATAATGTATCTTCATTCACGTTTTTGCTTGAGGAGCTATTTTTCCATGAAACAGAACCAATCTTATCTCGAATTAAACGTGTTTTAGTTTCTGCATCGGGCACACGCAACAAGGCTTCTGCCAAACACATGAGAATGAGCCCTTCTTGACTATTTAAAGCATAAGTTTGTAAAAAATTTTCAATACTGAAATTCTCCAGCTTTTGTCCTCTAACACCCTCAACAAGCTGTTTTGCCCTTTTAGATATGCCCTCTGTTTGTTCTAAAGAAAGCTTGGCTTCTGCCAAAAGTTGTTCGACAACTTGAGACTCATTTGCGCGATAAAAGTCATTTATAAACCGAGAAGCATGAAATAGGCTCTCTAAAGAGTCAAAGACAGAAGTGTCGGTCTTCTCGATTTTTATGCCTTTACCCTTTATCTTTTGCTTCATGCATTGTAACTCCACTTAGCGAATAGCACTTAAAAACTCTAGCAAGATTTATGAGATTGCCCAACAAATATTTCTCAATTTTTTATAGAATGCCCGATAAGTAGTAGTATCCAGTTTCGTATTTATTTAGGAAGTATGTGGTAAATTTTTTGCCAAAAGGATAAAATCAGAAACAGTTAATTCTTCCGCCCTGCTGCACGGATCTAAGCCTAAATTGATTAAATCCTTTTCACTAAAAAGAGATTTCAAACTCGAGCGAATCATCTTTCTTCGTTGACCAAAAGCCTCCTGAGTAACACGAGAAATAGAGGAAAAAAGTTTCTTTTCTACCGAATCCAAAGGTTTTGGGATGAGCTGAACTACGCTGGAAGTGACTTTCGGAGCAGGTATAAAAACAGTTGGAGGCAAATCAAACAAACGATGTCCTTCGCATAACCACTGAGTTAAAATAGAGAGCCGCCCATAGTCTTTTGTTCGCGGCTTTGCAAATAATCTTAATGCAACTTCTTTTTGGAACATCAATGTCAACGAAACAATTCGATCCAGATTATACAACCACTGAATTAAGAGAGCGGTTCCAATGTTATAAGGTAGATTCGAGACAATTTTAATGTTCTCCGTAGGAATGATAGATTGTGGCATAAGTTCAAGGGCATCGCCCTCAAGGGCACGTAACTTACCGGGAAAATAACTTTCAAGTTCTTCTAATATTTTAATACAACGAACATCGCATTCAATTGTAACGACTTTGGCACCAGCTTCTAGCAACGCGCGTGTCAAGCCACCTGGTCCAGGCCCAACTTCAAAAACAACACTATCAGCAAGATTCCCAACCGACTTTACAATTCGGCGTGTGACATTCATATCTAAAAGAAAATTTTGTCCAAATCTTTTCTGGGCAATTAACCCGTGCCGAGCGATGACTTCTCGCAGAGGAGGCATAGAATCTTTATTGCTGCTCAATAAATGCTACCATTTTTAATTTTGCAATTCTTGCTCAGGTCTCTTACCCGATTCTTCTTGCTTCATAAATGCTGCAGTTTGTAATTTTGCCATTTTCTGTGCGGCCTTCTTATCTGAATCTTTCCACTCAATATAGGCTGCTGTTTGTAATTTTGCCATTTCCTGTGCTGCCCTCTTACCCAACTCACGCTGCTCAACTACATTGAAAGCAGTGTCACGTGTTAAAGGTTGTTGCTGGGGAGCCTTCGGCATAATCTTAGAACAAACCATAGTTAACACCAGTCCATCCGGTGTCATCACAGGTTGCATACAAGTTCCTGCCTTTGTCTTTTGCACCATCTCTTTTAAAGCATCAGGGAGCTGTCCTAATCTCACAACTCTATTTTCATCTACTTTGGCACCCGATTCGCGTGCAGCCTTTAAAAAGGGCGCACATCCCTTAATTTGATGAACTTCTTCAATGCGGGGGCCATAAAGCATCATCATTTCTTCTGGAGAATCTGGCTTAATTGGAAATATTGCTTGGCACAATGTAATATTCATATATTCCGGTGGAAGTTGTTCGGGTTTCTCTTCTTTTGCAGCAGTCAAGGCAGCATCCACATCTTTATCGCTGATGCGAACCAACGGGCCATACATTTCTCGAATATAGCGCGCCCAAGAAATTTGCGCTTTAAGTCTGGTCATCATTGTTTGTTTAGAAATCCCATTCGCTTTAAGCATCTTAAGCATCTCACTCAATGAAATCTTATTATCCTTAGCGAGGTCTTCCAGCGCTCTTTCCACATCAGCGTCTTTAATAACAATTTTCTTTAATTTTGCTACTTGAAGCTGAAGGCATTCATCTATCATTCCTTGAATAATTTTTTTCCGCATCTCATTTGGAATAGGATCCATAGCAGGTTTACCCATGCTCAGATTAGCTAATCTAATGCGTTGATTGACATCATTTACAGTAATGATGTCTTTATTGACAATTACAATAATGCCTGTAGAAGGTATTGCAGCATGAGCATTGGTGCACGCTAAGAAGCAAAACCCAAGCAAAAACAAACATATCCGTCGCACCTTACACCACTCCTATTCTAATAATTGCCACCTATTCTATTATAGGGCATTGCCTTTGATCCTTGTTTTATAGTAAAGCTGATCAAAGATCTATTATTGTTTTTTAGTCGCTTGAATATATATAAGTTAGTTAATTGTCAGATGCTAGTGGATAGATCCATGAAAAGGAAACTTTTTTTATATGAATCTTGTTACCCGTCATATTTTTAAGCATCTTTTCACAAGCTTAATATTTCTCGCAACAGTCTTAACTACAGGTGTATGGTTAACACAATCTTTGAGATTTGTCGAAATTATTGTTAACCAAAACGTCTCTATAGGTGGTTACTTTTCCCTCGTGGGCTTCTTAATCCCTGACCTTATTGCAATTATTCTCCCTATTTGTACCCTTATAAGTGTCCTATTTACGTACAATAAACTTATTGCAGACCATGAGCTCAGCATTTTTCGAACATGCGGCCTCAGTAATCTGCAGCTTGCTCGTCCAGCCTTCATTTTAGCATTCTTTATGGCTTGTTTTGTTGCATTTATCAACATTTATCTTGTCCCAGCGTCTTTTAGGCATCTGCGTGACATGGAACATCAGTTTCGCAACAAATTTTCTTCGAGTTTTGTGCAGGACGGAATGTTCAATACTTTGAGAGGAGTAACCGTGTATGCCAAAACACGTAGTCTTAATGGAGATTTGGGGGGGGTTTTCATCCATAGTATTGGTCAAGGTCTTACTGGAGGACTTCAGAAAAGAAATCCATTCACTATCGTTGCCCAGAATGGGGCAATCGTGGAAAAAGAAGGGAAGAAATCTTTATTGATGCTGTTCAACGGAACACGCCAAGAAAAAGATCTTAAAACGGGGAAAATTAGTTTTTTCCATTTTAAGACTCTGAGTTACGATCTCGATCAACTTGGGGGCAATATCCAAGAGCGTATCGTCAAACCTTATGAACGTCCTCTTTCAGATCTTTTATATCCGTCCAATGCTGAAAACCTTTCAGAAACCACAAAAGCACAGCTTTACTCAGAAGGACATCAACGTCTTTTTCCCCCCTTATTGGTATTATTATTTACTTTAATAGGGCTAAGTGCTCTTCTGCCTCAGGAATTAAATCGCCGTGGCCGGCAGAAATACATCATTAAAGCCATTGCCTTGGCAAGTTGCATTCACGTTGGCTTAATATTTCTCGTTAATATTAATGGACGGTGGCAAGGTGCCATACCCCTCGCCTATGTATTAATCATTTTTTTTAGTTTAGTTTCTTTATTTATCTTAGAAAATCAGAACATTCGCTTTTGGTGGCAAAGATATAGCACTGTAAAGGAATAGGTGACAACAGCATATGAACTATATCTTTTCCACTCTTAATTTATACTTTTGTCGTGTTTTTTTCACTTGGCTCGGTACCTGTGCCGTTATTATTGGCACTATTGTTTCTTTATTTGAAGGAACAGAACTTGTGAGACGTTCAATCGGAAAAACAAATATAGACTTATCAATTGTTTTTGAAATGATCTTTTTAAAACTCCCAAATCACTTTCAAATGCTCATGCCTTTTATTGTTTTAACAGCTGCAATGGTGGCTTTTTATCGACTCAATCATACGCAAGAAATTATTGCCGCACGTAGTTCTGGACTATCTATATGGCAACTTTTATCAGGCATTATCACTTCTGTCCTCGTATTCGGACTCTTGCAACTTATTATTTTAAATCCTTTAAGTGCTGCAATGAGCAATAGGCTCAACAATCTAGAATCTCTCTATTTTTCGGGAACAAATCACCATATTGCTATTTCTGAAACAGGGCTATGGTTTAGAGAAATAACCCCAACTAGACAAAGTATCATCCATGCAGCACACGTTCAACCTGATACAGGAACTTTTACAACAGTTACTTTTCATAATTTCCTCATAAATGGAAACTATGAAACACGTGTGGATGCTTCTTCTGTTGTTTTGAAAAAGGGATATTGGGAATTAAAAAATGCAAACGTTTGGCAAGCAAAAGAAGGGACTTTTAAAAACTACCCCCAAATACAGGTTCCAACTTCTCTCACCATTGAAAAAATACAAGACAGCAACACGCCCCCCGAAACAATTTCATTTTGGTCATTAACAAGATTTATTGATATCTTGGATAAATCAGGCTTATCAAGCATCAGCTATCGCCTTTATTGGCATGGACAAATTGCAAAACTTGGTATGATGATGGCAATGATCTTACTTGCAGCAGCTTTTGGCATCCGACCAATTCGCCAAGGAGGAACACTTTTATATATCACTCTCGGCATCAGTGGTGGTTTGGCTCTCTATTTTCTCAATGATATTGTGTATGCCTTGGGACTGGGAAACCAAATACCTATTCTTCTTGCAGCTTGGACACCAACTATTGTCATGACCCTGTTAAGCTTTGCTCTTCTCCTTCATCTTGAGGATGGTTAAGTTTAAATGAAAATCCGGTTTTACACTTTTTTACTCATAATTTTAAGCGCGAGTTTGTTCTCTATCTTTTCTCCTTTTGTAGCCTATTCTTCTTCCGAAGAAGCTAAAGAATTTGAAAAAGATAAAATGGGTCAAACATCGTTACCTGAAAATTCTGTCATTCTCATAAATGCAGATAAAGTTGATTATCATCAAGAAACTGACACCATCATTGCAACTGGAAATGTTCAAATTGCTCAAGGTGTTCGCATTCTTCATGCTGAAAAAGTTACTTACAATAAAAAGACGGGCTTAATAACCGCAGCAGGCAACGTTTGGTTGAAAGAACCAGAAAGTATGTCCATTTCCCCTAATCCAGATGCATCTAAGAGCAATGAATTCCTAAGACACCAAGATTTTATCATTCGTAGCCTCAGAGAAAGCGGCACGTTAATACAGAACCCTTTAAATTTACCTGATCTCGGCAAACAGCTCATAGACTACTCAACCCTAGGAGAAGGATTTGCCACAAAAAGCATTACTGACAATGTTTCTTTTGCTCCGTCGGTAGAGTTTACAAATAAATTCGAAGATGGATTTATTAGAGATGCTAAAATGTTAATGGGAGATGATTCACGCTTAGCCTCCAACACAGCCAAACGCATAGCGGGTCGTAAAGTTATTTTCCGTCAGGCAGTCTATAGCCCATGCAATGTATGTAGATTAGACCCTCAACAAATGCCATTGTGGCAACTCAAGGCAGATAAAGTTATCCATGATAAAACGGACAAAATTATTGTTTATCATCATGCCAGATTAGAAATTAAAGGGGTTCCTGTTTTTTATATGCCATATTTTCGACATGCGGATCCTACAGTCAAACGTAAAACTGGGTTCCTGATGCCCACATACGCTGCCATTTCAGATCTAGGAACCATCGTCAGCGCACCTTATTATTATGTTATTGCTCCCAACAGAGATCTCACCCTTATTCCTATTATAACAACGAAGCAAGGCCCAGTTATGGTTACAGAATACCGCCATCGCTTTCGAGATGGTGATTTAACAGCCAATGGAAGTTATACACAAACCAGAGATTTAAAAAAAATTCCCAAAAGTTCTGGCCTCCCAGGGAGTGACCGTTGGCATATTTTCACACAAGGGCGTCTGGATATAGATGATGATCATGTAGCTACTTTCGATATTAATCGTGCCAGTGATACAACCTATCTCCGCCGTTATCCCATACTCCCTCAAGGATTTAGATTAAAAATCCCGGTAAAAAACATGGTAAGTACAGGTGCTGTTGAGCAATTTAGAGAACATAATTATGCCACTTTAAGAGCAACAGCCTACCAAACAGATAATCCTGCAACCACGCCCTATGTCATCCCGCACGGATGGTATAACTATCAAACAGACCCAGGCAATTGGAATGAAATCTGGAGCATGGATGCTAATTTGCTTTCCTTAGGACGTCGCCAAGATACCCCTGGACGCAATGCGCGCCATATGCAAAGGTTATCTTTAAATGGAGGCTATCGTTTGCCGTATGTAACTCCCACTGGGCATGCTTGGGCGTTTCAAATGTTCTTACGCGGGGATGCTTATGCCCTTGAGCATTATCAACTTTCACCTACAACTCCTATTCTTCATTCCGCCTTTCGAGGACGCGTCTTTCCAACAGCAACCGCCCAATGGCGTTATCCATTAATTAAGCGACTTGAAACTGTCAATTGGGTTGTGGAACCAACAGCCATGATTGTAGGCTCACCGAGAGTAAATAATAGTACTATTCCTAACGAAGACTCATTGAACATTCAGGTAGAAGATACTTCATTGTTCCTGCCGCAGCGGTTTTCTGGTCTTGATCGAGTAGATACTGGAGGAAGGTTTATTTATGGAACAAATTCCTCATGGTTTTTTCCTCAGCAACGGTTGGTTCAGCTTTTCTTGGGACATAGCTTACGCTTAGATCACACTCAAGTCCTCCCAAAGCACGCAGGAGAAAATAAATATGCTTCCGATATTGTAAGCCGTTTCCGCATGAATCCCGAAGAGAACGTCCAGTTACTTAATAGAATAGCCTGGCATTATAAAAAGGTAAGACCACGTATTTCAGACACATCAGCAATTTTTGGTAAAAAACTAATGATCATTCAGTTAAATCATACTTTTGTTAATAAGAACTCTACTGTAAATGGTGTTGGTATATCTCAAGCAACGTGGGTTGTTGGCTCGCAACCTTTTGATCATTGGAGTTTTTCCGTAGGAGAAACACGAAACCTAAAACGTCACCAGCGTGGGGCCCTTTCTCATACGTTATCTGCTCTCTATCATGATGAGTGTTTTAGAATGACTTTAAGCGCCTTTAAGACACGTTCATCTGACAGAGATATACGCCCTAACTCCGGCGTCGTTGTACAATTTGATTTCAAAAATCTTGGATCCGTCAATCTGTTAGATACCATTGGCGTCAATGCCAACAATATTCTTTAAAGAGATGTCATGCGTCTAGCTCTTTATCAACCCGAAATTCCTCAAAACACTGGAACACTCATGCGTTTATGTGCCTGTTTGGATTTGCCTCTTGATATTATTCATCCTTGTGGATTTGTTTGGAATGATCGGCACTTACGCCGTGCAGGCATGGATTATAAAGATAAGGCAACTGTCCATCATCATGAAAATTGGCAGGCATTTTTTACCTGGTCTCAAAAAGAAAAAAATCGAATTGTTCTTCTGGATACGAAAAGTAGCACTCCCTACACTCGGTTTTCTTTCCAAGCACAAGACATTATTTTGATGGGACAGGAAAGCTCAGGTGTTCCTGATGAAGTTTTCCATGCCCTCCCTCAACGTCTTATGATCCCCATGGCTCCTGAGTGTCGTTCCTTGAACATATCTCTCGCAGCTGCTATGGTGGTAGGCGAAGGAATTCGACAATTAGATTTATTTCCAAAATAGTTACAAATAAATACCCATGATATTTTTAAATTTCATATGATGAGCAAAGACATCCATGACAACACTTGAACAAAAAAAACAATTAACCCGTTGGTTTTCTGATCTTCAAACACGCATTTGTACTGCTCTTGAGACTTTAGAGGCAGAGGCAGTTCCTCCACAAGAATCCACCCCTCCACCCGGAATGTTTGAGCGAAAGACGTGGACGCGCCCCAATATTTCTCCTGACCAAGATGGTGGTGGCGGAACCATGGCTCTTCTCAAAGGGCGTGTCTTTGAAAAGGCAGGTGTAAATGTATCCACTGTTTATGGTGAATTTCCTCCTCAATTTGCTTCTGAAATCCCGGGAACAGGCGAGAATCCAAACTTTTGGGCAAGCGGAGTTTCTTTGGTAATACATCCTCTAAATCCCTTTATTCCAGCTATCCATATGAATACGCGCCATATAGTGACTTCTCAATCGTGGTTTGGAGGAGGAACCGATCTTACGCCAACCTTTGAATTTATAGAAGATACGACTGATTTTCATCAAGCGCTTAAGCTTGTATGCGACAAGCATAATGCAGACTATTACCCCCGCTTTAAATCTTGGTGCGATGAATATTTTTATTTGCCCCATCGCAAAGAACCACGGGGTATTGGTGGGATTTTTTATGACAACCTCAGCAGTGGTCCCACTGAAGAGGATTTTGAAAATGATTTTACTTTTACACGGGATGTGGGAGAAGCTTTTCTGACTATTTATCCTGCCCTCGTCCGTCGCCATATGAACAAACCCTGGACTAAGGAAGACAAACAAAGGCAGTTAATTAAACGAGGGCGTTACGTTGAGTTTAATCTTCTTTATGATCGTGGCACGCGCTTTGGTCTTAAAACAGATGGGAACGTAGATGCCATTCTCATGTCGCTGCCTCCGGAAGTGAATTGGCCTTAAAAAAATATAGGTTGAATTCACTTTTCAACCTATACTTCTCAACCTTATTTTAGCTTAAGCGAGGACGTAATGTATCGTACAGTTTCTTTGCAGCCAGTTGTTCTGCATGCTTTTGAGACTTAGAGCTTATGGCTTCTTGTGTATAGCTTCCTACATTAACTTTTGCCTTATATTCTCCATTTGTTGCCGCATACTGAGGTACACCAAGTTTCCTTTCTTGACAAACTCTCAAAAGAGCTTCTTTAGCTTTTTTTAATCCAACCGTTTGCCCCGTCATCTTGTGGTACATTTGTTGTGCTGCAAGTTTCTGAGCTTTCTCTCCGCTTGCTTTGTGACTTCCAAAACCTGTTATAGTCACCGTTGCTGCTTTTTCAGTTGCAGCAGGTCCCGAAAGAAGTACATAAGCCGGCGTTCCTAAGTGTAATTTTTGACATAGTTCCGGTAGTGACCCCTTTGACTTTTTGTGGCTGATAACGCTGGGGAGAGATGCTAGGATAACAGACCCGGTTGATGCAGAAGATGAAGTGACTGCTTTCGGTTGAGCACCAAGTTGTGGCGCTTGTGCAGCGGGTTTAGAAGATAGGTGATGCAAAAGAGTTAAAATTGTTGCGGTAGACTTCCCTCTGCATTGTTCTAAAAAATTATTTTCCAACAATATTTGAACGGCTCTCTCTGCAGCCAATTTTTTTGCCGCTGACTTTGTGTCACCTGAAAAAACATCAGTAAATGCTTTTGTTCCATAATAAAGCTGAACTTGAAAAGGCGCCTGTTCAGTCAAATATTTATACTCATGAACAGGAAGACCATGGATTCTTCTATAGTCATCCAATTTTTTTGATGCATCAGATCCTGCAGACTTACTTGAAGCTGCTGCAACAGGCGTTGGTTTTTGAACAGAAGTGCCAGGAACTTTCCAATAAGTCAGAATAAATTTTTCAGCACTTTTCTGACCACCATCTTCATAAATAGCGCCAATTAACGCTTCGCAAGTATCTGCCTTAATTTTTTTCAGCCCTTCTCCACTAATGTTGTGGGCAGGATTAATGGTACAAAATGTAAGCAATTGCAATTGCTCTGCGATCCGCGCATTATTTTCGTTGGAGACGATTTCAGCACGCGTTGTGGTCAACCATCCTTCTCCTTGCTGTGGAAATGCTTCAAGAAGACTTTGAGTGATTGCAAAGTTTAAAGTTGCGTCTCCCCGAAATTCTAGCCGTCCAAAAGGGAGCTTATTCTCTGGGCATACACCTGGGTGAGAAAAAACCTGATCAATGTATGTGGGATTTTGAAATCTATAGTTAATTTTGTGCTGAAGCCTTTCCGCTCGATCAAGTCTTTCTTTAGCCAAACTTTCATGCGTACAAAACAAAATTAAAGATAAGAAAATAGAATAAATATTGAATATTTTTGATCTCATTTTAGCCTCCCATATAAAAAACATTTATTTTTTGAAGTACCAAAAATTCACTTATTTTTTCCATTGAGGAAAGATAAACTATAGATCAAATTTTAAATAAATAGCAACATTTAAAGTTGTCACTTACTTCTAGCTGGCTTATTAACTTGGCTTTTAGGATTTCATTACCCAGAAATTTGAATGGGTTCGCGCTTTCATGGGGATGACGCCTCCTATAGTCACTGCGAGCGCAGCGAAGCAGTCCATGTACTATTAATACATGGATTGCCACGCTCCCTAAGGTCGCTCGCAAAGACAGAAAGAGTTGGGGCTCTTAAAGACAGAAAGAGATGGGGCTCGCAAAGACGAAAGGGTTTAATTTAAATACCCCTCACCCATGGCTCCCCCATGACATCTCCCACAAGGGGAGAGGTGTATTAAAAGAGTGCGTCACTGCGAGTGCAGAGAGGCAGTCAATGTATTAAGAGATGAATACATAGATTGTCTCGGCGCATACACTCCCCGCAATGACGTGAAATAGACTACTCGCTTTCTTTTTTCTCTTATTTTCTTTTTTCTTTCGCTTTCTGTATCCCCATTTGTGTCCGCACCGGAGAGCTCTTACTCGACTGGATAGTCGGTAGGAGAGAGCGCTTCCTTAAGGTTATTAAGGATGCGAGTTAACAGCTATCCTTGCGGATAGATAGGTATGCTCTTGCTAAAAAACTTGGGCTCTCAAGGTGAGCTTCAAATTTGAAGCAATGCACACAGAGCCGGTGCGGACGCAAATGGGGATACATTTGTTGAAGGACTTGTGGATCATAAAGTCGACATTCATGATCCTTCATTCTTCAGGAGAAGCGCGTGATAGGTTTAAAATTTAGAAAGACATCTTTTTCATCCTTTTCCAGATAAGCTGTTTAACAAAGTGTTTTTAAAAACGCGCTAGCAGGAAGAGTATTAAGAGATGCCCATTTCAAAAGTCAAATTTTTAAATTGCCCATAATGCCCTCGGGTGGAAAAAAGAATTTAATACGTGGATTGCTTCTTCACTTACGCTCCTTGCAAGGACGAAAAAAGATGTATTATTTCTTGTTAAAAATCACGTACGCTTCACTGCTTGATTCTCTTTCGCCATCAATTTGACGAAAGGGATACCCTTTACTCTCAATTCCTGGAATTGTAAACCGTACAATAATAGAGGCAATATCAAAAAATTCCGCAAGTTTTTCACGTGCCTCTTCATGACTATAAAAGTCTTGCTCAGTGGCATATCCAACAACGAGAGTTCCCTTTGGTTTTAAAAGATTTGATAATCTTTTTGCATTTCTTCCTACAGTGAAATCGGCAAGCAAAATCGCAACAACATCAAATCGCCCATCGAATTTACTGTCCAGAACTGGAGCTTGATCAAGCTTAATGTATTCTTCCCACCCACTGGTCATCATACTAAAGTCATGATGCATAGATTTTCTTTTCTTGGAGCAATCTCCTATTTTAGCATGGAAGGAACGATCTTTAGGAATTCGCTGCAGAGTGATGGCATTTGCAAGCGCTGCTGGATCCACATCAATTGTATAAACAATAGCACCTTCCTTCGTCATAGCCTGCGTATTATAACCCCAATAAGTTCCAACATTTAAAACTGTTAAATCTTTGAGGCTTCGGTCAAAAAAAGCGTGCGCAATATTATTTTTAGCTCTGACCTTGGGGAGTGTTCCCATAGGAATAAATATTTTCTCTTTCTCTTCTTTTTCTGCTGCTTGAAGAGAAGAAATGAGCAGGAAAACAAGTAAAATTGTATTTAAAATTAACGATTTTCTAAATAATAAAAGTAAATGCCAAATTAATATTAAATATTTCATAAAAGAATCTCCAAAATATAATTTTGAAAATTTAAAGTCTTTCTTAAATATTATTCTATAAAAATTAATGATTTTATAATTTTGACTTTTAAAAAATAAAATGGCATACTTGCTATGATTTGATTATCTTTTCTCCTAAAAAATCCCACCTTCATATTCCCCCATTTAAAGTCGTCCAAATCCTTTGAATATTAATTTTTTAGTTCAGGAGAACATATATGTCCTCTGCATTTATACCTGTTTTAATTTTATCTCTTATTGCCTGCTGTATTGAAGTAGACATTTCAGTACCATGCTTCCCTCAAATGGCTCGCTATTTCAGTGTTTATGAAGGAATCATTCAAATGACCATCGCCACAAATTTTCTAGGTTTTTGTGGGGGAGCAATTCTTTACGGGCCTTTATCAGATGCCTATGGAAGACGTGTTCCTATGATTGTTGGTAATGCTCTTATGACAGTAGGTGCTTTTGGATGTGTCTTTGCTCCCTCTATCCCATTCTTGTTAGGTGCGCGTCTTGTTCAAGGCCTTGGCGCCAGCGCCTCAGCAGTTATTATTTTTGCCATGATCGCAGATGTTTACAAAGACAAAAGTAAAGCTGCATCCATAATAGGTCATATGAATGCGGCATTTTCAATTTTGATGGCACTTGCCCCTCTTGTCGGTGGTTTTATTAATGAAGCTGTAGGTTGGCGCGGTAATTATGGGATTGTTGCTCTCATCACTTTCATCGCGTGGACAACTCTGGTTTTCTTACTCCCTGAAACACATGCGTCACGGATGCCGTTTTGTCTTACAAAGGCACGTAAAGATTATAGCAAACTTCTAAAAAGCCTTTCTTTTATGAGCGCTTCCATGACTCCAAGTTTGCTCTATGCTGCATATCTTTCCTTTATTGCGCAATCTTCTTTTCTCTATACCCAAACATTTGGTCTTACGCTTATGGAGTATGTCCTCCATCAGTCCACTATTGTGCTCGCTTTTTCACTCACAAGTCTTTTATCAGGAAAACTTAATAAAATAGTGGGTCCTTTGGGGTGTGCTTTGCTTGGAATGACCCTATGTGGTATTGGAGCTTTTCTCCTTGTAATGGCTAGTTTATGGGGTACATCTTCTCCCATCCTATCAACTTGTTTTATGGGCGTGATTTGTATGGGAGCAGCCATGTGCTATCCAGTAATCTTTACAAAATCTCTTGAAATTTTTCCCACAATTAAAGGAACAGCTTCCTCCCTTATTATGTCCATGAGGTTTTTTATTTGCTTTGTTTTTGTGGGACTTACAGGATATTTCTATAATGGAGATCCCTTACGGATCTCGCTCATTATAGTGTGCGCCATTTCGCTGGCACTCCTATTTACGTATGTCTTGTTGCGTTTAAAAATTTTCATGCCCGCAGTTTGTTGTGAAGACGCTCCACAATCGCTTCAGCAATAATGTGTGAGGCAGGAATATTTGTCCCATCATCTTCAACTGTTGCTTTTATTAGACGCCATTGACCATTGTCACTTTCTAAAATATGGATGCGGCCAGCTTCCTTTTCGCTCTGGCAATGTTTCCTATGGTTTTCGTTCATCGCTCCATTGGTATAAGCAATCACATGGCCCTTTGGAAGGCAATCCGCTGTTTCAGAAATCATAGACGTTGAGTCACCAGCCACATACATCGGGCCTTTTTTTACCAACAGGGTTCCTAAAACCAGAGGATATGCTGAGGGTGCATCAAACTGAAAATCAAAAAGAGTATAATCCTTCCCCTCTTCTAAACCTTCCTTTTTTAATTGCTCAACAAAAGACGTCGTCACAAAATCAACTTTCCCATCTCGATGACTACTTGCAATGGGCTTTCCTGTCTTTTGATCATGCTTGCCTGTACGAGGACCGTTAAGAATAAGAAGGTGTGCTTTCCCTTTTACATAAGGTGTTATGTACGCAGCCAACTTTACAGCTTCCTCAGCTGTATAATATTGAGTCTTTTTATCAGGTGTTGGCGCATCCCCTCCCAAAATAACACCAACGTATGACTCAGATTGAGGCAGTTTAATGCTGGCTTGCTTATAAGATTCTTCCACATTCTTAGGAGTATAACTATGGGGAACACCCACTGTTTGAATGAGTTTTGTATGGCCACTCTCTAGGTTATTTTGAATATCAGGTGTCACAACATGTTTTGGTAAGACAACAATATCAGCAATATCCTTCAACTGGGCATGGTCTGGTGTGAATTGATGACATGAGTGGGCAATAACAACGTTGTGTTGTGGCTTTAGATCTTTTAAAACGGCAATACTCTCTACTTCTGCTGTTAGAATAATCCCTGTGTTTTTTGAGTCTTTTTTAAGATGGGTTTGGATATCTGTGGCTAATTGATCTTTATCATTAATGTCATATTGTTTTCGAATTGGCCTAACAGACAATAAGGTATCCAAAGATTTAGATACCCCATCTACCTGACTTCTTTGACCTGCCTTTGTTCCATCATAAAGCAGATAAATATAAGTATTACCTTTCTGAGAGGGCCATAAAATAAAAAGTGAAAGGACCAATAACCCTATTGCAGACCATAACGCTGTGGGTTTTTTATAAAAATTTTTCATGGGGGAATACCTCCTTAAAGTAAGGAAAAGATGTCTAAAAATTCATAACATACATTATTAATGATGTGCAAGAATGACCTAAATTGATGCATTAAAATGAATTTGATGGAAGTATTTGAAAAAAAATGTCATTCAGATTGAGTTTTTCTCAGACTTCGTGCTAAAAAATAGTATCCCGTTAATTAATGTGAAAGTGGGAATTTTTATGAATCAGGCCTTGAAAAGTTGGAAGCAAGAAATTGACCAATGCGACTCCATAAAAATGGTGGAGGATATGCGCATTCGCCTTTTGGGAAAATCTGGCGAAATTACCCAAATGCTTAAGAGTTTGGGAAGCTTAGATCCAGAAGCAAGGCGTGAAAAAGGTGCTGAGATAAATCATTTAAAGGACGAAATAAGCCAGCATTTAGAAATAAAGCGAACAACCCTTTCTGCACAAGAATTAACCGAACGGCTTGCCAAAGAGACTTTAGATGTGACGCTACCCACTCGACCAGAAGCGTTTGGCACACTCCATCCCCTCACACGTACGGTAGAAGAAATCACAAGCTACTTTGCTCAATTTGGTTTTTCTGTCGCTGTTGGAAATGATATTGAAGATGAAGAACATAATTTTACAGCTTTGAATATGTCTGAACATCATCCGGCACGACAAGATCATGATACCTTTTATTTAAACGCTCCCCAAATGATCTTACGGACCCATACATCCCCTGTTCAAATTCGCACTATGAAAACAACGCAACCTCCCATCCGTATTTTATCTCTGGGACGCGTCTATCGCTGCGATTTTGATGCCACCCACACACCCATGTTTCATCAAGTGGAAGGATTGGTTGTTGATAAAGGGATTCATATGGGCCATTTGAAGAGTTGTATTACAAATTTTCTCAAACATTTCTTTAATGTGGATGATTTGCCCATGCGTTTACGCCCCAGTTTTTTTCCTTTCACTGAGCCGTCAGCCGAAGTAGATATTGGGTGTTCACGCGAAGGGGGCGCTTTAAAAATAGGACCTGGTAAAGATTGGTTGGAAATTATGGGATGTGGCATGGTTCACCCAAAGGTTCTTGCTTATTGTGGTGTTGACCCAGACATATATCAAGGTTTTGCTTTTGGAATGGGATATGATCGCTTGAGCATGTTAAAATATGGCCTCCCTGACATTCGTCCGCTTTTTGAAGGGGATATCAGATGGTCAAAGCACTATGGTTTCTCTCCTTTCCATTCTACGGGAGCTTAGATTTATGAAGTTCACACTCTCTTGGTTAAAGGACCACCTTGAAACAAATGCATCCTTATCAGAAATAACACAAAAGCTTAATACGCTCGGATTAGAAGTTGAAAGTGTTGAAGATCCCGCTGAGAAATTTAAGGGTTTTATCGTAGCTGAGGTGGTAGAAGTTACACGACACCCTAACGCCGATCGCTTAAGTTTATGTTACGCAACTACAGGGAACAATGATCGTGTCCAAGTCGTTTGCGGGGCTTCCAATGTTCGACAGGGTATGAAGGTTGCTTTTGCTCCAATTGGGGTGACGATTCCAGCTACGGGTACCGTCTTGAAAAAAGGAAAAATCCGTGATGTGGAAAGCTTAGGAATGTTTTGCTCTGGTCAAGAGTTAGGGTTTTCTGAAGAGTCAGAAGGTATTCTTGATCTTGAATCTTCCTTAAAACCTGGAACGTCTTTGATTGATGCACTGAATTTAGCAGACCCTATTATCGATGTCGCCATTACCCCCAACCGATCTGACTGCTTTGGCATTCGGGGTATTGCCCGTGATTTGGCTGCTGGGGGGTTAGGCGTCTTAAAACCTCTCGCTTATACATCGAAGAATGGGGATTCTCCCTGCCCCATAAAAGTTACGATTGCAGATACGCAAGCTTGTCCTGAGTTTCAAGTGCGCGTGATTCGCGGAGTCCGGAATGGCCCAAGTCCAGATTGGATCCAAAGACGCTTGCAAGCCATTGGTCTGAGACCTATTTCTGCTTTGGTTGATGTTACAAATTATTTAACGTATGATTTAGGGCGCCCTTTGCATGTTTTTGATTTAGGAAAGATCCAAGGCGACTTAACCATTCGCCTTTCAAAAGAAGGAGAGACGCTCCTTGCCCTAAATGGTAAAAATTATACCTTAAAAGAAGGAATGACAGTTATTGCTGATACATCAGGGGTTTTATCACTTGGGGGAATAATTGGAGGAGAAAGCTCCGCATGCCAAGAGGATACTACAGATGTTTTGATTGAGTGTGCCAGTTTTGATCCTGTAAGAACGGCCCATACGGGAAGAAAACTTTCTATCATAAGCGATGCGCGCACACGATTTGAACGCGGTGTTGACCCAATGAGTGTGCGCTCAGGTTTAGACGCTGCAACAGATCTCATTCAACAGTGGTGCGGAGGAACACCGAGCGAAGTTTATAAAGCTCCATCAACTGATAATACCTCTTTATTAAAAAAATCTCCTATTACACTTCATTATGAGAAACTCAAAAGTTTGAGTGGATGTGATATTCCTTTAGAGGAAGCAAGAAAATATTTAGAAGCCTTGGGTTTTGAAGTTACTGATATGAACACAACCTCTTTAACGACTCTACCGCCTTCTTATCGGCCCGATATTGATGGACCGGCGGATCTCATCGAGGAGATATTGCGGTTAAAAGGGTATGATGATATTCCAGCAGTGCCGCTCCCCCCTCTTCACCCTATATCTTCAAATTTTTCTGCAGTTTCAATTATAAAACGCGCACTCGCAGCACGTGGTTTACATGAAGTGGTAACTTGGTCCTTTATGCAAGAAAATATTGCATTAAAATTTGGAAAAGAGGCTCCATCTTTAAGAATAACAAATCCCATCAGCGTTGATTTAAATTTTATGCGGCCCTCGATTATTCCTAATTTGCTGCAAACTGCCATACGCAACCAAGATCGCGGCCAAAATGTCATTTCGTTATTTGAAGTGGGACCTCAATTTGAACCCAATCAACAGCTTCTTATAGCTGCAGGCTTATTAACGGGACAAACTGGCCCTCGTCACTGGTCTCAGACTCCACGCCTTGCTGACGTGTTTGATGGAAAAGCCCATGTTTTAGCTGCCTTAGCCGCAATGGGTGTTCCTGAGTCTTCTCTTCAGATTGAACCAAGTGGTCCTGAGTATTATCACCCCGGGCGCAAAGGCACCCTTAAACAAGGAAACCAAATTTTTGCTTTTTTTGGGGAAGTACACCCTCTTATTGTAAATGAACTCGGGGGTGAAGGTCCTTTTGTAGGATTTGAAATTTTCATAGAAAGATTACCGCCTCTTAGAACGAAGAAGACACCCCTCCATCTTTCTCCTTATCAACCTGTTGTTCGAGATTTTGCCTTTGTTGTTGATCAACAAGTCCCTGCAGATCAAGTCATCAATGCTGTTGCAAAGGCTGATCGATCTCTTATCACTCAAGTTCATATTTTTGACGTATATACGGGTGAAAAACTTGAGAAAGGAAAAAAGTCGCTTGCCATTCAAGTTCGTCTTGAACCACAAGCAGGAACTTTAACTGAGGCTCAAATCACTGAAGTTTCTGACAAAATTATTTCTAACGTCGCTAAAACAACTGGGGGAGCATTGAGAAGTTTATGACCCAGCTAACCCATATTAGAAATTTTTCTATCATTGCACATATTGACCATGGGAAATCAACTCTAGCTGATCGCTTAATTGAATTTTGTGGCGCTCTTGAATCTCGCGAAATGAAACAACAAATCCTAGATTCTATGGATATTGAGCGTGAACGAGGAATCACCATTAAGGCTCAAACAGTTCGTTTAACTTATAAAGCAAAGGATGGACAAACTTATATTCTTAATCTGATGGATACGCCAGGTCATGTGGACTTTGCTTATGAAGTCAGCCGCTCTCTAGCCGCATGTGAAGGTTCACTCTTAGTTGTCGATGCCAGTCAAGGTGTTGAAGCCCAGACCTTGGCAAATGTTTATCAAGCCATCGATAATAACCATGAAATAATACCTGTCCTTAATAAAATAGACTTACCAGCAGCAGAACCTGAGCGCGTGAAAGCACAAATTGAAGATGTCATTGGCTTAGACGCAAGTGAAGCAGTGCTTATTTCTGCTAAAACTGGAATTGGCATTCAAGATGTTTTAGAGGCTATTGTCACACGCTTACCTGCACCCAAAGGAGATCCAGATGCTCCCTTGAAAGCGATGTTGGTTGATAGTTGGTATGATGCCTATCTTGGGGTTATGATTTTAGTGCGCATTAAAGATGGAACTTTATCTAAAGGTGCCAAAATCCGCATGATGGGAACTGGTGGAAGCTATGAAGTTGAACGCGTAGGTGTCTTTACGCCTAAACAACTTATCGTTGATAAGCTCAGACCCGGCGAAATAGGATTTATCACGGCAAGCATTAAACATGTAGCTGATTGTAAAGTCGGAGATACGATTACTGAAGAGCGCCGCCCGACCCTTGAACCTCTTCCAGGATTTAAACCCTCTGTTCCTGTTGTGTTTTGCGGACTATTCCCGGTGGATGCTGCAGAATTTGATCATTTAAAAGAAAGCTTAGCAAAGCTCCAACTTAACGATGCCAGCTTTCAGTTCGAGGCAGAAAGTTCAACAGCTTTGGGATATGGATTTCGCTGCGGGTTTTTAGGATTGCTTCATTTAGAAATTATTCAAGAGCGGCTTGAAAGAGAATTTGACCTGGATCTTATTACAACTGCGCCCAGCGTTGTTTACCGTTTGCATATGACTGATGGAAAGATAATGGAACTGCATAACCCGTCTGATATGCCAGATGTCATGAAGATTTCTTTAATTGAAGAACCATGGATTAAGGCAACGATTCTTGTTCCAGATACTTATCTCGGATCTATATTAACTTTATGTACAGACAGACGTGGGGAACAAGTAGATTTAACTTACGCTGGTAATCGCGCCATGGTTGTCTACAGATTACCTTTAAACGAGGTTGTTTTCGACTTTTATGATCGCCTAAAATCTGTCAGTCGTGGCTATGCGTCCTTTGATTACCATATAGATAGTTATAGAGAAAGTGACATCGTCAAAGTCAGCATCTTGGTAAATGCTGAACCTGTTGATGCTCTTTCAATGATGGTTCATCGTGGGCGTGCAGAAAGTCGAGGACGCATGTTATGCGAACGTTTAAAAGAGCTTATTCCGCGCCAATTATTTAAAATCGCAATCCAAGCCGCCATTGGTGGAAAAATTATTGCACGCGAAACCATTTCTGCTTTGCGTAAAGACGTGACGGCAAAATGTTATGGTGGTGACATCAGTCGTAAACGCAAACTTCTTGATAAACAAAAAGCAGGTAAAAAAAGAATGCGCCAGTTTGGAAATGTTGAAATTCCACAAAGCGCCTTTATTGCCGCCTTAAAAATGGGAGATGATTAAATGCTGACTATTCCCTTTCCTCAAATCGACCCTGTGATGGTTCATTTGGGACCCATTTCAATTCATTGGTATGGAATTGCTTATGTCGTCGGCTTACTTCTTGGATGGCATTATGGTCTTTGGCTTGCGCGACGCTATAATGTCCCTATTACTAAAAAGCAAATAGATGACTTTATTATTTGGGCATTAGGGGGAATTATAATTGGTGGTCGATTGGGTCACATCCTCTTTTTTGAATTCAACAAATATTTACAGCACCCTCTTGATATACTCATGACATGGAAGGGTGGAATGTCCTTCCATGGAGGACTCCTTGGGGTTGTCGTGGTTACACTTTTATATTGCTATAAGAATAATATACCTACTTTCAGGTTCGCAGATCTCATAGCAGCCTCTGTCCCGATTGGGCTCTGTTTAGGTAGAGTTGCAAATTTCATAAATGGGGAACTCTATGGCCGCGTAACAGACGTTTCATGGGGTGTAATTTTTCCGTATGCGGGCCCTCTTCCACGGCATCCGAGTCAACTTTATGAAGCATTTTTAGAAGGTATTGTTCTTTTTATTCTCTTAAATTTCTGCTGGCGCATCCCTTCCCTACGCGAAACACCAGGAAGAATAGCAGGAATATTTTTTGTGGGGTATGGACTTGTGCGCACACTTGTAGAATTTGTTCGAGAACCAGATACGTTTTATAAAATAGTCGATTTATCATTAACTACAGGTCAGGTGTTGTCTTTGCCCATGATTCTTTTTGGACTCTATCTTATTTTGCGACCAAACATGTGTCTTGGAAAGGTTCGATGTCCTTAGAAGACAGTCTAAAAGAGCACATACGAAGTCACGGGTCTCTTTCCATATCAGACTTTATGACGCGTGTCTTGTATGATTCACAAGAAGGTTACTACGCACGTAAAATTCCCATTGGCAGAGAAGGTGATTACATAACAGCACCAGAAATGACACAAGCCTTTGGCGAAGTCATTGCTCTCTGGCTCATTGATATTTGGCAGCAAGCAGGATCACCCACCCCTTTTCACCTCATCGAAATGGGACCGGGCCGTGGGACGATGATGGCCGATATTTTACGAACTTTTAAGGCCATGAAAGTTCCTATCTCAGAAATGTCAATACACCTCATTGAAGTAAGTCCTCTTTTAAAAGAAGTTCAAAATGTCACTCTTTCTTCTTTTTCAACGAAAGTTTATTGGCATGAGACACTAGACACTCTTTCCAAAGATCAAAACTATAGTCTGATTGTAGCCAATGAATTCTGGGATGCCCTCCCCATACAGCAATATGCACAAACTGAGGAGGGATGGGTTGAACGCCAGATTGGACTCAATGGAGAAGAGTTTGTTTTTGTGCCTGAGCACTCGAAGATCATTCGAGAAACTTGTCCTGCGCTCTCTGAGTTGCCCCCAAAAATCGCTGAATACTTGAAGGTACAAAATGGTGCAGCTCTCTTTCTCGACTATGGATATGATGAGGCAGATGCCACAGGAGATACGTTACAAGCCATATTCCACCATAAAAAATGTTCACCATTAGAAAAGATTGGGTTCGCTGATTTAACTCATCATGTTGATTTTTTTTATTTAAGAAAATTATTTGAAGAAAACCAGCTAATTGTACATGGACCAATTGATCAGGGGACTTTTTTAAAAGCCATTGGTTTAGAAATTCGCACTCAAATGCTTGTTGAACGTGCTACTCCACACCAAAAGAGTGCATTGCAAACAGCTTACATGCGCTTAACGCACCCGAGAGAGATGGGAACCTTATTTAAGGTCTTATCTTTAACGAGTGACCCTTCTCTCCATCCGTTTGGGTTTTAATTAGCCGTAGAAAATAATGTTATTTTTTTTAAAAATCTTTATTTCTTACTTAGAATCTTTACAAAAATTATATTTCCTGCATATTTTAATTCCTGAAAATGCTCTATCCCTAGGCATAAAATAACATGCTGAACAACATTGCATATCCTAGTTCATCCGTGTATAACAGGGTTAAGAGAGCACTCATGTGTAAGGAGACAGGTTTATTATGACTTTTTTGTTAGTTCTTCATGTATTTATCACCCTCGCGATGATTGGAGTAATTTTAATGCAGCGCAGTGAAGGGGGCGGCCTAGGAATGGGTGGGGGTGCATCCAGTAGTATGTTCAGCGCCCGTGGAACATCAAATTTACTCACACGCATTACAGCTATCTTAGCCGCACTTTTCATGGGAAACTGCCTCTTGATGGGTATCATTTCCAAACATCATGTTCGTGAATCTTCTTCTATTTTGGCCCCTATATCGGATTCAAAAAAGTAGCTTATTTTTGAAAATTAAAGGTGCGTTTTGACAAAATTTATTTTTGTAACCGGTGGTGTTGTTTCCTCTCTTGGAAAAGGCATCGCAGCTTCCTCTTTGGGCGCCCTTCTCCAAGCACGTGGTTATTCGGTCCGCTTACGAAAGCTAGACCCCTATATCAACGTTGACCCAGGGACAATGAATCCTTTCCAACATGGCGAGGTTTATGTAACAGAAGACGGCACTGAAACTGACCTTGATTTGGGGCATTATGAGCGCTTTACAGGTGTCTGTGCTCAGACGAGTGACAGCACCACAACGGGAAAGATTTATTCTGCTGTTTTAACCAAGGAAC
Organism: Alphaproteobacteria bacterium; assembly: GCA_016869075.1. Taxonomy (GTDB): domain Bacteria; phylum Pseudomonadota; class Alphaproteobacteria; order Paracaedibacterales; family VGCI01; genus VGCI01. Next base: position 54,333 of record VGEY01000001.1, read on the forward strand.
GCAGAGGGGATTATCTTGGAGCTACAGTCCAAGTAGTTCCTCATGTTATTGATGAAATAAAAAATTTTATAACTGGAGAGCTCGCAAATGAAGATTTTGTCATATGCGAAATTGGCGGTACGGTTGGGGACATTGAAAGCCTTCCCTTTTTGGAAGCCATACGCCAGTTAGGAAACGATCTTGGACGCGAGAGAACACTCTTCATTCATTTAACATTAGTTCCTTATATTTCGGCAGCAGGAGAGCTTAAAACAAAACCAACACAGCATTCCGTAAAAGAGTTACTCAGTTATGGAATACAACCCGATATTTTATTATGTCGTTCCGATCGTCCTATTCCTCAAGATGCCAAGCATAAATTGGGGCTTTTTTGCAATGTGCGCCCTGAGCGTGTCATAGAAGCTCAAGATATTGATACCATCTATCAGGTCCCCATGAGTTATCATCAAGAAGGTCTTGATTGGCAGGTATGCCAGTATTTTGGTTTAAAAGAAAAAACCACCGTTGATCTTTCAAAGTGGCAAAACATTGTGCACCGTATCCGCCATCCAGAAGGGCAAGTTAACATTGCCGTTGTGGGTAAATATACTCAGCTCCTTGACGCTTACAAATCTCTCTCCGAAGCTTTAATTCATGCAGGTATTGCTCATAATGTAAAAGTGAACCTTCATTGGTTTGATTCGCTGTCTCAGGATAATTTTGAAGATAAATTGGTTGGTATGAATGGCATATTGGTGCCAGGTGGCTTTGGAGAAAGAGGAAGCGCAGGAAAACTACAAGCAATTAAAATAGCACGCGAAAAGAAAATCCCTTATTTTGGGATTTGCTTTGGGATGCAGCTTGCAGTTATTGAGGCGGCGCGCAATCTTTTAAGATTAAAAGAAGCTTCCACAACTGAGTTTGGCCCAACAAAAGACCCCGTTATTGGACTCATGACAGAATGGATGGATGGTAAAATCTTGCAACAACGCACCGAAGAAGGAAACCTTGGAGGAACAATGCGCTTAGGTTCTTATCCATGCAAGCTTCAAAAGGGATCTCTTGCCTACAAAATTTATGGAGATGCACATATCAAGGAACGCCACAGACATCGCTATGAGGTAAATATGAATTACCAGGACGCCTTAAAAAAGGTGGGTCTTTATTTTTCTGGATTGTCACCAGATGAGCAGTTACCAGAAATCATAGAATACACAAATCATCCATGGTTTATTGGTGTTCAATTTCATCCAGAATTAAAATCTCGTCCCTTTAATCCGCATCCTTTGTTCATATCTTTTATTGCGGCTGCACTTCAACAAGAAAGGTTGGTTTAGTATGACAAAACATCTAAAAATTCAAAACATTACTATTGGCAACGACTTGCCTTTTGTTTTGATCGCAGGACCATGTGTCTTAGAGAGTAGAGACCACGCTTTGGAAATGTCATCAGAAATTAAAGAAATTGCCAATAAACTTAATATACCATTCATATATAAAACATCCTTTGATAAAGCAAATCGAAGCAGCATACAAGGACATCGGGGTTTAGGTATGGAATCTTGTTTGCCCATATTGGCTGAAGTAAAGGAAAAAATAGGATGCCCAGTTATCACAGATGTACATTCTGCAGACCAATGTGCTCCAGTTGCTGAAGTTGTAGATGTTCTGCAAATTCCGGCATTTCTCTGTCGCCAAACAGACTTGCTGAAGGCTGCGGCAGAAACAGGTAAAGCCATTAATGTAAAAAAAGGACAATTTTTAGCTCCTTGGGATATGGCGAATGTTGTCAAAAAGTTAGAATCTTTCGGATGCCAACAATTTATGCTGTGTGAACGCGGAGCTTCATTTGGATATAATACTCTTGTCTCTGATATGCGCGCTCTCCCCATCATGGCAAGATTTGGCTATCCTGTGGTTTTTGATGCCACTCATTCTGTCCAACAGCCAGGAGGTGCAGGAACATCTACAGGTGGTGAACGACAATATGTTCCAATATTAGCAAGGGCAGCTGTATCTGTCGGCGTTGCAGCAATTTTTCTTGAAACACATCAAGACCCCGATCATGCACCAAGCGATGGTCCTAATATGGTCAAACTCAAGGACTTGGAACAATTGCTGACTGATTTGATGAAATTTGATCATCTTGCAAAAACACACCCATGTGCTGCATAACTTAAAGTAAAACATCTAGACGGAGATAAGATTAATGCAAATTGTTAACATCGCAGCTCGTGAGATTTTAGATTCAAGAGGTTTTCCAACTGTTGAAGTCGATGTTCTTCTCTCCAGTGGTGTAGTAGGGCGAGCAGCCGTTCCATCAGGGGCCTCAACAGGAACTTTCGAGGCTTTGGAGCGTCGTGATGGAGATCCAAAACGCTATTTAGGAAAAGGGGTTATGAATGCCGTTAATGCAGTCAATACTGAAATTGCTTCTGCTGTTCAAGGCTCATATGCCGTAGATCAACGACAAATTGACCAACTCATGATAGAACTTGATGGAACCGAAAATAAATCACGACTCGGCGCGAACGCAATTTTGGGAACCAGCTTAGCTGTTGCAAAAGCAGCCGCAGCTGCACAGGGACTTTCATTTTATCGTTATTTAGGGGGACTTGATGCTCATATCCTCCCTGTTCCTATGATGAATATTATTAATGGTGGGGCCCATGCAGATAACCCGATAGATATTCAAGAATTTATGATTTCTCCTGTCGGCGCATCTTCCTTCCAAGAAGCGGTCCGTTTTGGGGCGGAAGTTTTTCATAATCTAAAAAGCCTTCTAAAAAAGGCAGGTCACAATACAAACGTTGGTGATGAAGGTGGACTTGCACCAGCATTACGCAGCAGTCGTGAAGCTCTTGATTTTATATTACAAGCAATAGACAGCGCAGGGTATGTGGCTGGCAAAGATATTTTCATAGCTCTTGATGTTGCAGCAACTGAATTTTATAAAGATGGTCTTTATCATATGAGCGGAGAAGGTAAAAGTTATACATCTGAGCAAATGATTACCTATTATGAGGAACTTCTTGACCAGTACCCTATTATTTCTATTGAAGATGGGTTATCCGAAGAAGACTGGGCTGGTTGGAAAAATTTAACGACTGAATTAGGTTCGCGCGTACAATTGGTTGGTGATGATTTATTTGTAACCAATCCTCACCGACTCAGCAAAGGAATTGAAATGGGCGCAGCAAACGCCATATTAATCAAGCTTAATCAAATTGGAACATTAACAGAAACCTTAGATACTATCCGCATGGCTAAAAATGCGGGATACGGCATTATCATTTCCCATCGCTCGGGAGAAACAGAAGATACGACGATCGCAGATCTTGCTGTTGCCACAAACGCAGGACAAATTAAAACTGGTTCTTTATCGCGGTCTGATCGCGTTGCAAAATACAATCAACTTATGCGCATTGAAGAAGAACTAGTTTCTCAATGTAAATTCGCTGGACAAGAGGTCTATCAATCTTGGCTGTCACTCAAACAGCCAAAAGCACCACAATTACAAACAATAAAAGCAAAAAGGTAATATGATGAATTTGACCGGTCGCCTCAATCAGATTCTTGCTCCCCTCATTGCTCTTCTTCTTATGGTATATTTTACGTATCATATCATTCAAGGTGAACGCGGACTTTTTTCCTGGATGCGCCTCCGTCAAAAGATATCTGAATCAGATCACCATTTAGCAGAGATTCAATCAGAAAAAGAAACTCTGGAACGTCAGGTTTATTTGTTGCGTCCAGATAGTTTGGATAGAGACATGCTGGAAGAACGGGCTCGCAAGGTTCTCAATTGGGGATATCCTGGTGAAGTCATCATTTATGATGAAGAATAAGATTCCTTACTGTTAAAAGCGATCAGCCGTTTACAGATTTCTCATCAGGCGTGGATGCCTGGCCACCACTCGCTTCTGGCCCCATAAGAAGAGCCGCAAGCTCTAAAATATCGTACTTCCCAACTTTAAAGCCCTTTTCATCCATGTGAATATCCACGGATTGTTCCTTTGCACCTTGAGGTTCCAACACCTTGTTGATGACCTTATGAACAGAATGCAAATATGTAGCAAAGGTTTTGATCTCATTCTCATAGCTTTTTGCAAAGGGGGCAGAAGCACGGGTAAAATATCCTTCTAAATCTCCCAGCAATTCATCTGCATTCCTTGCTTTAACTTTGGCAGATCCACCCTCTTGACTAAACTTTCCATCAACGCCCAAATCATAGGGAGCACTTTTAAACTGCACAGTTACAGTACCAGAGCTTGCTTTTGCTATAGGAACTGGAATATCAAAAGCCAATGTAAACTGAGTCTGTCCCAAGGTTTGGAGTTGAGGTATTATTGTCTTAAAGACTTTTTCATCCTTTATAACGGACATAATTCCTTCTGATAAATTTAAATGGGATAAATCATTCACAATTTTCTTATGATACAGCTCCCAATATTTTTCCCACTCATCTGTAACTTTGTAATCAACGGTAATTTTTATTGGAAGATTATTTTTTAATCTTTCAACAGAGCCACTCATAGAGCTTAAATATACTTTATTATTCGATGTGAAATCCTCAATTTCGAAGCGCGTTCCCTCAGGAAACATCTTTTCCATTTGGTTTTCAAAAACATCTTTTCCTTCATTGTTAGCTCTACTGCTTTTAAACATGGAAACTAAGTCATTAAAATAACTTTCCCAATCGTTTACATGGAACTTCACAGAAAATTTCTGGTCTTGAGGACCCAAAGCTGCCTGCATTGAAAATTCATCGTTAAGCATTTTATTGATAGAAGTGTATTCTTCACCTTTTGCTTCTAAAATTTTTGCTACATTAAAAAACTGCATTTGTTTCACATTAGAAACAAGAGAGATATCTATACCTTTTCCAGCGTAGCTCGTTGAAAAGCTGGAATATGAATCTTTAGCTTCCAGAAATTTTTGATTATTTAAAAGAGCTGTAATCCCTTTTGAATCAATTGTGATTCCTTGAATATTATCCAGAGACAAAAATGGGTTTTTGCCCCACAAATCATATTCCCTCCGTTTAATGATAATCTTGGAATCATTAGACTCTGGAAGAGCAAGGTCAAAGCCAAACGGTTCTTCAGTTTTAAAATGAAGCTGGCCTGGAACCTCAAACGTCACAGTATTCATAAATGGAGAGTAACAAGCAGAAACCTCACCATTGATTGAGACTTTTCCAGTAAAAGAAGAATTTTCCTTATTTTTCGAATCCTTTTCTGCAAGTGGGAACGGTATGTTTAAGGAAATGACAGGATTGACAAGATGAGCTTTAAAAAATAGTTTTGAAATTTTTAAATCTTCACACGTAAAAGAAACGCCTTGTATTTTGAGAGATTCCTGAAGACGCGCTACTTCGCCCCGCATGGATTTTTCAAACTCGTTTGCTTGATTATACCAAATTACTCCACCAACAATGGCAGGAACGAGAACGACAGAAACAAGAAGAAGTTTTTTACTCATTTTGAAAATCCAAGATTAGAGATAAAACATTTTTAAATATATACATTCTTATAGATGAAGAGGAAGGATTGTCAAGTACAGATGGAGAACAATTTTCTTTCAGGATTAACAGGCAAATACTTCTTTTGGCCCAATAGTTGCAAGGGTTTGCGGACGAGAAAAAAGTGTATTGGCTAGAAGAGCGATTTGATCAAGTGAAACAGCATCGACTTTTTCTAATGTCTCTCGAGGTGGAATTGGGCGACCATAAATGAGCATATGATTTGCTAATTGTTCGCAACGCGCTGTGGTGCTCTCAAGACTCATCATTAAACTAGATTTCAATTGAGCTTTTGCCCTATTAATTTCTGAAAGTTCAAGTGTTTTAGGTAACCGCTGTAATTCCTCTTGAACCACGGGTAGGAGCTCTGCTACCTGCTTGGGACTTGTCCCCGCATAAAGACCAAAAATTCCACTATCGCGATAACTGGAAGAAAAAGTATAAATAGTATAAACAAGACCACGTTTTTCTCGAATTTCTTGGAATAACCGAGAAGACATCCCTCCCCCCAAAATCGTTGAAAGGACGGACGCTGTATAATAATCCGGGTGTCCAAAAGGAAGACCTTCGAATCCTAAAACAATATGAGTTTGCTCCAGATCTCGTGCCTGATGGAGTGTTCCTCCTTTATACTGAGCAGGAGCTGCTTCTTTAGGACAATCAAGTGGAAGGGCGGAAAATTTTTCTGAAACAAGGTTCACCAACTCTTCATGATTAAGTTTTCCTGCAGCAGCAAAGACCATTTGCTGAGCCCCATAATGATCTTTCATATAGGTTTTTACTTGTTGTGGTGTGAGAGATTGAATAATTTCAGAGGTACCCAAAATGGCACGGCCCATAGGTTGATCAGGAAAACATTTCTCTTGGAAATAATCAAAAACAATGTCATCTGGGGTATCAATTGTCTGACCAATTTCCTGTATGATAACAGACTGTTCCCGAGCAAACTCCGTTGCATCAAACGTTGAATTCTGCAAGATATCCGCCAATATATCAACAGCTAAACCTACATTGTCTTTTAAGATTCGTGCATGATATGCTGTTGCTTCCCGTGAGGTATAAGCGTTTAAATAGCCGCCAACAGCTTCAATTTCTTCCACAATCTGGAGGGCTGTTCTCCGTTCAGTTCCCTTAAATGCCATATGTTCAAGAACATGGGAAATACCATTAATAGGAGCAGGTTCGTGACGAGCACCCACATCAACCCACAAACCACATGTAACTGTTTCCACATGAGGGATAGAATCAGTAACAATTCGAAGCCCATTCGGTAAAGTTGTTACATTTCGGTCTGTTGTGTTAAGTGGCATAAAATCTCCTCTATATTGATAACTTAAAGGAATACATCCCTATTAGACAATCAAAATCTGTTGCCTATTAATGATTAATTTTTTTCCTTATTCTTCCTAAAGTAGATCCTTAAAATAAGGCTGAAAAGAAACAGAACAATAGTACATAAAAACATTACATATCGAGAATATAAACTAGACTCGTATTCTTTTACATACAGTTTAAGATCCTTTGAATTTTTAAAATGCTGTAATTCGTTTTGAGTATAAAAAGAAATATCATCAGGTGGATTATCTAATTGATTATTCCTTTCTAATTCTTCGAATTCATGCAGGGCTATGTCCAAACCATTTAGAACCCCGCCAGTGCCTAGGAAACATATAGCTTCAAATAAATTAACGAGCCCCAAAATAATAATAAACAAGGTCAGTATTTTTCTGATTTTATTATTATTCATGGGCTCTTCTTTAAGTCTTCACTTATGGGCAAGAACGTTCAGGATGAGCACGCCTTAAGTCTTCTGCATTTTCCGCTCCCACAGCCTCGATAGGAACTCCGCGCTTGGTTACAATTGAAGAATATTCTTTGCGACGCGCGTTATTAACATAGCCAACCAAATCAGCAGTTTCGCCTTCGTACCCAGAAACAGATTGAATATATCCATCTGGTCGCTCACAAACCTTACCTTGTGCAAAGGCTTCTGATAATTTTAACTGGGCCTGCACGCCAGCACTCATTACCACACTAAATCCTATACTCAATATCCAATATTTTTTCATGATCAATATCCTTTCTTATGCAAAGATATCAGGTTTATTTTTTCTCGACTTTTTCAAGTCGTCCTGAACTTTGACTTTAACCTTATGATCAATTTTTAAATTCATATTAACCACGATCGGCTTATCAGGTGCTTCGACTTTTACAGTTGGTGAACACCCAATCAAAAAAGCTGATGCTCCAAGTCCGACGAAAAATGCTTTATACATTCTTGAGTTTCCTATTTCTATTCTTTTTCTTTTTACCCTTTTTAATAACTTTTGTCACTTTCGCCTTCTTAATGGGTTTGGCCGTTGATGAGGCCTGAGTTGCCTTAGGGCTTTCAGGGACCTTAACCTCTGCAGAAGCCTTTTCAAGTTTACTTATATCAACCGGGGGCTTCATACGGAGAAGGGTATTTTCCACCAAATCTTTAAGTTTTCCGGTTGTTACGATATTAAACTCAAATGGATAACCATTCAATACATTCGGATTTGACCCAAGCATTTTTACAATTCCTTGCATTTCAGAAGGATTATTGGGCACATGCTGCAACCGGACATTAAATAAGCTAAAATTAAGATTATCAAGAACTTGAAGGGCCATATTAACTTCCTTCTGATCAAAAGAAGGTGGCTTCCCTCCATCGGTTTTCGGCTTATACTGGATAAGTCCTGTGTTTGAAGTTGAATGTAACTCGCCTTGAAGGACATCTAATCCTTCTTCAAACCCATAGCGCATAAGTGCATTTCCAGCAAGCGTCCCATGACCTGAGAGACTTTCCAAGTCTGTGAGTTGTAAGATTTTCGCCAATTCAATGTTTTCAAAATCTGCTTCAAATTGAAAAGCTAGTTGGGTACTGTCAATTTCTCTTTGAAATCTATGTGCTTTAAGTGTCCCATCGAGAGCCTCTGCTGAAAAGTTCTTAATTTGGAAGAGCCCTGTTTCATCAAATAACCATTCCAGAGCTACCTTTTTAAAATCAATCCCTGCCATCATTAGCTTTGGGGCAAAAAAACGTTGAGGAGACTTTGTTACAACAGGATAGAGTGAGTCTATGACGAATTCGCCCGAGACCCCCTCCATGGAAAAGCCCTCTTTTGACACGGATATGTCCTTAAGTTTCGCAGTGAGCGCTGAGGATTTCATATGTCCTCCCTCCCAAAGAACTTCACCAGATACATTTATCTGACCATCAGCAGAAACGGTCTCTCCTGTCTGGGCTGCTAATTGCCTAGTAAAATTCCATATTTTGGAAATTTGGGGTACCTGCAGTGCAAAAGTGAATTGGGCATAAGGTTGGTTTGGCTTAAATGTTCCCTCAACCTCCAAAAGATCTGATGAACTGCCTCTTTCTGAAATTCTAACTTCATCAAGATCCAAATTATCTAATGTTCCTGTGGCTTCTATATTCATATCAAGTGGAGATTTTAAAGAACCATATGAAGCAAGTAGTAAGTGATCAAGCTTAACAAACCCATCCACACTGCAACCTTCTACATCTTCCATTGCAGTCGTTGCCCACAAAGATATTTCTGGGGCCTTTATTTGAAAATAGGGGGAACGAAAATCCACATTATCTGCATGTATGTCAACGGTCATTCCCTTTCGATTCGTTTCTAAAACAAGCTGGCCTGTTAGTTTGCTATCTTTAGGCTCTCCCCAATCAACAGTCAGAATCTGACGACCATTGAGTGTCGTTTGGGTCAAGACATGCACAGGGATTTTTAAAGTTTCGGTGGAAGTTGGAATGATTATAAGACAGTCTTGCATGGTAATAGCTGGCAATTTAAGACGCTTAACATGCGTCACTATGTGCGTAACTTTAGCCTTCATTTCTTGCCAGACATTTTTAGAAAAAGAGAAGCCTTCTCCCTTTGGAAGTTCAATGGTTGCCCCTACAATCTCAAGTGCTTTAGTTCTAAAAAAAGGTGTGATACCAACGTTCATCTCCTGAATATTTAAGGTTGGTGTCGAAGGAGATGCTTTGCTACGGATATCTCTTAAATAAATGCGTCCTAATCCTATGCTTGCAGAATCGATCTCAATCTTTTCAATGCCCAAAGGCCTTAAACTTTGCTCTAGAGATGATTTGGCAATATTTTTCACCAAAGTAGGGCCCTTCCATGCAAAGAGCCCTCCAGCGATAACAACAAAGGTACCTAAAAATATGTACCAACTCTTGAGATAAGGTATAATTCTATCACTTATTTTTGCAGTCTCTGTCATTGCTTTTCATATCATACTATTGTAAACCCTTTATTTATAGTGATTGAAACAAGAAATAGAATCAAGATGCCTTATGGTCCATCCTTTCTTTCCTTATTTTGGGGAATTCCCTTTGCTGGCATTTTAACCTCTCTTGCATTCCTTCCTTATCTTGCCCCTCAGATTTGGCAAAAATGGCACAAAGGCATTATTGCTGGATGGATCTTTGCTTTCATACTTCCTGTTGTTTATACGGAAGGGTGGGATTCTGCTCTCTCAGTAACACTTTTTTCTTTGACGCACCATTATTTCCCATTTATGGCGGTTATCACTGTTTTATTCACAGTTGGAGGCGGTATTCATATAACAATGAAGGGAAAAGCTTCTCCCATCATGAATACTGGATTCTTGGCAGTTGGCGCATTTTTAGCCAACATTATAGGAACAATGGGCGCCTCCATGTTGCTCATTCGCCCTCTTATCGTTCTTAACAAATATCGTCGCACAAATGCTCATGTGGTTATTTTTTTTATTTTTCTGGTTTCAAATATTGGGGGCTGCCTTACCCCTTTGGGTGATCCTCCCCTTTTTATAGGCTATTTAAATAATATTAAATTTTTCTGGACAACAATTCATCTTTTTCTCCCCCTTCTCTTCGTAGGATGCATTCTTTTAACGCTCTTTTGGATTCTGGATCACTATTATTTTTTCCATGATCCCAACATCAAGGACCCTGACCATTTGCACACGGAAGCAAAATTTAGGATAGAAGGAAAAAGAAATTTTATTTTTTTAAGTGCTGCACTATGTTTAATAGTTTTTGAAAATATATTTAAATCTTTTTCCTACCCCCTCCTTATGAATATAATTCGTGATTTCCTTTTATTGTTCATTGCTTACTTATCTTGGAAAATGACTCCAAAAGGAATACATGACTCCAATCAATTCTCGTGGAAACCTTTGGAAGAAGTTGCTGTCATATTTATAGGAATTTTTATAACTGTTACACCTATTTTACGTATGTTAAAGGGTGGAGAATCTGGAGCCTTTGCTCCCCTCTTCGATTTCGTAAATTCAAACGGCTCACCAAATGCCCTGGCATATTTTTGGGCAACAGGAATTTTTTCTTCCATATTAGACAATGCTCCCAGCTATTTAATTTTCTTTAATTTGACAGGAGGAAATCCTCTCTCTCTTATGAATGAAAATGCGGACCTTCTTATTGCTATCTCGACTGGTTCTGTTTTTATGGGGGCTATGACTTATATTGGAAATGCCCCAAACCTCGTTGTTCAGTCTATTGCGATGCGTTCTCATATCAAAATGCCAGGGTTTTTTGGGTACTTGCTTTGGTCTATGGGTATTTTGTTGCCAGTACTCTTAGGCTTCAGTTGGCTTTGGTTTTCTTGAACTTAATTCGTTTGAAATTTCATCATAAAAACAGAATTTGCCTTTACCATCTTGCTTTACAGCATACATTGCGGCATCAGCTTCCTTTAACAATGACTCACCATCCTCAAGACCTGCGGTATAGACACCAATGCCGATGCTGACCCCTATGGTCATAGTGATATCATTACGAATATAGGGTTCAGAAAGGGATTTCAAAATACGACGTGCAACCATCTCCACCTTATTACGGTTTTGAACATGAGTTAAAAGAATACAAAATTCATCTCCTCCAAAACGCGCAAGCATATCATCTCCACGAATACAACGCCACAGGCGTTGACCAACTTGATTCAAAAGCCAATCACCCATTTCATGCCCATAAGAATCATTAATGATTTTAAAGCCGTCTAAATCCAGAAAAAGAATTGCTAGCAACCCATTTCCGGATTCTTGGATACTTTGGATAGATTGATTTAACTTTTGATAAAAGGACTTGCGATTTGGCAAACCAGTAAGTGAATCATGATATGCTAAGAATGTTAAGTCCTGATGTTGGGCTTTATCCTGTGAAATATCTTTTACCACCAATGCTCCTCCACCGTCTGGAGTACGATAGGTTGTAATTCCTAAAGTCATGCCATTCAACAATGATTCTTCCCATTGACTGGCAGGTAATAAGAAGTTCGCCTTTTTTTCTTCTGCCAAAGTGCGGATAGCTTCTTTTCCTGTTCCCTCAAATATATATATTCCTGCTGAAACATTGGCATCTATAAATCTTTCAAATGTTAAACCACCACGCGTCATTTCTTCTCTATTCTTGAGATGGGGGTAAAATTCAAATAACTTATCATTATGCATAACCATATGACTGTCTTGATCAAAGATAGCAAATCCATCTGGTAAGTTTTGGATTGCAGCTTCTAACTCACGGCGTGTCTTGTGCATCTCTTGAGATCTCTTGACACGTTGTTCAAAAGCATACTTTTTTTCTAACACAGCATGAACACATACTTTTAACAGTGCTGGATTTACAGGTTTGGCAAGATAATCTGCAACACCTGACTCTGTAATACGCTTGATATCCTCAGTATTTTCCGGAGGCCCAATAATGATGACAGGCATATATTCAACACTTGGATCTTTTTCAATTTTCCTTAAGAAATCATAAAGGTTTTCTTTAAACATCATATAATCAATTAAAATGGCATCTATTATTGAAGAATGTAATTGATCAATTGCCTGTGTTTCATTTTCAGCATTTAAAACCTTATGCCCTTCTCGCGTTAAACGACGCATTAAAGCTTGAGAAGTATTAAGGTTGCTATCTAATATTAGTAATGTTCCTGTTCTGGACATCCATTCTGGTACATGAACAGACGCCGCATTAATCATGCTTACAATCTGATCAAAACCCATGGAATGCAAGTATTCAGTTCCTGTACTTTCAAATTGTATGTTAGGCTGCTTATTTGAAAGAATATTTGTTCGGTTTTTTTCCGAAAAAGGCTTGTCTTGCAGAGCATTTTGTAACAACTGAAATGTTCTTTTCATTTCAAGTGATTTTTCACTTTGTTCTCCAATCACAAATTCTTTAATTTTGTTTATGTGAACTAAAAACTGCTCACGCAGCTTTTTTAATTCATGACTGTTATTCTCCATATCCTTATAAAGAGAATCTATTGTTTTAAAAGTAGCTAGGCACTCTTGGGCTACTTTTGAAACTTCAGATTCCTTTGAAATCATGTCGCATAGAGAAGCGAGATAATTTTCAGCACTTAAAGGTTTAACTCCATCTATCTTTGCTCTGCTGAGCAAAAGTGATATCTGAGATATATGCTCCTGATTTTGTTGCATAGGCAACAGCCTCCACAAATAGTACCAACTTTTAAAGGAATCCCCTTAGTTTGATACAGATTCCTTAATAAAAGTTTATCTATAAACAATTAAGGAGGGATTAAAAATCCCTTCTGATTGTTATCTAAAGTCCTTACAATCTATTTTAATATGATGAAATGTTTAGTTTTTTTTAATATTTGTTAATAATATGAAGCCAAGTCTGGACTTCACCTTTTAAGGCGAAATAAAAATCCCCTTGATTTTTCAAGAAATATTGTGATTAATTGGGGAGCAATTCAACAAAATATTTTCAAAAATGACAGGATATAGGAAGGAGGAAAAAAAATAATGACTCGATCTGATTTGATTGCAAAAGTAACAGCATCCTTTCAAAGTTTAACATATACTCAAGTAGAAGAACTTGTCTGCAAAATCTTCGATGAAATCATGAAAGCCTTAGAGAATGGTGGCCGTGTTGAGCTACGTGGATTTGGTACTTTTTCGGTCCGTCACCGTAAACCCCGTAAAGGACGCAACCCACGAACTGGAGAAGTTCTTATGGTAGAAAGCAAAAGCGTCCCATTCTTTAAAACTGGGAAAGAATTACGTCAATTATTGAATTCCTAAAATAAAAGGCAGCTCCCATGAATTGGCTGACAAACTTTGTTCGACCTAAAATTCAGGCCCTCATGCATAAAAATGAGGTACCTGATAATTTATGGGATAAATGTGATGCATGCGAACATATGTTGTTTCATCGAGATCTTGTGGAAAACAGCTATGTTTGCCACTACTGTCAAAATCATATGCGTATGTCCGTTCAGGACAGACTTGATTCTTTGTTTGATAACAAAACATATGTAAAAGCCCCCTTGCCTAAAGCAATTACTGATCCTTTAAACTTCAGAGATAGCAAACGCTATGTTGATCGTCTTAAAGAATATCGTCAGAAAACAGGTCGCGATGATGCAATTGTTGTTGCAAGTGGTAAAATTGGGGGACAACAAGCCGTCGTTGCCGTGTTTGATTTCTCCTTCATGGGGGGATCCATGGGAATTGCTGTTGGAGAAGGTATTTTAACCGCAGCCGATTTAGCCATTAACACTCATTCTGCTCTCATTATTGTACCATCCTCTGGGGGAGCCCGCATGCAAGAAGGTGTTTTAGCCCTCATGCAAATGCCACGTACAACTATAGCTGTTGAAAAAGTTCGCGAGGCAGGCTTGCCCTATATCGTTATTTTAACAAACCCAACAACAGGGGGGGTTTCTGCTTCATTTGCCATGCTGGGGGATATTGCCATTGCTGAACCTCAGGCAATTATTGGGTTTGCAGGTGCACGCGTGATTGAAGAAACCATTCGTCAGAAATTGCCAGAAAGCTTTCAGCGTGCAGAATACTTACTAGACCATGGCATGATTGATATGGTTATTCATCGCCACAAAATGGCTGAGACCCTTGGGCGCATTTTAAGCATGCTCAATCCGCGTTCAAGCCCGTCTATGGGAAGATAAGCTATTTAGATAAACACCATCGGAATATTTATATTGACCTGTTTTTAATTATGTTTTATTAGGTAATATTAATTTTATAAACAAAACGTAACTATAGAGAATTATATGAATAAAACATTATTTTCATGTTTGAGTATTGCATTAGTATTATCTTCATTTGCGCAGGCGATGGAAAAGCCAGACACAAGTGAACCGGCAACCACAGCTCCTAAGGTGTTAAAGTTCAAACTTAATCCAGATACGGGCCGATTTGAAGATGCTGAAGGAAGTCATCTTATACAAGATTATAAGTCTGTTATAGGGGATATTTGTGAAGGTTTAGGCGCCTTAAGAGATGAGACGAGAGAGCAAATTAAAAAGGTTGAGTTAGATTTAAAAAAACTGACTCCCGACTCTCCAGAACGCTTAGGGGCTGAGCTTTATCTTAAAAAGTTGAAAAGGAAAGAAGCAAAATTTGAAAGTAAGTCTAGGGATCTTGTAGACTTAGAAGAAACTCTGCAAACAATCTTGCGGGCTATTCACACGGGTACCTCTCTTAGTTATCCATATGTTACTTTGCGGGTTTTCAATTTTGAGCTCTTGGGAGCGACTTCAATGGGTAAACATGATGCCTTTATGGATTTATTTTCCATATCTCGAGGCTTAGAAGATAGTTCCCACGTGTTATTGCCTATACCATATTCGCTTCCGGATGAAGCACGAGACATTCTTTTTAATCTACAAAATATTTTCCCTGCTCATAAGCTGATCAACCAACAGAGAGAGATATTTTCTATATCAGAAATGTATGCTCATGTTTTGGGAGTTGAAAAGGCACTCAACCATACTTCAGAAATGCACTTACGATTATATGAAGAAATAGCAAAAAAGAGTGGGATACCCGTTAAGTTATTTTTAGAAAAAGAAATGCAATATTTAATAAAGAAGGCTGATGAAATATTAATTCCTCAACTTGCGCCCCCCTATTATTTTTTTAAAGTCATTGAAGCCTTTTTAGAAGAAGCACCTCGTCACAAACTTACAAAAGATAATGATTAAACCATGAATTTTTCTAATATTTATATACTTAACTTCTTGAGATGCCTTATCATAAGCTTAACAACAGGCCTTGCAGCAGTAGCTGCTGAGACCCCTGGAACTAAAGTTGCTGCCACACCCCCTGTATTAGCAAAATTTAAAATCAACCCAGATTCAGGACATGTTGTAGATATACCCCCAAGCACATTGATCAAAAATTTTGAAAGAGCGGTTCAGGACTCTATCCGAGATGATAGTACTCTAAAGGAAGAAAAGTTACAAAAATTAGCTTCAATCAATGAAATGTTAAGTGGCTTACAACCTGGTTCCACGGAACATAAAATGCTTGCGATTTTTCATAAGAAATCACTAAAAGAATTCGAAGAATTGGATCATAAAATAACAAGATTTCGGGAACTTCCCATTCTCCTTGCTAAAAACTTAGCAGCCGCTCTCGCTTCCTCCCAAAGCCCTTCTTCTTTTCCTTGTTCTATACCCAATTATGAAATATTTAAGAGCACGCCTTTCTCTGAACTCGAACAATTGGATAGTTTTTGGCATTCGATGATGCCCCATCCTTATAAAATTATCGACCACATTTCCATCTCCTTACATACTGACCTTCTAGATTTACTTCAACAAAAAACACAATCATTGGTATACAATTTAAGTGATATACAAGATGTAATGCATCGTGTTCAAAAATTGCTCTATATGATAGGCACGCAATTACCTATAACAAAATTTTCTGACCTTCTTACACTTAAATACGCTCAGCAGCTAGCTGAGGAACATCAAACAACACCTGTGATTACCTTAAAGAACCATTTGCAAGTTCTTCAGGTAGAAGCACAAGAGATTATCAAAAGAATGGCTCCGATTTATTATCTTGGGGTTGTTTGCTTTGAATTTCAAAAGCATTTAAATTATATAAGAAGAGCTCAAACTTTAACCGATTCTATTTCCAGCTAAAAATTATTTCATATTTGCTCGTAAAGCAAATTTAGATCTCTTATATATATGGAAGGGAGAATTCTCCCTTCTCATTTATCAATTTTTTAGGATAAAGTATGCAGCACTAGGTTAGGAGTCTATCAATGAATAAAGGTATTTATTTCATATTGGGTCTTG
Organism: Alphaproteobacteria bacterium; assembly: GCA_016869075.1. Taxonomy (GTDB): domain Bacteria; phylum Pseudomonadota; class Alphaproteobacteria; order Paracaedibacterales; family VGCI01; genus VGCI01. Next base: position 70,980 of record VGEY01000001.1, read on the forward strand.
TGATTGCTGGTGTTGGAACGGCGGGTTATTGGGCCTTAACAACCCCTCCAAAACATACAGATGCACCTAAAAAAGAAGCCAAAAAGGTTTCTCTTCTTACGATTAACTTTATTCCCACAGCTCCTGCCAAACCAATCACAGAAGGAAAATATTGGGAATTTGACAGCTCCTCAGAGTCTGCACCAAATGAAAAAGACCTGAAAGACTTGCAAGGTAAGCCTGTGATTTTGCATTTTTGGGCTACGTGGTGTGCACCTTGCGTCCAAGAGTTTCCTGAGCTTGACACCTTTGCCGATAAGTATAAGAATGGAGCGCATGTTCTTGCGGTAGCTACAGATGCCAAGAACATTGATAAGATTAAAGAATTCTATAAAACGAAGGGAATTAAAACTCTAAACATTGCTCTTGATAAGTATGGTTCTTTATCACGATATTTTCAGGCGTCTGCCCTCCCAACAACGGTTTTTATAAACTCAAAAGGCGAGGAAATAGGTCGCATTCAAGGAGCAGTAGAGTGGAGTGGAACAGCGGGACGATTATTAAATACATACTTAAGCAGGAACTAAATGGCAAAACTTTATTTTTATTACGCAGCAATGAATGCAGGGAAAACGACGACACTTCTTCAATCAAGCTATAACTATTGTGAACGCGGAATGGATACATTGTTGTTTACACCAATTATAGACGATCGCTATGGAGAGGGTAAAATTGCTTCACGTATAGGTCTTGCCAACGATGCCATTCCATTTGATCGTTCCTTTAACTTTTTTGATTATATTTCCAAAGTTCAAAAGGAAATGCCTAAGCTTCGATGTATTCTTATTGATGAAGCTCAATTTATGACCAAAGATCAAGTTTTGCAATCAGCAGAAGTGGTCGACCACCTTAAACTCCCTGTTTTAACTTATGGTTTGCGAACAGATTTCCTTGGTGAAACCTTTGAAGGAAGCCGGTATCTTCTCTCCTGGGCAGAAGAGCTTATCGAAATCAAAACGATTTGTCATTGCGGAAGTAAAGCAACCATGAATGCGCGTATTGATGAAAAAGGGAAAATCGTACGTCAGGGTGAACAAATCGAAATTGGGGGCAATGACCGCTACATTGCCCTCTGTCGTAAACATTTTATTTCCGGAACCGTAGGCGCCGAGTAAGTCTATCTCTTCAACCTCTTGCCAATCTGTAAATTTTACGCTTACGATTGAGTATGAGGTTCTATTATGAAGAGAGGGTCATGGGCTTCCAACAGGTCTTATCCAACTTAAAGCTCGACCAATATATTACACCTTCGGGAACGCTTCGTGTCCGCTCTCCCCTTGATGGAGAAGAAATCGCACGCATCGGAGGTACACCTCTCGATCAAGTCGAAAAAATTATCCATCAATCACAGAATGCCTTCTTAAAATGGCGAACCATACCAGCTCCCAAGCGGGGTGAACTTGTCAGACTTTTTGGCATAGAACTCCGCACCCATAAGGAAGACTTAGCTCATCTTATAACTTTAGAATGTGGAAAGATTTTGGAAGAAAGTCGCGGTGAAGTCCAAGAAATGATTGATATGTGTGACTTTGCTGCCGGCTTATCGCGACAGCTTTATGGCCTTACTATTACGTCTGAGCGACCTTTACACCGCATGATGGAAACATGGCACCCGTTAGGCATTGTAGGAATTATCAGTCCTTTTAATTTTCCCGCAGCCGTTTGGTCATGGAACGCATGTTTAAGTCTCATCTGTGGAAATAGCCTTCTTTGGAAGCCATCTGAAAAAACGCCCCTTACTGCACTCGCCTGTCAAAGATTACTGAATCAAGCTATCCATCATTTTGAAGCTGCTCCAGAGCATCTGCAGCAGCTTCTTTTGGGAAATCATGTTATGGGTGAGAAATTAGTGGACGATTCACGCATCTCCCTTATCAGCGCAACCGGCAGTACGCGCATGGGGAAAACCGTTGCACCAAAAGTTGCTAGTCGATTTGGGCGAAGTCTCCTAGAACTTGGAGGAAATAATGGCATGATTGTTGCTCCAAGCGCTGATTTAAATTTAGCGGCTCAAGCCATCGTCTTTAGCGCAGCAGGAACGACTGGGCAGCGCTGCACAACGCTGCGCCGGATTTTTATTCATGATTCTATTTATGTACAACTTATACAGGATCTAAAAAAACGTTATAAAGATCTCCCTATAGGACATCCGCTAAAAGATAGAACTCTTCTTGGACCACTCATTGATGCCTCTTCTTTTCAATCCATGCAGGATGCTCTCAAAAAAGCTCATCAAGACGGAGGGATTGTTTTTGGAGGAAAAAGAATATTAGAAGATAAGTACCCACAAGCATATTATGTAGAGCCCGCTCTTGTGGAAATGCCTGAACAAACTTCAACAGTTCGCTCAGAAACCTTTGCGCCTATTTTATATGCAATGCGTTATTCAAATTTTGAAGAAGCTATCTCACTTCATAACGATGTTGCTCAAGGTCTATCATCTTGCATTTTTACATCAGATATTCGGGAAGCTGAGATATTTTTATCGGCAAGGGGCAGCGACTGTGGTATTGCCAATGTGAATATTGGACCAAGTGGAGCAGAAATTGGGGGAGCATTTGGAGGCGATAAGGAAACCGGTGGCGGACGAGAATCTGGCTCTGATTCTTGGAAAACGTATATGCGCCGTGCCACCAATACAATTAATTTTTCATCCCAATTACCCCTCGCACAAGGAATAAAATTTGATGCATAATGCTAGCTATAAGTGAAGTACCCCCAATGACAGACTCTCATCCACATCATCCATCCGCATTCCCTTGGCAAGACATTCTTCTTCTTGAAGAACAACTCGAGCCACAAGAGCGCCTCATTCGTGATTCTGCTTATGCATATTGCCAAGAAAAATTAATGCCCAGAATTCTTGAAGCAAATCGCAAGGAACATTTTGATCGCACTATATTATCAGAAATGGGGCAAATGGGATTTTTAGGTGCAACACTGTCTCCTGAACAAGGCGGATCTGGCGCTGGATATGTAAGCTATGGTCTCATTGCTCGTGAAGTTGAACGTGTTGATTCAAGTTACCGTTCAGCAATGAGTGTTCAATCCTCTCTGACTATTTTCCCCATTGCGGCATATGGATCAGAAGAGATGTGTCGTAAGTATTTGCCTGATCTTATTTCTGGGATAAAAGTTGGATGCTTTGGTTTAACAGAACCAGATTCCGGCTCAGATCCAGGAAGCATGCGCACAACGGCACGTAAAGTAGACGGTGGTTATCTCTTAACCGGCACAAAAACCTGGATTACAAATTCTCCCATCGCAGATATCATGATAGTATGGGCAAAAACCGAAGATAATGTTATCAAAGGTTTTCTTGTTGAGCGAAATACAAAAGGCGTATCCACCCCTAAAATAGACGGTAAATTTAGTTTAAGGGCTTCTCTTACGGGCATGATAGTTCTTGAAGATGCCTTTGTCCCTGCAGAAAATATGTTCCCAAACGTAAGCGGACTCAAAGGCCCATTTGGGTGCTTAAATAATGCCCGCTATGGTATCGCCTGGGGAACCTTAGGAGCAGCAGAATTTTGTTGGCACGCTGCGCGTCAATATACTCTTGATCGTAAGCAATTCGGGCGCCCTCTGGCTTCTATGCAATTAATCCAGCTAAAACTTGCTGACATGCAAACGGAAATTACCCTTGGCCTGCAGGCTTGTCTTCGCGTGGGTCGCTTAAAAAATCAGGGGCTAATAGCTGCCGAAGCTACCTCTCTCATTAAGAGAAATTCATGTGGGAAGGCTCTTGAAATTGCAAGAACTGCCAGAGACATGCATGGCGGTAATGGAATTGTGGACGAATATCATGTTATTCGTCATGTTATGAACTTAGAGGCCGTGAATACTTATGAGGGAACTCACGATATTCATGCTCTTATTTTAGGACGTGCACAAACAGGTATTTCAGCATTTGGAGAATAACCCCCTTCAAATCCTTTCATATCTTTGAAAAGACTGCTATACTTGTCTTATAATGAAAAGAAATACATACCTTACGCACGATACTTTACGCAAAAGCATTTTAGAACTTTTGGCAAGTAGCGAATCACCTCTTACAAAAAATCAAATTGCACGCCATTTAGGCATTCGAGGAGATAATCGCATCATTTTAAAACAAGTTTTAGCTCAATTAGAGACTGAGGGTAATCTCGAACGTGGTTCACGCCGCAGGCTCATTCCTGCAACTCTTTCCTTTGCTGCAGGCCATGTCTTAGTTGTTGAGATTATTGAAATAGGCGAAGATGCGCAATTAATTGCCATTCCTCTCGATTGGACTGCCGAGACACCTGCACCGAAAATTGAGCTATTACCGTCTCGTCGAACACATACAAAACATAGTCTCTTAGGAGTTGGCGCTCACGTCCTCGTTCGCCTTCAAACCCACACAAAAGATCTTTGGCATGGTGAAGTTCTCAAGAAGTTAGAGAAAAAAGCAAAGACCCACTTAGGTATCTTTACACACTCCCGTGATGGAGGAGGCCGCCTATCACCTTGCCATCGCAAAGATACATTTCCTGGTGTCAAACTTTTACCTGCTGAAGCAAAAGGCCTTCTAGAAGGAGATATTGTTGCGTACTCTGTTTCCACAGCTTATGGACCCAAGATTCATAATAAAATAGGCCGCATTGATAACCCAAAAAGTTTCAGTCAAATTGCAATATATGCACACCACATTCCTCATACTTTTTCTAAGGAAGCTATCCTTTTAAGTGAACAAGGAAAAGTTCCTTCTTTGGGACAACGTACTGATTTTACAAAAATTCCTCTTGTTACGATTGATGGTGAGGATGCACGAGACTTTGATGATGCCGTTTGGGCATGCGCTGACAATGATCCACGTAACAAGGGGGGTTGGCGTATTCTTGTCGCAATAGCCGATGTTGCTTATTATGTCCGCCCGGGAGATGCATTGGATCATGCAGCAAAAGAAAGAGGAAACTCTGTTTATTTCCCCGACTGCGTTGTCCCCATGCTGCCCGAGGCTTTATCAAATGATTTATGTTCTCTTAAACCGAATGTGAACCGCGCCTGTATGGCCATTGAAATGATTGTTTCATCTGAAGGAAAAGTAAAATCGCACCATGTCAAACGTGGCCTCATGTGTTCGAGAGCACGATTAACCTATGCTCAAGTTCAAAAGGCGCTTGATGGTTATGTTGATGAGGTTACCGGTCCTTTACTTGAAACAGTGATCAAACCACTTTATGGTGCCTATAAATCTCTGGCAAAGGAACGAGCTCGTCGCGGTACTCTTGATATTGAACAACAAGAAAGAAAAGTTATTTTTGGTTCAAATGGTCATATTGAGCGTATTATTCCTGCTCCTCGCTATGAAAGTCATCGGCTCATTGAAGAATTCATGATTGCAGCAAATGTTGCCGCTGCTCGAACACTCCTTATAAAAAAATGGCCATGTCTTTACCGTATTCATGATGCACCAGATGCATTGCGCATTGTAAATCTTCGTCAGATTTTACGCAAAATGAAACTTACTTTCACAAAAGCGAAAAAACCACATCCCCGACAATTTAATGAAGTTCTGACTAAGACAAAAGGGACCCCTGTTGCCCAAATGATATCTGATCTTGTTTTACGCTCTCAAGCACAAGCACGCTATAGTCCTTTAAATATCGGACACTTTGGCTTAAACCTAACTCATTACGCCCACTTTACCTCCCCCATCCGGCGTTACTCTGACCTTATTGTCCATCGTTCTCTCATATCTGCATTACAACTTGGTGATGACGGATTGACTGACAGGTCAGCGCATTTAACTGCACTGGCAGATCATATTTCTGCAACCGAACGAACCGCTGCTGTTGCCGAAAGAGAGGTTCAAGATCGATTTATAATTGCCTATCACCTCCCCCACATTGGTAAAGTATTTCCGGCAACAATTGTTGGTGTAACCAAGAATGGGATCTTTGCCGCCATTTCTGATACCGGAGCGCAAGGTTTCATTCCTCGTCATCTTTTAAGAGGGGATGTTTTTCACTATGATGAAGGTAATCACAGGCTTCTAGGTCGACGCACTCAAACATCTTATCAACTGGGCAGTCCCATAGAAGTACGTCTCCAATCAGCTGACATATCAACCAACAGTCTTCTTTTTGAATTAGTAGATAATTTTGAATTTGCAAAACAACCCCATGTTGGGCATAAAAAGAATACATCAAACAAGCAACTAAAAAAATTTAAAAAGTCATGGCGCAAGAGATGATTAATCAAAATTTTTTATCCAAAATCTCTTATATTTTTCAAGATCTAAACCTTTTGAAGAGTGCCTTAACACATCCCAGCACAAATCCTTCTCAAAAAATCAGTGAGTTTGAGCGCCTGGAATTTTTAGGCGATCGTGTTCTTGGGCTTGCCGTTGCTCAAATGATTTATGAAAAGTATCCAATGGAAAATGAAGGAGATTTGGCTAAACGCTTTGCCGCCCTTGTTTGCCGTGAGGCGTGTTTAGAAGTCGCACAAAAAGTAGAGCTGGGAGAATATTTGACCACCTCTCTTAAAGACTCATCACCTAATCCTACTATTTGGGCAGATACAGTTGAAGCTCTTATAGGTGCAATTTACTTAGATGGTGGCATGGATGGTGCCATGGCATTTATCAATACTTATTGGCCAGCTCTTCTTGAAAAAGATATTCGCCCTCCAAAAGATGCTAAAACGTCTCTTCAAGAGCTTGCTCAATCAAAATATGCTGGTGCTATCCCCGTCTATGAGACTCTAGAGCATTCAGGGCCGGCGCATACTCCTACTTTTATTGTTCGCGTATCGGTTAAAGGGTTAGGCGAAGCAATTGGAACAGGGGCTTCGAAGCGCCAAGCAGAACAAATGGCAGCGGGTATACTGTTGAATGAGAAAAAATAAGGTGTTACATAAACAGTCTTAGAAATAATTAGAAACAATGGCAAACAAAGATAACGTTTTTGAAGACTATGAAAAAATTGCAGACTGGTTTGATTCAGTCCGGCTACGGGATCTGGTGCTTGAAAAGCCATCACTCGATAGAGCTTTAACTTTGACCAAACAAGGAGGAAAAGTTTTAGATCTCGGATGTGGAATGGGTGAACCCATAGCAAAATATTTTATCTCTAAAGGTTTTCAAGTAACAGGAGTTGATGGCTCCGCCAGGATGATTGAGAAAGCACGAAAGTATATTCCTGAAGCAAAATTTAATGTTCAAGATATGAGACTTATAGATTTAAATGATAAATTTGATCTCATTGTTTTATGGCACAGTCTATTTCACCTCCCCTCAGATGATCAAAGAACATTGTTTACATGCCTTGAGAAATATATAAATCCAGAAGGTATTTTGTTATTTACCTCTCACCATGAAGCTGGGGAAATATGGAGCAATAACGGTGGTGAGGATTTATATCATGCTTCGCTATCTCTTGAAGAGTATGAAAAACTCCTTAAATCAAATCATTTTGAGGTGCTTTTTCATAGTGTAAACGACAAAGAGTGTGGAGACACAACTATCTGGATAGCGAAGTATCGTGGCCAACCAGTTGGATAAGTAAATTTCATTTTAATGATCAATTTATAATTGAGGAATCAGCATTTGGTTACGTCAAAACAACAAAAAATTATTTTAATAGCCGATCCACAAGTACTATCAATTCCTGCCGTTGAAAATGGTGACCCAATGTTTGATCTATGTGAACAGAAGATTATTGCCTTTGGACCTTCACCAGAGATTCCAAATAATACGGACTATACTAAAATGCGCAAAACCGTATATGAGAAGCTTTTGCAAGCACAGTCATTGCTCCCCCAGGGGTTGCGGTTATGTTTATATGAAGGATATAGAAGTTTAACTCTGCAAAATATGTTATTTACCAATCGATATAATCAAATAAAAGCACATTGTCCAAATTGGTCTGAACAACAAGTTTTTGAGGAAACAACAAAGCTTGTTTCTCCAGTCATTAATATTGATGGTACAAAAAATATTCCACCCCATTCCACAGGCGGCGCTATTGATGTTTATCTCATTAACGACCAAGGTGAGCCGGTAGAAATGGGAATTCATCCCAGCCGCTGGACAGAAGATATGGACGGCTCTCTTTCTCTTACATTTTCTGAAAAAATTTCTAATGAGGCAAAACACAACAGAAGTATTATGAACAACGTTTTAGAATCAGTGGAATTTGTGAACTACCCAACCGAATATTGGCATTGGTCTTATGGCGATCGTTATTGGGCCTATCACATTGGGCATCCTCATGCTATTTATGAATCTCAAGAAAATGAAGGATGTAGTAACTAATGCAAACACGCTGTGGCTTTATTGTTATTTTAGGAGAACCCAACGCAGGCAAGTCAACCCTCGTTAACCAACTGGTTGGGAGTAAAGTGAGCATTGTTTCGCCAAAAGTACAAACAACACGTCAGCGTATTTTAGGAATAACCATTCGTGGTGAAAGCCAACTTATTCTAGTTGACACTCCAGGTATTTTTGCACCTCAAAAGCAATTAGAGCGCGCCATGGTTCAAGCAGCTTGGGAATCATGTAAAGACGCTGATGTTATTTCTTTGGTGGTAGATGTCACACAAAAATCCTTTGAGAGCAGTTTTAAAATTTTAGAGAAGCTTCAGTCACGCCCTGTCACCCTCATATTAAATAAAATTGACCGCGTAAAGCATGGGGCCCTCCTCACGATTGCTGCTCAATTTCAATCCTTTTCGAATATCACTCGCACATTTATGATCTCGGCGCTGAGCGGTGATGGAATTGAAGATCTGGCGACTTATTTTGCGCAAGAAGTCCAACAAGGACCTTGGTTATATCCAGAAGATCAACTCACTAACATGCCTCAAAAATTATGGGCAGCGGAAATTACTCGCGAACAATTATTTCATCAACTTCATCAAGAATTGCCTTACAATATTCTCGTTGAAACAGAGGCGTGGGAAGAATTTGAAAATGGAACAGTAAAAATTAACCAGGTTATCTATGTCGCAAGAGAAGGTCAAAAACCTATCGTTTTGGGCAAGCGTGGACACCAAATTAAATCCATCAGCAGCGCTGCCAGAGAAGAAATGTCAATTTTACTTAATCGAACCGTACATCTTTTCTTACACGTTAAAATTGCTGAAGATTGGCCTAATAAACCAGCTATGTATAGATTGATGGGATTGGACTTCCCTACCTAAATTTATAATGAATGCTCTCTTTTCTTCGTGATTATATTTATATCAGAAGATTAAAGTGATTATTGATCTATTAAGTGATATAAAAATACAAATGAAATGGACTGATTGCGGCATTATTTTATCATCTCGACCTTTTGGAGAAAGGAGTCGCATTCTTTCTATTCTCACACAAAATTACGGTCGCTTTTCTGGACTTATTAAAGTCCCTAAATCCCATTCTCGCTTGAGCATTGAGCCTGGAACATTTGTGGAAGCAACTTGGAATGCGCGCCTGTCAGAACATCTAGGACAATGGAGTTTAGAGACCACTGCAGCCATGGGGGCAAAGCTTCTTTCCTCCCCCCTTCCCCTTACAGCTCTCAGCAGTGCCTGCCAGCTCACAGACCAATGCTTGGCTGAGCGCCACCCCTACCCGATTCTTTATGAAGAACTGAAGCACCTCATTGAAGAGCTTGTTAGTGCTCCCCCAGCTTTACCAACTTATGTAAATTATGAGTTAGCTCTTCTTAAAGAGTTAGGCTTTGGCTTAGATTTATCTGCTTGTGCAGCTACAGGACAACGAGAAAATTTAATTTATATTTCTCCTAAAACAGCCCGTGCCGTATGTGAAGAAGCCGGTGAGCCTTATAAATCCCAACTCTTACCTTTGCCTGCCTATTGGGTGAAGGAAGAAGCTCTTCCAGACATACGATCCTCCCTCATGGTCACTGGTCATTTTATTGCGCATCATTTGACGCAAAGTAAAGGACTTCCCCTTATTCGCCAGCGGTTGATTGATATGGTTGGGAAATAAATTTTTTAAGTTAATTCCATAAAACTTACATATGCTCATATAATTTCTTTTTTGTTAGAAGTATTTTTTGATGAAGAGACTTATTTATTTATGTATAGTTTCATTCCTTTGCTTCAACGCTATGGTTTTAGCAAGTAAATTTAATGAAAATGAAACTTGGAAGGACATATATAGCCAAACCTATATAATTTGAGTATAATTGTAGCAATAGATACACTCTTTTCCTGCTACAGGATATATGATCATTTTATATAGGTCTGGATATATCTGAATTTACTTTACAATGTTGTCTTAACGAGATATACGTTCTCAGTTATACGAAAATACAATTATAATGGAATATAATCATGATAAATCACTTTATTAAGGTGATCATTTTGAGTCTATGGCTAATTCTAGAACCATCAGCTCACGATTTGAAACAAACTCATCAAGAAACATCTCCTCTTTTACCTAAGCACCCTATTCAGTCTCTGACACATAAATCAGTGCAACATGATTTGTTTTTAGATGATATGATTCTTTCTTTTAATGCTGAAAATGCTTTAAAAATAGAAAATTCAAAATCTTATGGTGATTGTAAATATTTAAAGCCTGTTCTCATTGGAGTTCCTGAGTACTCTCATTCAGCCACCTATTTCTATGAAATAGGCTGCCCCTGGGATCGTTTTCCAGACTATAATGAAGATAAAAATAATCGTTCTTTACAGCCCACCTCACCCCGCTATGTTCCTACACTCGGGTTTTTGAATATACCCCCTGGGGATGGGCCTTTCCCATGCGTAATTTTATGTCACGGAAGTGAGGGAAATGCTTATATGCCGGATTACGTAACGGCTTTAGAAAAAGAAGGTATAGCGAGCTTATCGATTGAGCGATTTAGGCATTATTTATCCCCCAATGAAAGTGGACTATCAGTTCCAGTTATGAGTACTTCTAAAAATCAGTTATTGGTTCCCTTAGAAGGAGAAACCATCCACACGATATTTGCTGCGAAAGTGATGACGACACACCCTAAAATTAACAGCACAGAGATCGGCTTTTGGAGTTTTTCACGGGGAGTGAATCCTGCTCTATCAGCTTGTATGACCCGGTATTTGAGCCGCATTGCTCCTGATTTTCATCCTGCTTTCTGTATTGGCTATTATGGAATGCCTTTAGTTCACTGGCGAGATCCATTGGCAATACCGACTCTTTTCATACACGGTGCAAATGATGATTATACTCCGGTAACTAACCTTTTAGATTATATAAAACATCGTTATGATCTACGTTTCAACTTACCATCGGTAGTAACCCAGAAAGTTGTGTATACTTCAAGGAAGGAATTGTTAAAAGCCATTATCTATCCTAACTCAGGCCATGCTTTTGATTATTACCCTCAACTATCAAGCATGCAAATGTTATCCTATTTATTCAGTAATCCCAGAAGTTTCTTTAGGTCCGTACTCAATAACCCCAGAGAAGTTTTTAACACCATATACACTAACATTCGATTTGCGTGGTATAACTTCATCGGTGGGTCTTTGAAAATCAAACATCCGGGGGTAATGAAAATGAGCTCTTGCTGCGTATGCCCAACCCCTGACGAAAGGAATTTCCTTGACGCAGATTCCGAGACACATCCTTGGACTGAATACCCTAATTACATAAAAAGTCGAGTCCAAATATCTGAGATAACATTGGAGTATAATCCTGTAGCAGCTAGAGACGCAAGGAAGGAAGCAATTTCTTTTATTAAGGCACACACCCTTTTTGGAAGAGGAGAAACGGAGAATTCTAAAGATAAATAAGGTAGAGATTCTATAAACTGCATCGTCAAGTTAACTTTGGCATATGAGAGACGTCCGTGATAATTTTTGGAAACAAGCATGAAACTATCCGACTCTGGAACTTTAAGCTTGGTAAATATAGCCAAACCTATATAATTTGAGTATAATTGTAGCAATAGAAACAATAATGAAGTCTACAATGACGTATTCACATGATTTTCGAAAAAAGGTTTTGTTCATAAAAGAGAAGGAATGTCTTAGCTTTGCCAACATTGCCAAGAGATTTGATATTGGGATTGCTACTGTTGTGCGATGGACAAAAAATATTGACGCAAAAACCTCACGCAATAAGTTAGCAACCAAAATTAACATGGATGCACTAATGAAGGATGTTCAAGCTTATCCGGATGCCTATCAATACGAACGAGCACAACGCTTAAACGTTAGTAAAACGGGGATTGGATATGCCCTTAAACGTTTAGGTGTTACTTATAAAAAAAACCTTAAATCACCCACGAGCAAATTCCGTAAAACGATCTGTATTCTACCAAACTCTAGCTGAGTTTGAAAAAAAGATCGTTTACCAGCCTTTGTTGATGAGAGCTGATTTGAATATGATATGCCTCGTACTCAAGGTTATTCAAAGAAAGGTTCACGTTGCTTTGAAACTCATGATAGGACGCAAAGAAGCGAACTAATGCCATTGGAGCGTTGCTTGGAAGTTTTGTTGACGATTGGCTTAAGTAAGAAGCATTGCTTAACATACGGTCCTCCCTCATGGTCACTGGTCATTTTATTGCGCATCATTTGACGCAAAGTAAAGGACTTCCCCTTATTCGCCAGCGGTTGATTGATATGGTTGGGAAATAGTGCTTGTTAAACGTTCGCTCAGTACCTATATGTACCTTATCTCAAACCAAGTTTTGAATTTATATGTCCCACAGATATATTATTATATGGATACTCTCGTTCCTTTTCCTAAACATTCCATGTTTAGCGAATGAATTTAATGAAAATGAAACATGGAATGAAATATATTACTTAGCCAACTCTCGTGCTCAAGAACTTCGAGAGGTGGTCACTACCGTATCCGGTGGATTAGAACTCCTTCCCTCTTTAAAAGTGGGAAAAATTGATTTTAAAACATTTGATGCACACCAAGGCGTCGTGCTTGTTCAAAAAATAAGACCTATAAATTATTCAAAAGTGAGAGTTCATGAAGGTCTTTCTTTAAAGAATAAAATGTTTTATCAAAGATCAAAGTATATTCATTCAGTATTAAGCGATTTAACTTTTACTTCAACTTATTGGGATTTTTTAGAAAGGACATTAGAGCTCTTTCTTCAACGTTCAGACAAATCATCCGAAAATAAGAAGGATTTTTTATCCCATTTCACGAGAGAAATAAAAAATTTTGAGAGTTATGCTCTTCATGATCTTCAAGAAGATCAACAGAATAAATTTTATTCCACTGAATATTTTCTCACCTATGAAATTTTACGCCTATGTGACCTTCTTGGAGGACATTATAAAATCCAGGTTGAGACAGCAACTTTATGGGTTGATGAGGCTACCCGTGAACCAATAACCCCCAGTGAAGAATTAGCTTCCCAGGTCACTTTAAAAACTACCACTAAATCTCAAGAAGCAAACAACAAATTTCTCTTTTTTATGGAGCAGCTTATGTTCTGGCGCAAAAAGCAGCCTGATCATTCTATTCCCGTCGTAACTGATTCTATGTTTAAGGCTTTTTCAACCTATATCTTGCCTCCTACGGGGCCCTTTATCATTTCACCGCCACAAATTGAAAAACTAGCAGATGTGCCTTCAGCAAAAGAAGTTAAAGCACAAAATGCTCTTGCAAAAACGACACCCCAACCCACTGATTTACAGCCCACCACCATTTCTGGACCTGCGGCTGCTTCAGCCTCTCCAACGACACCGAAAGAATCAAGTCCTAAAATAAGAAATGCAGTCTTTGGCCTTTCTTCGTGGGCATCTATTGCTGCTGCCCCTGCGGCTGCTTCAACCTCAACACCGACCACGATCGAATCAAGTCCTAAAATAAGAACTACAGCCCTTTCCCCTTCTTTATCGAATAGCGCCACATTAACTTTTTCTCCCTCCCAGCGATTAAATATAAGAGACGTCCGCCTGCACATTGAACATAGAACAGAACTCAGTTACACGGATTTGTTTGGAAAACTCCAAGCACCCTCTTTTTTCAGAGATTCACTTGGAATTTTTGAGAAAGGATTTTTAAACCAAATTAAGGGAATGATCCACTTATCTCCAACAACGTCCAAGCTTCCTAACATTGCAAAATTATATATTGAATTTCAATATCAAGTGGAAGGACAACTAAAACATAAGAGCATCGCTTTTGATGAAGTATTTTTAAATGGGGGTAAGTTTTTTGGAAAGAGTGATCTCGATTTTAAAAAAAGGCATAAAATTATTTACGGATTTGATCTAATAAGTGATGCAGATCGAGCGTTTATTTCGAAATGTGAAATAGGTAGATTAGGGATACCCCTTGGCATTGCCATGGAAAGAAACTTACGTAAAAAAGTTATAGGTGGCCCTTGGCGCAGCAATTGCTTAGATTCCGAAGCTGTGGGACTTGTCTGGTTAACAGAGGAATTACCCTCGATTATGAAAAAGCTGAGCGCAGAAAATGGATTTAAACCGATTACGTTGATTGATTTTGTTTTGGGAATATCCTCCTATCGTGATTGCTGTCCTAATTGTCAAAAGCTTATTCAAGGGTTTCAAATTAATCTAAAAGCAACACTTGAGGAATTCAAAATTTCTAATATCTTTTTTGATCCAAACTTTGCAACTCTTGCTCTCACATATGGTCATACGCGCCAAAGCCATCCAAGTAAGTATCCACAAAGTGCTCTCCCAACCTTCCTTAAAGGTGCTGCGAATCTAGAGGCAAAACAACACAAATTCATTTGTGTACAAAACTGTTTTTCATAAATTTATAATGTGTGTTAAGGTAAATATTAAAGGAGTCTCATAAAGAGGGTTTGTGTTTCTTTTTGGAACCAATTCATAAAATGAAATTACGGCAAAAGTATACGCTTCCTTTCTCTCTATGTTTCATAATCATCATGGTCTTACCCCTTTTATCAGTCAGAGACTCTATTGCTTCACTCCCCGAGAAAAAAACATGTTTTTATGGGAATAAAATTTGTTTTTATGCAAAAGATACCCAAGACTCTCTAGATGGCTATCTTCAAATTGACTGCCCAGAGGAAACAACTGTTGCTTTTGGAGCAACTTTTACCAATCTTGAAGGTCCTTTTAAACCTTTGAATAAGGCTTTTAAAGGGACTCATTTGGTATCTCTTTTTCATCTCAAAAAACCAAATAGAGAACTCTGTAAACCTAATTGTAGATGGAACTATAAATGGGGGCTCACCTATCACATTGGCACCGCAACACGACAACATGATGAAGACGCAGTGTATGCCCTTCCCTATGAAGTTGATCAAGAATATCGCCTTATTCAAGGCGAGCATGGAAGGCATAGCCATTATGGTCCTCTGGCTTACGCATATGACTGGGGAATGCCTGAAGGTACGAAAATTTATGCAGCAAGGTCGGGCACAGTAATAGAGACATTTGATAACTCAAACGTTAATGGCTCAGGACCTTCGAACCATATATTTATTGAACACTCTGATGGAACGGTTGGACAATATCTTCATCTCAAGCATAAAGGGTGTCTGGTAAACGTCGGACAAAAAATCAACCAGGGCGATTTAATTGGTTTATCTGGTAACACCGGGAAATCAACAACTCCCCATTTGCATTTTCATGTCTCAACACCTCTTTCAAATTCTCCCTATGCTTTTAAAACATTTCCTTTAAAATTTAAAACGTGTGAAGGCGTTGAAGAATTAAAACAAGGTCGCTGGTATAAACGTTGCTCTTCCCCCTCACTTAGCCTTCAATCATAGTCGTTTTAGTCGCATTTGCTGCAAAAGCAATTTATACATATTATGGCATTCCATTTAATATTATCTAAATCATTTTAAGTGGGGTGTAGACATTCTATGCCCGTTTAAAGGGCTATACGCGAACCTGCAGGCTAGGGTAATATAAAACATTCCCATTTTATGGAGTGTTTTCTTTGCCCCCTACTCGTTTATGGTCTCCAAATCAATCCAAATATATAATCTTTTGGCTTTTAAGCACCTGCTTTTTGATTTGGTTGATCATTATGGTTGGAGGGGCCACCCGCTTAACCCATTCAGGGCTCTCCATTGTTGAATGGAAACCCATCACAGGCGTTATTCCCCCTTTAACGCAAGCGCAGTGGTGGGAGGCTTTTCAAAGCTATCAAAAATTTCCAGAATATCAGCTTGTAAACCAGGGAATGAGCATAAGCGATTTTAAATTTATTTATCTTATGGAATATGGACATCGTCTCCTTGGCAGATTAATTGGACTTTGGTTTGGTCTTCCACTCCTCTTTTTTTGGCGACAGGGATATCTTTCCGCTCTTTTAAAAAAGCGAGCTGTTCTGGCTCTTCTCCTTGGTTTAGCCCAAGGATTTCTCGGATGGTATATGGTTAAAAGTGGGCTTGTGAAAAATCCTATGGTAAGTCCCTATCGCTTAACAGCCCATTTGGGCCTTGCTTTGGGGTTATTTGGCCTCTTATTTTGGACAGCTCTCGAGATAATTTATTCTCCCTTTCAAAATTCATCTCGCCCTACAGGTAATTGCGGCATTCCCATAAGACAATTAAGCCTTTTCAGCACCCTTTTTGTCATCATTACTATGCTTTACGGAGGGCTTGTAGCAGGATTGAAGGCAGGGTGGATTTATAATACCTTTCCTTTGATGGAAGGCCAATTAATCCCCAATGAGTGGAATTTTTATAAACCTCTTTGGATCAACTTCTTAGAAAACGCTGCTCTTGTTCAATGGATCCATCGTTGGCTCGCGATGGGGACTGTTGGACTTATTTTATACACCTGCTGGTCGATTGTTGTTCACTCTACCCAGATGAATTTACGCATTGGTGCCTTCATTTTTGCGTGTACTGCCCTTCTTCAACTCACTTTGGGTATTTTTACACTTCTTTATCAGGTTCCGGTGGCTCTTGGAACACTCCATCAGGGAACAGCTGTCATCGTTCTGGGCTGTGCCCTTTACCTCCTTTATCTTTCAAAAGAAGCAAAGAATTTGCCTAACTTTAGGCTTGGCACGGCAACTGAATTGGTGTAGTTAATGGAAGTATATACCCATTACAATTGGGTAAGTTTCTTGTAAGTGCGGGACGTAGCGCAGCCTGGTAGCGCGCCTGCTTTGGGAGCAGGATGTCGGAGGTTCAAATCCTCTCGTCCCGACCATTTTAAGGATTTTTTAGTGGTTCAAGCCAGAATTTATAAACCTTGTAAAACAGCAATGCAATCAGGCAAGGCGAAGACCCATACTTGGGTTTTAGAATTCTATCCACGCGGAGAAGACTTCATTGAGCCCGTAATGGGATGGAAAGGATCAAATTGTACACTTCATCAAATTCGTCTTACGTTTGAGTCATTAGAAATGGCCCTAGCGTATGCAAAAAAACAAAACATAGCTGTACAGGTTGAAGCTTCCCATGAATCCAGCATCATTCCCAAACAATATGCGGATAATTTCCGCTATGATCGTGTTAGATAATTTTTAAGTGTGTTTCATATCATCATTTGGAATACTAATGATGATAAGCATGTTCGTTGTTAATAGAGTGTGTTAAAAAGGAAAAAAATTACAAATAATTAGATTGCTTTTATAAATTACATACATGTATTTTTGAATAAATCAAAAACCTTCAATTAAAATTATTTTTGTTATCAGGAGATTTTATATGCTTATCGGCGTACCTAAAGAAGTAAAAAATCATGAATATCGCTTTGGTTTAACACCCACTTCGGTACGGGAACTCACAGCCCTAGGACATGAAGTCATTGTTGAAACAAATGGTGGAAAGGGTGCTGGCTTTGAAAATGAGCATTATACAGCTGCAGGAGCAAAGATTGCCTCCTCCGCACGCGAGGTTTTTGAGAAAGCAGACATGATTATTAAAGTCAAAGAGCCTCAACCGCAAGAGTATGGTCTGTTGAGGAATGGCCAAATATTGTTTACCTATCTCCATCTCGCGCCAGATCCAGAACAAGCAGAAGGACTAATCCGTTCCGAATGTATCGCCATTGCCTATGAAACCGTCACTGATCATTTCGGAAGCCTTCCCCTCCTCGCTCCGATGAGTGAGGTAGCTGGTCGCATGTCTATACAAGCAGGTGCTCATTATTTAGAAAAGGGGCAAGGCGGTTCTGGCGTTCTTCTCGGAGGGGTTGCCAGTGTTACACCTGGAAAAGTTGTCATACTTGGAGGAGGTGTTGCAGGTGCGAATGCGGCACGCATGGCCGTTGGTCTAGGTGCCCAAGTGATTATTTTAGATAAGAATCTCCGTCGTCTTAAAGAGCTTGATTTAGAATTTGGAGGTCGAGTTCAAACAATCTACTCAACCAGAGATGCTGTTGAAAATTATGTCACTGACGCCGACCTTGTTGTAGGTGCTGTCCTCATTGTTGGTGCAGCGGCTCCACGTCTTGTTACACGGGACATGATTCGTAGAATGCGTCCAGGGTCTGTCGTTGTTGATCTTGCTATTGACCAGGGAGGGTGTATTGAAACAAGCCGCCCGACCACCCATGCAGAACCCATTTATATAGAAGATAATATTATTCACTATTGTGTTACTAATATGCCAGGCGGCGTTGCACGCACCTCAACAGTTGCTTTGAATAATGTGACTTTGCCCTTCGTAATTGCGCTTGCTCAGAAGGGTTATCGCCAAGCCATGTTAGAAGATCGTCATTTTCTCAATGGTTTGAATGTTTACAAAGGGAACATTACTTATGAAGCCGTTGCACGCGACTTACAGAAAGACTTTGTAGACCCTGTTTCGCTCTTGCAATAACTTTATCATTAAATTGCAAATGAGTTGCCGCATCCACATGAGGACGCAGCATGAGGGTTTTTTATAATGAACTGCGATGAGGTTAAATCATCTTTATAATCTATGATCGCATCAGCCATTAGACTTAATGATATCGAATCAATGATAACGCTGACATTGTCTTTATCAAATATTTGGTCGTCCGCTGTTTGTGCATCATCCAAAGAAAAATGGTATTGAAATCCCGAACAGCCTCCCCCACTCACAGAGACGCGTAACCGTAAGGGAGCAGATGCTTCAGTTCCTTCTAAGGAAATTAGATGCACAATCTGTCGCGCTGCGTCATCTGTAATTTGGATATTGGTCATATTCACTTATTTCCAAAGATAGATTGATATATACTTTTATATAATAAATTTTTGTTTATTTAAAGAAATATATATTTTTCAGCTTACTATTGACAAACGTTAGATGCATTCCTATTTATACACCATGGTTGTTTTGAATTAAAATAAATAGTCCGGCTTTACTTTTTTTATATTAATTTAATTGTTAATTTTGGGATAATTATTATGGCATTAAAATCTTTCATATTATCATTAATGATAAGCGGTTGCATAACAACAGTTGTTGCTATGGAAAAAACTCATCAACCTGTACCTGTGGAACAGCCCGCTGTACGTAAACTAACATCCCCTCAAGCTTTAATATGATATGCGGATACTCTTACAGAGATAGCAGGTGCAGGGGATCATGCAGTATTCTTAAAAGCAGCTTTTCCTAAGCCAGTCATTGAGTTTGGAGCAACGCCACTTTCTCTTTCTGATTTAGAATATTATTTATATGCACGTGCAGCGGCTTTCTTTGCAATAGACGAAACCTTACATCAATCCCTTGATTCCACACAAACCCTAGAACGCTTGCAAATGACTTTATCAGAACAGGTTTATTATATAAGGCATGTTGGAAAGGCTACTTCAATATTACCAACTGTTAGGGAACGTATGACATTGCACCGATATTTTGTATATTTAAGATTAGGCAAATCAGCTTTTGGAATAGTCGAAATTAAACATAAAGCCAGAAACACTTCTGAAGAAACAAAGGAGATATTAAATTACCTGCGAATAGCTGAGGAAGCTTTCGAAAATGCAATAAATTACGGTCAACAATCTTTAGCACTTCCAAATTTTGAATATATTGAGGCCTTGAAAGAGGACTTGTATAATACTCAATTCTGCCTCCTCACCACTTATACCACACTAGGGCAATGTGTACCCCAAGCCGAGATGCGTCAATATGCAAACAAAGCACGCAAATTGTGCCAGGTTTTTAATTCAGAAGGAAAGGGTGAATTTTATCAAATGGGTGTAAACTACCTCAAAATCCTTGAACAATCCCATGAATTAAACCAACGAATGGTTTTACCACGCGGATCAACAAGAATGGAAGCCCAGCGTGAATTAAGAAACGGAAAAATTGAACAGGACATTTTAACTTTAGAGGGAGCTGTTCACTCTCAAGCTGCAAAAGATAATGTTTTAAATCTTAAAGACAAAATCAAATTCATTCAAAAAACAATAGATTTACATACAAGAAGCAAAGAAGATTGGGCTCAAAAGACCATGGACGGACTTCTTGAAATTGAAAGAGAAATTCAAACTGTTCTAAAAGACAAAGATCCATCTGCAGACATTTCTCTTGAAGCTATTTATGAAGGGTTGCGAACCCTATTAGGGGCAGAAACGGTTATCGATAGCTTTTGGAGGTATATTCCATGTTTTGTCACTTTAGGAAATTTGGAGGATGGCATTGCCAGAGCTGAAATTCTTAAGGAAATGGAAAAAGCCCAGCGAGGCGAAGTTTCCTACAAAACTCGTTTTGTAGCTGCTGCACTTAAAAATCTGAAAGGAGATCATGCGGAATGGCTAGAGTTCGAGAAGGAACTTACAGAAAAATTTTATAAAGAAGCTCAAAAGAAAAAAGAAAGAAAAGCAAGAGCACATCAACGAAAAGTCGAGGCTCTTAAAGCAGGGCTTGCTGAGTTGAAAGCATTAGAAGAATCTCAAGAACCAACAACCACAGCAGCAAAAGGGAAAACACCCACCACTTCTACAGCTGCCGTAACTCCGAAGCGAACAGAGACTGATTCACCCTTTATTGGAACGTTCGATACGAAGGATGAAAAGCAAAGAAAGCTTGAAAGACAACAGCGACACGAAGAAGCTGAGGAAAAAAGAAAAGAAGAGAAGGAAGAAGAAACGACAACAACTGCGCCGTCTCTTTCTCCAACCTTACCTGTGGAGCAGCCTTTATCAAGGGAAGAACAGCGAGAACGCATTTTAGCATCGTCCAATGAGACATTAGCTGAACTCTATGCTCTTTCCTCACGTCCCTTAGAAGTGGACAGGGAAATTGAAAATAATACTTGGAAGTTTACACGTGCTGAGTTTGAGGCTTATTTAACAGCTATGGGGTGTGAATGTAAAAGCGGTAAAGGCATTCATACAAAAGCTGACTTACCAAAAGCAACGCTTGTCACAGTTGGCGATGAAATTATCACCATTTTAAATGACTTTGGTGGGGCACTCACTTTGCCATTATGGGATAAAGATTATGTCCCCAACTATCTCAAGAGACAAATTCTTGAGGCACGTAAAAATCTTCGGGCTTTAAAAATTGCTGAGAGAAGTGCTCTAGATAAATAGAAAATGATCACAGGCTAAGAATATTTTTATACAGCTGAACCACCACACACCGAATCCAATTAACCTTAACAATAGAAATATTTTATATATATATGATTAATAAATTTATACTTTCTTCCTTAATGTTAAGCGCTTGTCTCAGCACAGCCTTTTCTATGGAAAAATATTCGCTTTCTCGTCCTGAAGACGAAAAGCTCCTTGGCCAATACAGATTGACCCAAGGCCGAAATCTCCAGTCTCCTCAAGAAGTGATGGATTATCTAGAACAATTAAAACAGGCATTCAGAGAAAGTAAGTTTTCTCGAATCCTAGAGTTAGCGTATCCTCAACCAAATATAGAATTTGAACAGTCCTTAAATGAAGCTGAACTCTACTCTTTTACACGAGTTCAAGCAATTTGCGCAGCTTATAGTGGATTAGTAGAAGCGACTTTGGATTCTTCAAAAAAAATTATATATTATACTGAAATCTTAAAAGAGCATCAGGCCTATATGGATGCTTTTTCTGAAGTTACATCAGATTCACGACCATTTCTTCAAAATCTACTCATACACCGACATTTCATATACCGTAAGTCTGGACTTGCCCATGCAAAAATAGCTGAATTTAAAGCCGAATCAAAATACACTCCAGAACAAACAAGAGAGTTCGTAGAAAATCACGAATCTGCAGCACATGCTCTTGAGGAAGCTTTAAAATATGGTGGCGAAATTTTGAAATATGAGGCTAAAAACCCGCGCGGAATCGAACTGAGAAGAATACTATTTTTAGAATTACTTGAGGATCAACTTTTCCTAGTAAACACTTATTGTTCACTTGCTCAGGTAGTACCTGAGGTGAAAAGAGAGGCATATTTGAAAAGAGCACAGGAACTCTGCCTTGATTTTAAAACCCGAAAACAAGGTAAATTTCATCAAATAGCTTTAAATGCACTTGCTATATTGAAGAGTTCCCTTGAACTCAAACGTCTTAGCAATTTACCAGCTGCTCCTAAGCGAGTTGAAGCTAAGCGTGACCAAACAAGAGCAAATGCTGAACACCGACTTGTAAATATGGTGCTCAACCTTAAATTGAAAGATGAACCTATTAGAATCAAGGTTTGCCATATGCAGCAAAAGTTGAATGCTTTTATGAAGGGCCAAGAAGCCGGATGGCCGGAAAAAGTTGTTCAAGGTTTATTCGAAATTGAAAATGAAATCCGAACAGCGCTCCTCAAAGATGCTGGGACTCCTTCTCTGTTTGTATCTTTAGAAACCATTTACGAAAATTTAGGCCTTGTTGTGGGAGGTGAAACGCTCATTGATACCTTCTGGAAATATATGGAAGCATTTGTGTTAACTGAAAATTTTGAAGATGGAATTGAAAGAACTGATATCCTCAAAGCCAGGGAAATGAAACAACGTAAAACAATTTCATATAAAAGTAGGTTCATTTCTGCAGCACTCAAAAACCTTAAGGGAGACCATGCTGAATGGCTAGAATTTGAAAAGGAACTAGCAGAAAAAGATGCTGAAAAAAAGCAAAAAACTAAAGCAAAGAAGGAAAGAGCTCATCAACGTAAAGTTGCAGCTATCCAAGCTGAACTTGCAGAAAGTAAGGTGAAAGAAGAATCTCAAGCAACACCTCCAACCCCAAAAGTGGAAAAACCATTCCCATCCCCTTCAGCAGATGTTCCGAAGCCTCCAATATTTGATACACCTTCTTTGGAAATACGTGATCCGATAGATGAAAAACAAAGGAAGCTTGAAAGACAACAGCGCCACGAAGAAGCAGAGGCGAAAAGAAATCAAGAGAAGGAAGAAGAAACGACAACAACTGCGCCGTCTCTTTCTCCAACCTTACCTGTGGAGCAGCCTTTATCAAGGGAAGAACTTCGAGAGAGAATTTTATCATCGTCCAGTGAGACGTTGGCTGAACTCTATGCTCTATCCTCACGTCCCTTAGAAGTGGACCTGGAGATAGAAAATAATACATGGAAATTCACACGCGCTGAATTTGAGGCTTACCTAACGGCTATGGGATGTGAATGTAAAAGTGGTAAAGGGATCCATACAAAAGCTGACTTACCAAAAGCAACGCTTGTCACAGTTGGCGATGAAATTATCACCATTTTGAATGACTTTGGTGGGGCGCTCACTTTGCCATTATGGGATAAAGATTATGTCCCCAATTATCTTAAGAGGCAAATTTTAGAAGCGCGTAAAAACCTTCGCGCTTTAAAAATTACTCAGCTGCGCGCTCAAGGTGAATGGATATATTTAAAAGGCTAAGTAATATAACGGTGCCAGAAAGGTTAACCAGAAGGGTAAAAGGATGTATGCATCTTATCTTAGATACGGGGAGTTATATCCATGATTAAAAACATTATACTTCCGTTAATAATTATATGTGCTAGCGCACCATCAATTATTAGTATGGAGAAACTCCGAGATCACCTTGGCAGGTCGCCCATAACACTTGCTTCGCAAAGAGATATAGAAACCTACGCTGCTGAAGTAGTGAGAACCTCGAGAGAAGGAACACCACATGATCTTTTGAGATTGGTTGATCCCCCTCCCACTTTGGCTTTTCCTCCAACAATTCCTAACATGGAAGCATATACATTTACGCGTACTGAAGCTCTCTATACTGCCTATACCAAATTGGCAACTGAGAAGGCCACAGATTATACATTGACTCATGAATATACCCTCAAAGCAATAAGAGCTGTTAAAGAATATTTAGATAGCTTCGAGGAAACCACATCAGATCAACGAAGCCTTAATGAGCATTTGGTCTTCCATAAATATTGCGCATGTGAATACTACGGAAATGCTCTCTTTAAGCTTATGAGTCTTACCACCTCTTTAAAAAATTCTGCTCAAGCAACAGTAGAAATGAGTGTCTTAGCCAAACAAGCCATAACAGCTTTTCAAAAAGCATTAAAATATGGACATCAGTCTTTAGTATCTGCATTTATTAATGAAACCCCTGGATTAGCTGATAGACTTAAAATGAGGTGGTATAACAACCAATTCTCTTTGCTGTCAGCTTACACTTCTCTAGTACAATGCGTCCCTCTCAGTGAAGCCTCTGTCCTTCTTGCGAAAGCACGTACAATTTGCCAGCTTTTTGAATCACAAGATCAACTTGTATTTCACCGCAGGTCTCTCACCACCCTTGACGTGACTGAGAAAGCTCTGGAACTTAGACGCCGAGGTTCTATGGAAGTAAAATCAAAGGCTGTACAAGAAAGGCGCGCTCAAAAGACTTCTGTCCTTGCAC
Organism: Alphaproteobacteria bacterium; assembly: GCA_016869075.1. GTDB lineage: Bacteria > Pseudomonadota > Alphaproteobacteria > Paracaedibacterales > VGCI01 > VGCI01. The sequence continues at coordinate 95,692 of VGEY01000001.1, forward strand.
ATGAGGTTTTGGATTTAGTCAGAGGTTTAGATTCTGATATAGGAGCAAAAAGCAATGTTCACCTGAAAGAAAAATTTGTTTTAATGCTAAGAGAATTAAATGTGCTCATGGGAACACATCAAATTACTGACTACAAAGCGATCGCAGAAGGCCTTAAGAAAATAGAAAATGAAATGCGCAGTGTTCTGAGAATAAAGAATATAACCCCGTCTGCTGATGATATCATTCCTTTAGAAAATGTTTATGAAAACCTCCACAAATTGCTCGGTGGTGAAATTGTCATTACTGATTTTTGGATATATATGTCACCCTTTGTTTTAACGGATGATTTGGAGGGAGGTATTGAAAGAGCTGAAATTCTTAAAAAAATAGAAATGAACCAACGCGTTACAATTTCCCATAAAACACGTTTTGTTGCTGCTGCCCTTAAAAATCTGAAAGGAGATTATACAGAGTGGCTAGAGCTTGAGAAAGAACTTGCAGTAAAAGAGGCTGAAAAAAAGCAAAAAGACAAAGAAAAAAAGGCAAGGGCACATCAACATAAAGTAGCAGCCATTCAAGCAATCGTTGCTGATAGAAAAGCGGTGCTAGAAGAAGCTAAAGAAAAGCCCCCAGTTCTCGAACAGAAAGCCCCTCACCGTTCAGCACCATCTGCGATTTCCCTTGATCAAGGATCTCCCTCCTTCTTAAGTGATGACCAGATTGATGACCAGAAAAGAAAACTTGAAAAGCTACAACGTCATGAAGAAGCAGAGGAAAAAAGACAACAAGAAAGAGATGAGAAGGCAGAAAAGGACTCCTCCCTCACTCAAGAATCCGCCACTCCAACTTTGGCTGCGCCGACTCTGCCTACACGTCCCCTTTCAAGAGAAGAACAAAGAGAGCTCATTTTACAGTCATCTTCTTTAACGCTCGCTGAACTTTATGGCCTTTCATCTCGACCCTTAGAAGTGGATCAAGAAATTGTAAATAATACATGGAAATTCACACGTGCTGAATTTGAGGCTTATCTAACGGCTATGGGGTGTGAATGTAAAAGTGGTAAAGGGATCCATACAAAAGCTGGCTTACCAAAAGCAACTCTTGTCATGCATGGGTATGAAGTTATCACAATCTTAAATGATTTTGGCGGCTCCTTAACCCTCCCTTTGTGGGACAAAGACTATGTGCCCCATTATCTTAGAAAACAAATTCTTGAGGCTTGCAAAAATCTTCGCGCTTTAAAAATTTTGGAAATGAACGAAAAGAAATCCCTCATGGTTAAACATACGCTTAGATAAGAGTGACACCTTAACATTTCATATTAAAGTTGGAAGACACTTTTACTGCGGTAGGCGTATTTGGACGCGTAAACCTCCTTGGGGAGAGTCTCCTAAACGGATTTGACCACCATGGTTACGAATCACATCGCGCGCAATGCTTAATCCAAGTCCAACGCCCCCTGTTTCTAAATTTCTCGAAACGTCAAGACGATAAAAGGGACGGAAAACTTCTTCTCGCTCGGATTCTGGAATTCCTGGGCCATTGTCATCCACCGTTATTTCCAAAAATCGACCACTTAATTGAGCGCTTACCCAAACATGCTCTGCATACTGTTGTGCATTAACCAATAAATTCATCAAACATCTTTTCAACATTTGGACTTTGACTTGCGTAGAAAGGTTGGGAGGACAATCAACTGAAAAGCGCAGAGAGGAATTACGAAACTGAGTCCGCAAATCATGAAAAAAATCAGATAGAACAATTGACTGAGCGACTTCCTCACCAGCTCCCCTTGCAAAATTAAGATAGCCTTCAAGCATCTTTTGCATTTGGTCAACGTCTGCTTGCAGACTTATAACTTCTTCGGCATTAGGCATCATGGCCAATTGGAGTTTGATGCGCGCAAGTGGGGTGCGCAAATCGTGAGATACACCCGCCAACATTTCTGTGCGTTCATTTAATTGCTTACGAATTCTATCGCGCATAATGTTAAAAGAAACGCCCGCCTTTCGAACTTCTGTAGCACCTTCAGGTCGATAATCTCCCACATCTTGCCCCTTACCGAAACGCTCAGCTGCGTCAGCAAGCCGACTTAATGGGCGAATTTGATTACGCATAAAGAGAGAAGCGACGATAAATAAAAGAAGAGCAGACGCAGTTGTCCAAATTAACACCAAAGGTGTGGTTCGACTAAATAAACGCTTTCGTGGGGTTTCGAAGTATAAGATACCCTGCTTGATTTGAACATCAAGATAAATATTATCTTGATCCATACGTAAAAAATAAGGCTGCGCAAGCTTCTCTTGCAACGCATCTTCCATAAACCCATAGAGCCAACTAGATTTATATGTACCAACCTGGGATAAACGAGCCGAAGGGCGTAATTTAAGATCAAACATAAGATTTTGATGTGCCAACTTTGCGACACGTGAAAAATCTTGCCCTCCCTCAACCATTTCTACAATCATTTTAATATCCCCAGAAATTGTATTGGATAAAAGGCGCAAAATCGTCTCTGTATGACGATCAAAAAATATATATCCTAAAACAACCTGTACCAAAATGAGAGGCGTTACCAAAATAATGAGTGAACGACCAAATAAGCTGCGCGGTAAGATTGATTTCATTAAAACAAATGGATTTTTCATACATCCCCTTTTTTAATAATTTACTATATTTAGTTCTGATGAACCAACTCTTTTATAGGGAATAAAAATAAATGAGGGCAGCGATTAGGTGCCCTCTTTTTGCAAATAACCTATTTTTTAAGCAATGGATTAATGATTCCAGGACTTGATAACTGTTAAACCGCCCTTTTCTGAGGGTTCCTCTCCCATTCTAATAATACGGATCGCACGCACATCATTTTGTGAAGGGCTTACTTTATTACTTTCCAAAGAACCAAATCCTTTTTCCTCTTCAGTAGGCTCTGTTGGCATGGGCTTTGGTAAGGGAGGTTTTGTAGGATCCATAGGATCATTCGGTAAATGAGGACTGCGTCTCTTTTCAATATCTGATACGGGCACTATGGAATGAGGCTTTATCACAACTCCAAAGTTACTAAAGCTAATAGGAGAAGCGTCTTTTTCAGAAGACGTCACAGCGTTTTCCTGCAAACTCTCCTTAGATTCAGGAATGTCGGGAGTCTGGTCAAGCGATGTTGTCCCTGAAGGAGCAGGAGCGATTTGAAATTCACTAAACGATTCTTGGCTATTTCCATCACTGCTTATAGCTTCAGTCTCGCGAATATCCACATTTCCTTCAACTTTTATATTTGAACTTGTATCAATCTTATTTGTAAGCTTCGCAGCAGCATCAGCTGTTCGCGCATTCCTTATCTTAGCCTCAAGTCCTTGATTTTCACTTATATTTAGATTACTTACAGTAATTGAAGTAAAAAGCATAGATATGATAGATGCCCCAACTAAATTTTTCAATAAAAACAACTGCATATGCAAACTCCTTTGATAACATCTCTTCATGAGATATTTTTAAAGTATCAATTAAAAAGTTAAAATTGAGTTAACATACAAGACGCTTGAGAATTAAGGAATAGATGGCTAGAATGGGGTCCATGAAACGACATACCATTAAAAATTCATAGCATTTCTCACTTTTGTTTTTGACAAATGAGTTAAACTCATGGCAAATGGCTTTTTAGAATGTATGAATTTTGTGGAATGGATCAATTTGAAGGAGAATATATTGTGACAAAGTTAGAATGGGGAACTAAACGAGCTTGCCAAAGCTGTAATGCACGATTTTATGATATGCGGCGTAATCCAATCACTTGCCCCAAATGTGGTGAAGCCTTTGAAGTCCAAACATCAGGACGACGGTCACGCACACGTGCTATAGCTGTTGAAGATATCCCTGTAAAACCACTTGAAGAAGATATTCTCATCAATGAGCTGGATTTACCGGCAGACTTAGATACTGACATCGATGAAGAGGATGAAAACACCTTAATTGAGGACACTTCAGACTTAGGTGAAGATCTTGATGATATGGCTGATGTCATTGATACCGTGGATGACGCAGAAGAACAATAACATAAAGAAAGGACACTCTCATGAGCCTTATGATTAAAACATTTTGGATTTCTTTGGTGTGTCTTTGTCTTTTTGGCTTTGTTGCACTGGGCGTTATTGGTATTCCTGTCAAGCCCGTTACTGTAGTTAAGTCAATTTCGATTGATCGTTTGCCACAATAGATTTAGTCAGATGCTGCCACACGAGGTTGATGCATTTTTGGAAATGTTAGTTGCTGAGCGAGGAGCAACTCACAATACCATTAATTCATATCGCCAAGATTTGAGACATTTCTCAACCTACCTGAAAGATCTTACATCCTCTGAAGAGCCTTTAACTAAGACTACACACCAACAAATAAATGATTATTTTGTTCATCTATCGAAGTTAGGTTTTGAGGCAACAACTCTTTCTCGCAAATTATCAGCCTTAAGGCAGTTTTATCAATTCTTGTTATCAGAAGGATGGATATCCAGTAACCCTACCGTTGGGCTTGACTCTCCCCGCCATCAACGCGCACTCCCTAAGATTCTTTCTGAAGAAGAGGTCACGCGCATGCTTGATATTGCACGTACACAAACTGATGCTGAAGGATGTCGGCTTTACGCAATGCTCGAAACTCTCTACGCCAGTGGTTTGCGCGTTAGTGAGCTGGTATCCTTACCATTAACCGCTTTTCACCTTCAAAAACCCTATCTTCTTATTAAAGGAAAGGGCGGAAAAGAGCGTATCGTGCCTTTAAGTGAGTGCGCAATAAATTCATTAAGAGCGTACTTAGTCATTCGTCCTACTTTTCTGAAACGCGCAGACCGCCAAGCTCAAAAATGGTTATTTCCCTCCCACAGTAAAGAAGGCCATTTAACGCGACAAAGATTTGGTCAATTATTGAAAGAGCTTGCTAAAGTAGCGCACTTGGATCCAAGCAAAATATCTCCTCACACAATTCGCCATGCGTTTGCAACTCATCTTTTGCGCCATGGTGCAGACTTGCTTGCTATTCAAAAATTATTAGGGCATGCTGACTTATCAACAACTCAAATTTATACCCACGTGGTTAAAGATCATCTTAACTCTTTGGTCAATAATCATCATCCTTTAGCATCGTTAAATAATAAAGGTGCAATTCAAAAAACAAGGAAACATTCATGACTGTATTTTTAGATTTTGAAAAACCAATTGCAGAGCTAGAAGAAAAAATTGAAGAATTGCGCCACTTAGACAATTCAGGAAAGGTAAATATTGTCAAAGAAATAACAACCTTACAAAAGAAGGTCGACAAACTTCTCGCCCAAACATATTCGAAATTGACTCCATGGCAAAAAGTCAAGGTCGCGCGCCATCCGGAGCGTCCCCAATTTTTCAACTATATTGAAACACTCTTTGAGGATTTTACTATTCTTGCGGGCGACAGATGTTTTGGAGAAGATCAGGCCACTGTCGGAGGTCTTGCACGTTTTCGTGGAAAGCCCGTTATGGTGATTGGTCAACAAAAAGGGCATGATACAGAAACACGAATTCGCCATAATTTTGGTATGTCCAGACCTGAAGGTTACCGCAAAGCCCGCCGATTAATGGATCTTGCGGATCGTTTTCATCTACCCCTCATTACCTTTATTGACACTAATGGAGCGTGGCCAGGCATCGATGCTGAAGAGCGGGGGCAAGCAGAAGCCATCGCACGCAGCACCGAAGCATGCTTAAGAATTCAAGTCCCCATGATTTCTCTTATTATTGGTGAAGGAGGTTCCGGAGGAGCTATCGCCATTGGAGCAGCAAATACCGTTCTTATGATGGAACATGCCGTTTATTCAGTCATTTCGCCGGAGGGATGTGCTTCAATTTTATGGCGTAGCGCAGATATGGCGCCTGAAGCTGCTGAAGCTCAACGCATAACAGCACAAGATCTCTACAGACTGGGAGTCATAGACCAAATTATCGCTGAACCCATTGGAGGGGCACAACGTCATCCCGAAACAGCCATTCGATCAGCCGGCGATGCCATTGAGCAAGCTCTTATTACCTTATCAGCCCACGATGGACGCAAACTTGTTCAAATGCGTCGAGACAAATTCTTGAACATGGGCAAAAAAGGATTGTAGTCTTTTTCGGAGAGTAAAATTGCTGGAGGGATGGCCACTCATGGGAATTTTATGTTTTTAAACCAACCTATTACATGTCTCTCAGGTGTTGGAACCAAGCGCCGCAGCTTATTTGAACGCTTGCTTGGCTTACGGGTTATAGATGCGCTCATGCATTTACCATGTGATATTGTCCACCGACGTTTTGTAAAAAATGTCTCTCAAGGTCAAGAGGGAGAAGTCATTGCAATCGTGGCAGAAGTTGCAAAACACAGCCCTTCTTTTCATCCTCGAAAACCTTATTCAGTTTCATGTTTTGATGGGACATCTTTCTTTGACTTAGTTTTTTTTCGAGGAAAGGCTTCTTATTTACAATCTGCTCTGCCTATCAATTCTAAACGTCTGATTTCAGGAAAATTGGAAAGATTTCAAGACCGGTGGAAAATCACACACCCAGATTATATTACGACACCTGACAATCTAACCCTAGTATCCGGCGCTGAGCCCATATATCCTTTAACAACCGGTATAACGAATAAATGCATTAACCGCCTCATGAAATCAGCTCTGATCAATCTTCCTGAATTACCAGAATGGCTTGATGAAACAACAAGAAATCAGTGGCCTCGGTGGCATGAAGCAATTCAATGCGTTCATTCTCCTGAAACTTCTCAAGACTTAAATATCACTTCCCCTGCTCGTTTGCGCCTTGCGTATGACGAATTGTTAGCCCACCAACTTTCTCTTACATTAACGCGCAAGCATCAGCATACAAAAGCTCAAGGACAAACTCTTCTAGGAAATGGGCGTATTACGGCTAAATTGCGCGCGGCACTTCCCTTCACTCTCACGCCTGGTCAAGAAAAAGCCATCACGGAGATTAGTCAAGACATGGCTTCATCTCACCAAATGCATCGTCTTCTGCAAGGAGATGTTGGGTGTGGAAAAACCATTGTTGCCCTCATGGCAATGGCCCAAGCCGCTGAAGCGGGCTATCAAGCAGCAATCCTCGCTCCTACAGATATTCTAGCCCGTCAGCATGCGGCGAAATTGGCTCCTTTATGCGCAGCATGTGGTATACGACTCGAGATTCTCACAGCACGTGAGCAAGGTAAAAGACGTACACAAATATTAAAGGGTTTAGGGGATCACCAAATAGATATCTTGGTTGGAACCCATGCTATCATTCAAGAGAGCGTTGAATTTGCAAAATTGGGGTTAGCCGTCATTGATGAGCAACACCGTTTTGGCGTAGAGCAACGGCTTGCCCTCATGCAAAAAGGAAACAATCCTGATGTATTGGCTATGACAGCCACTCCTATACCCCGCACGCTTATGCTGGCCAATTATGGGGATATGGACTTTTCCTTTATTCAAGACAAACCGTTGGGTCGACAACCTATTAGCACGCGTGTTCTTCCTCTCAGTCGTTTGGATGAGGTCATTACAGGTATTGGTCGTGCACTCTCGACTGGAGCTAAAATATATTGGGTTTGCCCCCTTATTGAGGAATCTGAAGCTTTAGATTTAGCTGCCGCTGTAAATCGTAAAGATACATTGGCTCAATTATTTCCTGGTAAAGTAGGCCTTGTGCACGGAAAACTTAAAGCTGAGGAAAAAGACGCTGTTATGAATAAATTCATCAATGGCTCTCTCAACATTCTCATTGCAACAACCGTTATTGAAATTGGTGTGGATGTTCCTGATGCCTCAATCATGGTCATTGAGCATGCAGAACGTTTTGGACTTGCACAACTTCACCAACTTCGGGGACGCATTGGAAGAGGAAATCAGGCGTCTACTTGTTTACTCCTCTATAGTAATGCCCTTACGCCGGTGGGACGAAAAAGACTTGAAATTATGCGCCAAACCAACGACGGATTTCTAATTTCCGAAGAGGACTTAAAACTGCGCGGAAGTGGGGAGTTGTTAGGAACAAAACAGAGTGGCCTGCCACGGTTCCGTATTGCAGATTTTTCTTCCAATCCAGATATATACGCAGAGCTTCTTGCAATGGCCAATAAGGATGCACGCCGGATTTGCCAAGAAGATCCAACTCTATCAACACCCCGCGGCCAAGCTTTACAAATTCTGTTATCTTTACAAGGTCGTGACAATGCCGCCAAATATAGTCGTTCTGGATGAGAAAGTATCATAGAGGCCCCCTTTCGACTAAAGCAGCTACCGCCTGATCCTTTTCTTTGCTGCCTCTTGAGGATCCAAACTCAAACGTATAGGCATCTTTCAGGCATGCACCAAAAATGCCTGCAATAGTTGAAATAATCCCAATGGCTTCTCCTGGAAGAGATTCGGAGTAGAAACTCAAAGATAATAAACACAGCACTAGACCAACAGCAGCTGCAATAACCATGACGTCAGCCCGAACGTTTGATCGTCCTGCATTTATAATGGCAATATCCCTTAATCGTGCATCCTGTCGATCTTTCATAACTGCAAGTTCAATTTCCGCTTCCACTTGAATAATGGCTTTTTGAAATTCGCTCACCATACCTGAATTTTCTTGCAAACGCTGGATAGCTTCTACTGGATCAAGTGTTCCAGTAATTTTTTGCGCAATATCGACAACTTTTGCAGCAACATCTTGTGCATGTTCTCCCCCAAGCCATCGAGCTATGATGGGGGCAAATCCAGCCAAACCTAAAGCAGCTGCGATTATGGGAAATGCCATCTTAGTCTCCTATTCCTAATTGATAAAATAAATGATTTGCTATACGAACCTTAGGTGTCCGCCCCCTTGCCCACGGAGGATAAACCTTTAATTTTGCAGCATGGTAGTGGTCACTCCCTTTTGTTAAATCTGGCCATTGTTGTTCGATTACTTTTAAGGCAACTTCCTGACAGATCTGAAAAATTGGATCCTCAATATACTTTTGTAAAAGAATGTGGCGGTTGGGATCTCCTTCATTCCAACAAGAAAACTGGGCGGGCTTATGGCAAATTTCTTTTATTGATTTTCCAAACCAATTTTGAATTTTGTATCGATTCATAACCACATTACCAACAGCAATTAATGAAGCGAGACCTCCTTCACTATGAAAGTATTCTCCACGCGCCTCACCATAAATTGTGCGTGCCAAGATTTGAACAGTATCAAAATTCATTTTTGTATTTCCGGAATTTCTAACAAAAGTGCCCAGTTTTTTTGATCTTTATCAAACTCAGACGATGTATGAGAAAGTATGCAACTGTACAAATGTTGCTTTATCTGGACCCAATCAAGAACACGATAAGACGTTTGAGGCTGCCAATGGCCGCGTGGTGTTGGTATTGCTTTCGGTAGTGTAATTTTTCCCAAAATATTTCCAAAAGTCCCTTGAATTGTTAATTGATCTCCGTCTTGAATAATTTCCGCAATCCCCTCAGCTACTGGTGGCGTTGATTCTAAACTTTTAAGACGCTTTTCGAGTGTTAGGAAATTCCCATCCATTTCTTCTATGGTCAGTGGTTCATTTTTTTGATGGCGATAGATAATTCCCATATTTTTTATTTCCCCCTTTTATAAAATAAATATCCATTTGCTAAGCGATAGGAAGAATAAGGAATTTTTAAATTCTCACCATTTTCATCCACGCCAAGTTTAAGATAAATTACAGACATTCCCGCTTCGAGTGATTCTCTAAGTGTTCGTTGTTCATCTGGTTGCCAAGTATCTTGAAAAAGTATCTCCGGTGACGACACTAACCCCTGCTCACGCCAATTAAGAAGTGAGGTTGGCAGTATGATTGTTTCATCTCTCAGTGTGTCTAATGTAAAAACAAAGGGCTGAATATCATCTTCTACTTGTAGACCGCCAAATGCCCAAAGCACATGCTCGCTCCTCGTTCCTTTGTCTTGTAGGTGCCAGGAAATGGCGCGCCCTTCAGGCTGTACACAAAATGTTTTTACATAAAGATGGGGCCCAGGTAACTCCAGAACATAATCAGAAAATTGGACACCAAGGAAAGGAATATTTTCTTGCCCAGAAATTTTTTGATAATTTCCAGTTCCTTGAAACGTTACTCTTACATGCGAAAAAACATTCCGCGCGCTATACACCTGACAGTAAGTGCTCCTATCAAACTTTGCAGTAGCTGTTCTGTTCTCAAGCCAAATAGGAGTGAGATGAACATGAAGCTCTATAACAGAAGGGAACATCTGCTCGACGAGCCAGCTGCCAGCATCCTTTACTCCTCCAAATTGGCAATGAGGATCTTCTCCATTAAAACTATCAGTTGCAAGTGCTGCATATCCAACTGGATAAGGTTTAAGCGTCGCACTTCGTAAGCCACGATCAAATCTCATAGATGAACTTCTCCTGCTAAATCTACCTGCTTTGGTGCTGTCCATTCTCGAAGAATTTCTAGATTGATGGTATGTTCAAGAACACTTCGACCTTTTAAACTCTTCAAATCAAGTGAGATGACGGTTGGAACCTCTTCCAATGCACCCCTTAAATTTTGGCGAATGGGATATTGCTGGCTTTGTAAAAAACTAATTTGCTTTTCAGCATCATGGCTTACGAAAACTTCACGCAAAATGTCATGTGCTTCCAATGCCTCCAAACCTAAAATGCCTTCTTTTGTTTTTTGCTGAGAATAATTTTCATAGAATAATCCAGATGCAGTTGCATAAAAATGAGGAAAGGTTGTATCTCCATAAGCTGAGTCAGCATATAATGTTTGTTTTAACTCAGGTAAAGGATCAGTTTTAGTGCCGATTGAAGCCACAAATCGAAGCCACGCATAAGATTTTACTCCATCCTGATAGAGTTTATATGCGATAGCTTTTCCTGAAATCGCGCCTCCTGGAATGCGCTCATCTTTGAGTTGAATTGTATGATCCATTGTCAAACCAATCCCCTCGTTGAATGGCATTGTAATTTCAACTTCAAGGCAGCGTGCGCTAGCAGCCAGGTGCGCACGAGCTATTTCCAAAGCATGTTCAACTGTCTGTCTTCCACGACGTGTTAAGAAAAAAGTACTTGTGGCTTCATGATGACCTGAGAGTGCTTCTACTTGCTGCAGTCGTAGATTTAGGACACGCCTTAATGGCCGAATTGTTCCGTCAAGTTGTGTTTTATGTTTAAGTGTGAATTGAACAATTTCTCGTCTCTTCTGACGATAGCGCCATCCAAGAACAAGAGTGCCAAACAACCAAACACGACGCCCACGTTCTAACTTTGCCGTCTGAGTGGTATCATCCCAAATCTTTAATTCAGGTGTAAGTGTGGGATATAAATTTAATATGCCTGTTTTAGGTGGTTGGATGCGTTTTAATTGGCTTTTGACAACCCAAAATCCTGATCTTCCGATTTTCATGCCTTCCTTGGGCCACGTTGCTTCTAATGCCTGAGGTGTGAGGGTGTTGATAATTCCACCCGGAAATGCTGACGAAATTTTTGTGCCAAGACTGAGCTCCACTTCTGCCTTCTGAGTCCATTCAGCTGTTAAGATGACAGATATTTGTGCAAGAGGTGTTTCTGCCAAACTTACTTTTAAACTGTCTGAAAAAAATACATTTGTTAAATCAAGAACATGACGACCTTGAAATAAATCCGTCACGTAAACCACTCCGCTTACTCGATCCCATGCAAACAAGGCTGTACGCCCCTCTAGCCATTCAGAGGGATTCTGGTATTCTGTATGTTCCACAAAAGCAGAATCCCAATAAGGAGCTTGTTTTAAGTCAGCTTCAATTGCTTGAAGTTGTTCAAGAGCATTTATTGGTTCAGCTGTTAACTCTAAACTGATCACATTATTTTTAATTTTTATAGGAAGGCCAAGAAGTCGACCGGAAAAAATTAATTCATCCCCTACCGAGATATAGACGTGTCGCTGCTCCAAGGGGGGTACCTTTATTTGTGCAACAATAACTGTAGCTAATGCCACTTCCCCCTCTCTATGATCAATGGACAATTCTAAAATATCTAAATCACAGCGGGCATGAACTCTCGGATCATAGCGCTCTGTTTCTTTGCGCCACGCAAAATATGTTAACATCTCTTAAAACTCCAAACGTCGTTTCTCAAATGAATTTATGGGCAAAATAACTTCTCATATGGGCAATTATTTCTTTTTTCTCGACTTTCTAACAAAATCCTTGTAAAAAGATAATTTATTGAAATCATTCAAAGTAACATATAAGGCTATGACTAAGATTCGAACCTCTTCTCTCGCCCAGACGGATGAAAGTATTCAAGAAATGTTGCCTCAGCCTCTTTCAACAAATCCTTTTTCTTGGTTTATGCGTAAAGGGTACCCCCAAGGAGCTTTTTGGGCTGTTATGATAACACTTGTGAGTGTTATCAATGATATTTTAATGCGCCTATTGGGTGCAGGCCTTGATGTCATTCAAATTTTCTTTTTCAGATTTTTCTTCGGCATGTTATCTGTTATCCCTCTCATGCTATCTCATGGTTCTATTTTGTTTAAAACTTCCAGACCTTGGATGCACTTCTGGCGTGCTCTCTTAGGTGTGGGAGCTATTGGTGGTGCTTGTTATTCCGTAAATTTGTTACCTTTATCTGACAACACTATTATTATGTCCTCTCAACCCTTCTTTTTCCTCCCATTAGCGGTTCTTTTCTTACGTGAAAAAGTTGATTTAACCCGTTGGATTGCTATCCTTATTGGCTTCATAGGCCTTCTTATTATGTTTCAGCCAGGCGCAGAGTCCTTACGCATTGTTGCCCTTGTTCCCATTATCGCCGCACTCCTTTTTGCAATGAGTGATGTTGTAGCTAAAAAAATGGTTGTTACAGAAAGTACTCAATGCATGTTGTTTTACTTTGCGGTAGGTACGACTCTAATTACACTTATCCCAGCCATCCTCGTTTGGAAAACTCCATCTTGGTACGAATTGGGAATGCTTGCACTTCTAGGAATCGGCGGAAATTTAATCCAAGTCTGTATGATTCGCGCCTTTTCAGCAACGGAGGCCTCTGCCTTAAGTCCATTCCGATATGTTGAATTCATTTTTTCAGCATTGTTTGGTTTCCTACTATTTGCTGAAGTTCCAACACTTGTAACCCTTATTGGTGCAGCCTTTATTATCGCTGGAACTGCTTACATTAGTTATTACGAAGCTTTAAAAGAACACAAAAAAAACTTAAAGTTTAACTTATAGTTGCTTTAAATCTCTTCGAGTTCTAGTTTCCATCCAGCCTTTAGACCCCACTCATTTGTTGTAAGAGTAAATACGATTACACGCATGTTAAGCCATGGTCGATAACTCAAAAAAATGACTTCATCCCGTTTTTTATTAATAGCTACTTTTCTTCCTGACACCTCCTTAATCTCAATATTTTTTCTATCTTGAGTAACAGCAAAAAGTGAACCCTCAATTGGATCTCGCTCTAAATGTGCCTCTTGACCACTCACCTTTTGCCATAAGCGTTGAATACAACCTACGCGTACTTCGCTTCCACGCCAAAACCCCTCTAAAGCCAAAGACGCCTTATCTTCACAAGAAATAATAGAGCGATATTTATGCCCACTTTCTTTTCCCACATAAATGAGGGACCCATTGATGGTACGTCGTAAAAGTCCCGATTCAATAGGAATAAGGTTTTGTATGCATCCGCGTGCTGAAAGAGGAGGAAACCCTCCCCGGCTTAATATAAGTTCAGACTCCATGCTTTTTCTCTATAGACCTTTAAATAATATGTTTATTGAGCCCATCTTGGTAAATCTACAATGCGCCCTCTACTGGTTCGTCGAAAATAAAGTGTAAGTGCATCTACAGTTTCATCTTCGTTGAAGTCCTCTTTATCGGGTAGAATTTCAAGATCTTCTTCCATTCCAATTTAACCTCTTACAAGTGAATCATAAAAATGATAAACGGCTTTGACTGGCTGATGACCAAACACCTTTCCAGAAGGTTCCGTGACACATCCTAAAAAACGAACTGTTGCTGTCTTATCTGCTGATAATTTTTCAGACAACCACAGTGTTGCACCTTCTAATACTTCTCTTACTTTGCTTGATAACGAGGCAGCTTCTTCCATGCCAGGACTATGAGAATAAATACCAACTTTGAATTTTACGCGTGTCTGCATATTCATTCCGAGCATATTTGTATCCATTACATACGGAGACCAGACCTCTTCCAACTCAATCAAAATAAGGGGGTAAAGTGCATTTGGAGGAATTGCAAGATGTATTCTCTGAGATGAATCAGCATTTAAGAGACGCTCTCTTACTGCAGTAATAATTTGAAAATCACTCACCTTCCTCTCCCACCTTATACATTAAACAAGTCATCCATTGCCTCGTCTCATCTATTAAAGGTGGACAAAGTAATGCCAAAATAATTTCATCCCACTTTATGCGTGCAAATTTCATTCTATGATATCGCATAGTTACCTTATATTTTGTTTGAGGTGGCGCAACATTATTCCAATTTTCTCCATAGGACTCTTGACCTATAAAGCAAACTATTTTTGCCCAAACATAATTTATTTGCTGCCAATTCTCTTTAAAGGAACCATCTTTTTCTTCAACAATGTGCCTGCGCAAAAGAATGATACGGTCTTTTAGTTCTTGAATACGTGTCATGGCAACCTCAAAGTTCGATACGTATCTAAAATCTCACGGACCAAAGAATTATGAACCAGAGATGCAGGATTTTGAAGTGAACTCCGATGTTCATAAAAATCTGCAATACAGATTAATATTGCCTGTCGAAGAACAGAAGGTATATCATTTGGCCTATCTCCATATCCACTTTCATATTCAATTTCCACCGGCTCTGATACATCTGCAAAAACAAGTCTTGGCACTTGATGATTTAATTCGAGACGATGACGCCGAATGGGTTGTTTTTCTCCTGTTGGCATTAGGCGATTCACAGATAAAATTGAACGTAAAGGTGGATACGGTAATGGAACGGAGCAAACATCCATTTCTTCGGTTGATATGAGAGGTGGATAGGCTTTCTGTTTTTCCCAAATGAGTCTCCAAACTTGTGTTAAAAGAGATCTTCCAAGATATTCCTCCACAAAGCTAGCTGAAGCTTGTATCAAAGGGTGTAAATATTCATCTTCATGGGCGTGGTCAAGGCGCAAATGCGCCTTGACCTCAGAAATACCTACAGGAAGAACTTCTAGCACTTTAATGCGTATCAACATGTGTTATTCCTTCACAAAATGAATGAACTTCAGGGCATCGAAGTTGACGACATCACCTCCCACTCGCTTTGTTGCATAAAATTCCACATAAGGCTTAGTACTAAACGGATCGCGTAAAACATGCAGCCCAGCGCGATCTACAATCTGATAAGCTTGTTTAAAATTTCCAAATGCTATTGAAGTAGAAGGCTCATTGATGTCCAAGGCTGGCATTTCATCTGCAATGAATACCGGATATCCAAGTAAGGACGCAGGGGTGTTTTCACTTATGTTGGGCTGCCATAAATAATGTCGATTACCATCTTTCAATTTTCTTATTGCAGCCAAAGCAGAACGTGACATTACCCAGGTAGCACCATTTAAATAATGAGCTTTTAAGGCATGAAAAATGTCTAACAAGATGTCTCCATCTGTTAATCCGTTACGAGACTGAAATGCCTCGATTTTCCCCCATTCTCCTTTGCCAACTTGTACTTTCTCATATGTGAGAAAGCCCTTTGGTTTCCCATTTCCATCTCCGTTAATAAACGCTGTATTTTCTGTGAGAATCATTTTTTCTGCAATTTTTTCCGCTAGCCAAGATTCAATATCAACACTTGAGTCATCGAGTAACTTTTGGCTTGCCCGGGGTTTTGCATAAATTTGATGAACAGGTATGCGAATTTTCTGAAGCTCTGGAGTTCTTGTTTCAGGTCTGTCAGCTGTTTCAGCAACCCACCCTACATCTGCAGTACCCTTTTCAATAAGCAATTCTAAAGCATCTGTTGAAATACTTGTTATACGCGAAAGAGATCGCATAGGAGAAGCAACTGACATTGTAGAATGAATTTTATCTAACATACCGTGTGGAATTAAATATCCTCCACTTGCATCATTCAAACTGGACAAGGCTTTTTGCTCAAACCCTTCTTCCCCTTTGCGTATGTATGCAAAAAATGCGCCTTTTTCACCGCTCTCTTGTTCATTTGAATTCGCAATGTAGGGCTTTCGTAAAGCTATCTCTAAATGACTCAATCGCTTTTGCGCCTTATCAACCTCATCATTTAAATGGTTTACTTTTTCTTCAACCAATGGATCAATTACGCCTTTCTTTTCCAATTCCACAAGACGTTGATCATTGGCTGCTTTGAACTCTTGAAAGGCACATTGGAGCGTATCAATTGCTTCTCGTATAAGCTGTGTTGTCATGAATGTTTTCCTTCTTTTCTAGGGATTAATGAATTATGTTCCAAATGAGTAAAAAAAATTATAAAGGCTTTTTCTCCTCCGTTTCTTTAAGAATTCTCTCACATTGATATAACCGATCTATGAGCGCCACAATTTCAGGATCAATCATTTTAACCTGATTAACTTTGGCCTTTGGATTTGCAGCAAATGTGACTAAAGAAATTTCATGTAATGTCACTTCTTCTAGCACCCGTATGTGTGGTATACCTGCGCGACCTTCAACGCGTCTTGCGCGTACGGTTGAAAATCCAATTGACAGGCCATCAATAATGCCATTTTTCAAAAGGCTGTAAGCTTCACGTCCTTGTGAAAGTTCTAAAAGCAATTGACCTTTAACAAATAGCCCATGGGCGTCTTCCTGAATTTCTTGCCAAATTCCTATAGGGTAACGATAGTCATGTTGCCATAATAGTTTGGGCATCTTCCCTTGCTGCACCCAAGATTTTAAAGAAAGATCAAATGCGCCTGAGGCAACTTCTTCTCCTTGTGAATCAAGAACTCCGAACACAGAAGCATATCCATTAAAAACGCCTTCTGAATCACAATTTTTTAATGAAAGTGGGCAACTACGAATTTTTTTCATGGTTTTTTCCTTGGGTAAAATTAGGGTTAAGAGGTATTGAAAGAACATCACCATCAACAATGGGACCATATCCCACTGCATGACGCTTTTCGTTTATGGTTAAAAAATCTGCTGCTGTAATTTTTGACCAAACAGCTTCTCGTCGAGATGTAAGAGCAGGTATTGCATCAATGTTATAGCTAAGACATAAATTTTCTTCGAAAGCTGGCACCAACCAAAGATTAAATTCGGCTACAAGAAATTCTAGAAGAGGAAGAATTGTATCTTCCCACAAATGAAAGCGCGCTTCTTTATAGTTGGCAAAGGTCGCATCGCCGGGAACTCCTACAAGCATGGGAGGAACACCATAGGCTTGTGCAATTTCACGGGAAGATAAATTTTTACCTTCAATAAAATCTAAATCTTTGGGAGATAATCCCATCTCGCGCCAATCACAATCTCCTTCCAATATTATAATCTGTCCAGCATTTTTCTGACCCGAATAAATTTCCCGTAAATCACTGCGCAAAGAATCACGCTGCTCTTCACTCATCCCGCGCGAATGAGGTGTTGGGCGAACAATTAAGCCTCCACTTGGTCTTCCTCCATTTTGTAAAAGGGCTAAATTGTGTCCCGCAACAGCGTTATGCTGATCAATGCTTTGCGCTGCTGCCTCAATGGGACTCATGCCATACCAATCATTTAATGGGTGAAAATTTTTTAAATGAAGAAGTGTTGAATAACCTGTTATAGGATCACAGGTATAAATTTTACGTTGCCCTGAAACATTATATTCATAGCCCGCAGGAATTCCCGTCGCGCTTGGAATAATTTTTATGCGATCTGGTCGTAATGAGTGTAACTCAATAGGACTTCCCTCCTCATTGATGACAGATTCAATATATGTATTACCTGAAAGAAGAAGGTACCCCACCACAGATTCCATAAAAGCAGATCCTGCTTGACGGGGACTTGGAGAATTCAACAAAGTGAGCAGAGGATGGCTTTCAATTTCTGTTGACCCACGATACAAAAGCCAAGGAACACTGCTCAGTCCCCGAGCGATGAGGTTAACGCACCGGTAAACAATGACATTTTTTTGATATCCTTCTGCAGCAAGAGAATCATAGCGACGCGGAGTCCAAATAGGATTTCCAACTGTGCCATATGCTGCAAGAGGAGCAACCGCGCTTCTTTTGGTTGCGCTGTTCCGCCATGGAAAAAGAAAAGTTTTGAGAGAGTCTTTCATTTTTTAAGCCACCTTTCGTAAAGTATGAAAGTGGTTTAATGAATGCCCTCACCAATTGACAATTTTTTAAATTGCCCAAAAAAGAAAAAGGCCTGATTTCTAAGAAAAGAAAACAGGCCTCTTTAAAAGAGAAAAATAAACTTCTTACTTACACTTTAATTTTCCATCTCCCTGACCTCTTTTTAGAGGTTGAATATTTCCCAATTGTTCAGGTTGGAGACCAGCACTCACAAATTCGTTGGCCAATTTACTTTGTTGCCCTTTCAAGCCTTCTAACTGCATAGCTAATAAGGCAGGATTGTTTGGATTTTTCATATCAATTTTTGCCTTAGGATCAATGCTGGCTTTCTTTGACATTATTTCACCGATTTTATCTTTATTGCCTGCATAGAGTTTCACGTCGTTACAAAAGCCTTCTCCTTCACCTTTTGCACGATTCTTAACACACTCTTCAAGCTTCTCGATATTTATTCCGCAGCTTGAAGAAGAATCCAGCACACCTTCCGGAACTTCTTGTCCCTTATATGTATGTGATTCAGCAAAGCTGGCTGATATTCCTAAGACGGCTACTGCAGCCATGATTGATAAATGTTTCATTAAAACCTCCCATAATTATAATAACTTTCATTTTTTATCATAGGCAGGAAGTCTTAAGAATTTCTTAAGAAAAAAGAGAAGAACCCTCCAATGTAAGGATTTATTTTAACTGCTCAACAGCTTTTTGAATACGTTGACAGGCTTCCTGAAGCAACCCAGTATCTATGGCATAGGAGATACGAATATAAGGAGAGAGCCCAAATGCATCTCCACTCACACTAGCAACTCCCATACTTTCCAATAAATAAAGTGCAAATTCATTATCTGTAGAAATCTTTTTTCCTGCGGATGTTTCTTTGCCTATAATACCCGCGCAGGAGATATAAAGATAAAAGGCTCCCTCAGGTTTACGACAGCTAAGACCCGTTGTAGCATTGATAATTTTAAGAGCTAAATCACGTCGTTGTTGAAAAGTTTGAACCCATGAATTTAGAAAATCTTGTGATCCTTGCAATGCAGCAATCGCTGCAGCTTGAGAAATAGAGCACGCATTGGATGTACTATGAGATTGAATCATCGTGATAGCTTTAATAAGGTTTTTTGGACCTGCTGCATATCCAATACGCCATCCAGTCATCGAATGTGATTTTGAGACACCATTCACACAGACAATACGATCTTGCAATTGAGGAGCCACGGTTGCCAAAGTCATAAAAGATTCATTGTCATAAATCAAATGTTCGTAAATATCATCGCACAATACATATACTTGAGGATGTTTTTCTAAGACGCTCGCCAATGCTTTCAATTCAGCGGCCTGATAAACGCTTCCTGTTGGGTTACTTGGAGAATTTAGAATAAGCCATTTGGTTTTATCTGTTATTGCTCCTTCAAGCGCTTGGGGAGACAACTTAAAATGATCCGACTGCGGGCACTGAACAATCACACTTTTACCAGAACATAAATGAACCATATCGGGGTATGACACCCAATAGGGGGCTGGAATGATGACTTCATCCCCTTCTTCTACTGTTGCAAGAAAAGCATTAAAAATTACCTGTTTAGCACCATTGCCAACCGTAATTTGATCCACCTCATAAGTGAGCTGATTGTCACGCGCTAATTTTTCTTTAATGGCTTTTCGTAAATCAATCAGTCCTTCAACTGCTGTATATTTTGTTTTTCCTTCTTTCATGGCACGAAGCGCGGCATCCTTAATAAAATCAGGAGTATCAAAATCTGGCTCCCCTGCACTGAGGCTGATGATATCCTGCCCTTGCGCCTTTAATTCAGAAGCTCTGGCCGTCATGGCAAGCGTTGGAGAAGGTTGGATGCGATTCAGCCGTGAAGCAAGTAGTGTCATGTCATTTCCCTTGGCTTAAAAAAATTGAATATTTTACTTCTATCATAAACTAACTCCGTACAAGGAGGCAGCAGTATTTTATAAGTATTAAAAATATTAAGTGAAAAATTAGGATTTGTTTTCTTTCTCAATCATTTCCTGAGCTTTCACGCTATAGCGTGCTGTCGGAACTAAAAGAAGGCGCTTAACACCAATAGGTTCTCCTGTTAGTTCACAATAACCATAAGTTCCCTCTTCAAGACGTCGGAGAGCGTCTTCCACACCATGTCTCATTTGAGTTTCCTGCTCCTGAATTGCAACATCTTCATCCTGCAATCCTTCTTGGGCGCTTCTATCCATAAAGTCACTTTCTTGATGAGAGGCCTCCATCAATGTTTGAGAAAGCAAGTGTTCTTTCATAATGAGCTGCTGAAGTATTTCTTCTAAGTGCTTCTTAAAATAAGTAACCATCTCGGGTGACATATAGGTTGTATCTTGTTTTGGATCATATCCTAAAGTTGATTTTGAAGAGACTGCATTAGTGGTCATTTTGTCCTCTCATTTTTTGAATGCTACATTATACTAAATGACACGTGAGTCCTATAAAAAAATAATGTTTATAGACAAAATGTCTCATTCCATTTGTCCCTTTAAAAATGCGATACTATAGTCACAAAAATATCGTAATGAATATTTTTTAGATACTTTTCTTAATTTGCCTTCAAATATTTAATTTGTTTTAATGTGGCGAATAATCATGGTTCCTAAGAAAAATATAATAGACCCCTTTACCAAAGAACGGAAAAGGATGGTTAAAACACAAATTAAAGCAGCAGGTGTGCAGGATGTGCGCGTGTTAAAGGCCCTTCAAACTGTTCCGCGGCATCTTTTTGTCCCTCCTGATTTAAGAGAGCAGGCCTATGAAGACAAGCCCCTTCCCATTGGATATCATCAGACAATCTCTCAGCCTTATATTGTTGGGTTTATGAGTGAGGCCCTTGAAGTTAACACAAATGATAAAATCCTTGAAATTGGTACAGGAAGTGGATATCAAGCTTCAATTCTATCAAAGCTATGTCAGGATGTTTACACAATTGAAATTGTCGCTCCTCTTGCATTACAAGCTCAAAAGACCTTTGAAAAATTGAGGTATTCAAATATTCATTGCAAAGCAGGAGATGGAAATATGGGATGGCCTGAGGCTTCACCTTTTGATGCCATCATTGTCACTGCTACGTGTTCTCAAATTCCTCCTGCTCTTATTGCGCAACTCAAAATAGGGGGAAGGCTTGTTATGCCTCTTGGGAAGGAAACCTCTGAACAAACTCTCATAAGAGTTATAAAAACAAAAAATGGTTTGCGCAAAGAGTATCTTATTCCAGTCCGCTTTGTCCCTCTTACAGGGAAAACACAAGGAAGCGGTTGATTTGCCCCCCATCAATTTTTATCTATATGAGAGGTAAAAACGTAAGAGAGATAAGCTCCATTTTTGTTAAAATCCTCCCTAAAAGACCCTAATTTCCCTAAATAAACAGCTCTTTAACAAAATAATCCACAGAAATCCTGTACTTTTTTGCTACAAACAGGTAAATATAAAGGAAATGTAACCCTTGAGCCTGAGCGAATAATGTCTACAAAGTCCATAAATGATATCTCTTTTGAACAAGCTTTAAGCGAGCGGTATTTGGCTTATGCCCTTTCAACGATAACCTCTCGCTCTCTGCCCGATGTGCGGGACGGGTTAAAGCCTGTTCATCGACGCTTAATTTATGCCATGCGCCAACTCCATTTAAACCCCTCTTCAGGATTTAAAAAATCAGCTCGCGTGGTGGGAGATGTCATGGGTAAATTTCACCCGCATGGTGACCAAGCCATTTATGACGCTCTCGTAAGGCTTGCGCAAGACTTTTCCGTACGATATCCCCTTATTGATGGCCAGGGAAATTTTGGCAATATTGACGGCGATAATGCAGCAGCCATGCGTTATACAGAAGCTAGGCTTACTGAAATTGCTGCGCTTCTCATGGAAGGTATTGACGAAAATTCTATTGATTTTCGAACAACGTATGATGGTGAATCTCATGAGCCTCTCGTATTCCCTGCTGCTTTTCCAAATCTTTTAGCCAACGGAGCAAATGGTATAGCCGTTGGAATGGCAACATCCATTCCTCCCCATAATATTGTTGAGCTATGCCAAGGGCTCACTCTCCTCATTGAAAAACCCAAGTCCACCCTTGCTGATTTAGTCGCTCTGATTCCAGGACCTGACTTTCCTACGGGGGGTATATTGGTTGAAGGAAAAGAATCTATTCTCACGAGTTATGAAACAGGTCGTGGCAGTTTCCGTTTAAGAGCGCGGTGGGAGAAAGAGTCCATTAAGGGGGGCAACTATCGTATTGTGGTCACCGAAATCCCTTATCAAGTTGCAAAATCAAAACTCGTTGAAAAAATTGCCCAGCTGCTATCAGAAAAGAAACTGCCGCTTTTAAATGACATCATTGATGAGTCAACGGAACAAGTACGCCTGGTTCTTGAACCTAAGAGTCGTATGGTTGATGCAACGGTGCTCATGGAGTCTCTCTTCCGTCAAACAGATCTCGAAGTGAGAGTTTCTTTGAACATGAATGTTCTAGATGGCGGAAAAATACCCCGCGTCATGAACCTTAAACAAGTTTTGCAAGCCTTTTTGAATCATCGGCAAGAGGTTTTAGTACGACGTACCCAGCACCGCCTTGAACAAATTGTTGAGCGCTTGGAGATATTAGAAGGTTATCTCATTGCTTACCTAAATATTGACGAAGTCATCCACATTATTCGTGAAAAAGACGATCCTAAACCTCTCATGATTTCTCGCTTTAAACTGTCTGATCGACAAGTAGAAGCCATTTTAAATATGAGATTGCGCGCTTTACGAAAATTACAAGAAATTGAAATCCGTCAAGAACACGCTTCACTGTCTAAAGAACAAACAGAACTTTCCGCGCTGCTTGAGCAACCTTCAAAACAATGGAAGCGTATCAAAGCAGACATCAAAGCTATTGAAAAACGTTTTGGCCCTGAAACCGCTCTTGGTATGCGCCGTACAACCTTAGGAAAGCCCCCAAAATCTATTGCCGTTCCCATCGAAGCCATCATTGAAAGAGAAGACGTAACAGTCATTTGTTCCAGTAAGGGGTGGATTAGAGCTGTAAAAGGACATCAAATTTCCCCTGACGATTTGAAATATAAAGACGGGGATGAAGGACGCTTTGTTATCCCTGCTCAAACAACAGATAAGCTTGTTATTTTTGGTACAAATGGGCGGTTTTATACTCTGAGCATTGATAAACTTCCACGTGGTCGAGGTCATGGGGAACCTCTTCGCCTGATGATTGATTTAGATAACACAGACGACGTGGTCGAAATGATGGTCATTAAGCCGGAAATTTTGACGGGCCCTGAAGATCAGTTACCTTCTCTTCTCCTCGCCTCCACAGAGGGACGAGGATTTCGTGTCCAAGTAAAAGATATTATCTCGCAAACCCGCGGCGGTCGCCAAGTGATGGTTCTTAATAAGGAAGCAAAAGCAATAGCATGTTTTGCCATGCCGAAAAATCCTGCAGAACATTTAGTCGCTGCAGTGGGAGAGAATCGAAAACTTGTAATCTTCCCGCTCGCAGAAATTCCTTTCTTAAGTCGTGGTCGCGGCGTCATCTTTCAAAAATATCGCCAAGGCACTTTGTCTGATATTAAGATTTTCAAAAAAGGTGAAGAGCTTACTTGGCGCCGTAGTGGAAAATTACATAAAGAGAGCGACCTGCGACCGTGGCGTGCACAAAGAGGAGCCGTTGGGCGCCTAGCTCCTATTGGATTTCCACGCAACAATAAATTCGAACAATAAGCGACCCAAGGTATTTATTGGGTGTGAGAAAAATTACTTTGTTCCAGTAATATTTATCTTCCCTGCTCCACTTGTTGACTGTTTCAGGGTATTTTTAACTTTGACTAAATTAATGGTCCCAGCCCCATCGGAAGAGAGATCCGCGTTTTCCACGTCTCCTTTTATGGTTATAATTCCAGTCCCTTTAATAGATGCTTTAAGATTGGTTATTGTGCCTTCATTGATCAAAAACGTTCCATCTCCTCCTATAAATAGATCTGCGTCGCCTTTTATTTTATTAATCGTAATTTCCCCAGACCCCTCAATATTACCTGTCAAATTCTGAGTAGACGCAACTTTAACATCTCCATAGCCAGTAATATTAATTTTTGTGTCGTTTGTTGCACGAGGACCAATGTCTCCTTTACCACCAACCAAGGACAAATCTAAAGGCATCTGAGGTGCCATTTTCAGAGTTAAAACGACCTTGTTGATATCTTGAACTATAGGTGCTCCTTTTTCATAAGCAATAAAAAGTATTTTTTCTTCACCATTATGCTTGGATTCAACAGTAATTTTATTCAGAAATTGTGCATCTCCCTCTAAAGAAACATCCACCGCATCTCTCGCTCCAGAAGAGTCAACAATGACCTTCCCAGCAAAATTTTCTATCTTAACGCCCTTAATATGATTAAATTCTTTTTTCTCTTTTACATCCAGCACCTTAACTGCAGGAGATCCAGCTGCCTGTATTGGAAAGGATATAGAAAAAGTGAGCATATAAGTTGCGAGTGATATTGTCTTCAAAAAGTGCTTTAAAGTCATAGGTTTCTCCTAAAGATAAAAATTACCTTAAATTATTCATAACACACATCTTTCAATTCTGGCCAGGGGCAAAAAAAGCACTTTCCCTCGTGACTCTTTTTTAAAAATAAAAAAAGAGAATTGCCGAGGTTTGTGAAAACTTTTATAAAACAATAAGACGTGGATATGAATATATAGGTATTCTTATGAACCCAACTGCAGCAGCCACATCATCAGGTTTACCAACAGGCTTTGTGTATTTAGAAAATATCAACCCAAGCATCCTTACCTCCTTGCGCTATTTTGGAAATGAGAATTTTATTGGTCAACCCATCAACGGATATCTTGATAATCGTGTCGTTTTTACGAAAGAAGCTGCAGCAGCCTTAAGTCAGGCACAATTTCTTTTCCAAAAAGAGGGCTATTCCGTCGTCGTCTACGATACCTACCGTCCACAAACTGCTGTAGAAAATTTTTGGCAATGGAGTCAAAACATAGAAGATCAGCTTAAAAAAGCCGAATACTATCCTCGTATTGATAAGGCCAAAGTATTTGAATTGGGGTATATAGCCCGCAGATCTGGCCACAGCCGTGGAAGTACGGTTGATCTGTCAATTATACCTCTCGGCCAAACTGTCCGATCCATTGAATGTAAGCCCCGTACATTACAGGATGGTTTTGAATTTTTATATTTAGATGATGGTACGGTCGATATGGGATCCCATTTTGATTTATTTGATGATGCTTCCCATTCCCAAAATTCTCTAATTACTCCCCAATATCAACAAAGACGCCTTCACTTTATCGAAATTATGGAACAATGTGGTTTTGTGAATTACGCAAAAGAATGGTGGCATTTCACTCTTAAAAACGAGCCGTTCCCAAATACTTACTTTGATTTTCCAATCAAGTGACCCACTCAATTGTCTCCCATCCCATGTGCCTGAGTGGATATTATCTCTTAACCGTTAATTTTTGTTTGGCTTGAAGGGCTTTGTTGTCTTTAAAAACTTCCAATAGGTTGGTTACCTGTGTTGTTAATAACTCAATTTTGGTATTGGCTGTTTTGTTCTGCTCTTCAAGTTTAAAAATTGTTTCCTTTAAATCTTTTATATCAGCATTAGCTTTTGTCTCAAGAGCATCAACTCGAGTACTCAAATACGCACTCCCAGCCGCTCCTACCTTGCTTGCAAGATCACTATAAATGCCCACAAATGTCCATTGGAGAAGCCCAGCAATTCTTTCATTAGGATTCATTTTTATATTAGTTGCATATTCATGGAAACCCCAAGTTCTAAGTAAGTTTAATTCCCCACTTAAGGACCCTTTATCCCCCCCTAATTTAACCATGCCATCTATAATGGCTTGTCTAAGATCATCAAGATCTTTTCTGATGGCTTTAGGATCATCAGCAGCCATGACTTGAGAGCAAAAACATACAGTGGAAACCATAAGAATTGTTATGAGAAATTTTGAATTTTTTAAAAATAAAACCATCCGCTCTCTTTAACCTTTCAAGTAAAGATCTATTCTGGATTAAGTGTAAAACTTTAAAATTAATTATTTGCTAAATGAGTTGGCGAACGCCTTTATTACACTCGGTTGTTTAGGTGCATTGTACAATCTTTCGGACCTTAAGTGATGCTCCCGTTTTGGGAATAAAAAGAGTGCCACCAGATGTCGGCTTGGGAACTTTGGTGGTTCCTGGAAGGCTTATTGGTTTCTTATAAAGGCTGCGGACTGCTAAATAAGCAAAAACTTGTGCCTCCATGGCCTGACTCTTCCAGCCGATTTCATCAGCAAGATGTACCTTCACTTTATCTATGCGCTGCTTCAATCCTTTTTCCAATTCCCTCCGAATAACAGGGTTGTACCATCCTCCTCCAACCAATATCCAAAACGTCGGTAAAGTATTTGTATTCATAAATGCAAGACTCCGAACAATCGATTCCGCAGTAAAAGCCTCTAAGGTTGCACATCCATCTTCTAGAGAAAGAGACTCTAATTCCGGAATAAGCCCCATGTCGCCAATATCTAAGGACTTAGGGGGAGCCATATCAAAATAATTTGCTCCTTCCATTCTGAGAGATTTTTCAAAGAGAACTTTCAGTACCGACTCATTTATTGTTCCCCGCAAACCATAGTGCCCATCCATATCCATATGCTCGCGCCCGTTTGTTCTTTGTTTAACAAACCTATCTATAAGGCCGTTACCGGGACCTGTATCAAAACCCAAAATATCTGATACTTTATCATTAGGTATGATCGTAATATTGGCAATACCCCCACAATTCACAACTGCACATGGCCACTTTTTATCCTTAATGGCTAAGGCTTGATGATATAAAGGGGCCAGAGGTGCTCCCTGTCCACCTGCTTTAATATCCTGACTCCTAAAATCATTAATCACAGCAATTCCAGTTTCATCGGCAAGGTTTTGACCATCGTTTAAAATGATTGAAATGCCGACGCGCGGTTTGTGAAAAAAAGTTTGACCATGACATCCGATAACATCTATGTCCTCTATTCTTTTCCCTGCCTTGCGCATGAGATCTTTTACAAGAACGCCATGGAGAAATGTCGAGTGCTGAATAATTGCCTCTAAAGAAAGAGGTTTTTGAGAATCATCGGGATTTAAATAGACAGAAAAATCGCGAAGGTTCAAACCACTATCGCCGTCTTTCCAGTTCATTTCCTCATGAAGGAACACTTCAAAATCCAAAGAAAAGTTTTTATGTGCATCATCATGAATATGCGTAACATTTGATTTGTGTGAAGAAATGGCCTTATTTGCACTTTTTCGAATTGAATATTCGGCGGCTTTCAAGAGGATTTTGAATTCTGCGGGATAAGTAAAAGAACTTTGCCAGTGTTCATAAATGGTCGTAGGAGAGCCATCTGTCTCAAGAAGAGCTGCATCGATACCATCCATCGATGTCCCACTCATCAGGCCTATGCTCAATAAAGGACCATTCTCCATGTTCTTGCCCAAGTTTGTAACTTAAAGTGAATTAGGAAGAAAAGCGCGATACAAAGCCTTGCCAGTGGCAAGAGATCACTCTTCAGCCTTTAACGTGAATAAAACTCGACAACGAGGTTCGGTTCCATGCTCACAGGATAAGGGACATCTGCCAACTTTGGACCACGAATAAACTTACCTTTAAAGTCTTTGTGATCAGCTTCCACATACTCCGGCACATCACGTTCCGTAGATTGAATAGCCAATGCAACATTAACATTTTCTTTCATGCCGCCAGCAACTTTAATTTCATCCCCGTCGCGCAATTGATAGGAAGGGATGTTTACGCGCTTGCCATTTACAAGAACATGACCATGACTTACAAATTGACGCGCCGCAAAAACAGTGGATACAAACTTCATACGGTAGATAACCGCATCCAAGCGTCGTTCTAACAACTCTATTAAATTTTCTGAAGTATCCCCTCTACGGCGGGCAGCCTCTTGATATAAGCGGCGAAACTGACGTTCAGTAATGTTTCCGTAATACCCCTTCAGCTTTTGCTTAGCACGCAATTGGATACCATAGTCAGATGGTTTTGAACGCTGTTGACCATGTTGGCCTGGTCCATAGTTCCGGCGATTCACCGGACTCTTGGGGCGACCCCATAAGTTTACACCTAATCGACGATCAATTTTATGTTTTGCAGTCACGCGCTTTGTCATAAATATAGCCTGTCTTTCACAAGAATAAATAAATTACAGTAATGTCTATCGTTTCAAATACGATGTTTTGCACCCTTTTGTCAATTTGTTTATTGATTTTCAAGTTCAATTTTTTTTATTTCAGCACAAATAATATTCTTTCACAATCCTACTCTTAATAAGTCCTCTAATTAAAATTCTCCCACATGAGTCCTCTTTTCACTCATTATTAACATAAATTGGTGTATGTTATAGAGAAAACACTAGATTATGCAAGAGATCGAGCATGAAAAAATTTAATTCCACCGTCCTGTTGGTTTTATGCTTTTTTAGCCTCCTTTCTCCCTCATTCTGTGATGAAAATCTTGAAAATGCACTTTCGACAATGAAGGGCATTCCTCAAGATGTTATTCAATTTTATGAGCAAACTAACAATGAGCCCATATGGTTTTTTCAAGGCACCCTTACAAAATATGGTTTTATTGCAATAGATGTCCTCAAAAATGCCGCCATTGATGGGTTAAACCCGAGCGATTATGAGGATGCCATTCAAGTGGCCAATCAACCTGAAAACTGGGTAGAAGCAGAAATTTTATTCACAAAAAAGGTCTTAGAATATATTGATCATTTACGTGCAGGGCGCATTGATCCAAAACGTATCAGTAATGATATTAAATTTTCCAGTCCAAAAATTCATCCTGTTGAACTGTTGATTGAAGCGATTTATGACAAGGAAGAACCTGGCGAAAAATTATACCACTTGTCACCATCTCTTGCACCTTACGCAAAACTCAAAGGCGTTTTGTCAAAATATCGTAAATTAGCTAAAAAAATAAAAGAATGGCCAACTCTTGATACCGTAAAACCTTTAAAACTGGGGGATACAGGCCCAGCCGTTAGAACTTTAAGAGAAATTCTCATTTTGTATGGGGATTTGGACAAGGATCAAGATGATTCACCAGAATTTGACAAAGAGTTAGATCAGGCACTTCGTCAATTTCAAAAGCGTCATACTTTGGAGCCAGATGGCATAGTAAAAGGAAAAACAAAGGATTTCCTTAATCAATCCATCGATGATCTCATTAGAAAAGTCTCCATCAACATGGAGCGTCTCCGTTGGTTACCAGAAAACTTGGGAGATAAATTCATTCTTGTCAATGTTGCCGGATATCAAGTTCAAGCCTATGAAAAAGATGATGTCCAACTTACAATTCCAGCAATTGTTGGCCGACCAAGCCGGCGTACACCTTTATTTTATGCGCCTGTTAAAAATATCATTATCAATCCTTCTTGGGGAGTCCCTTATAATATTCTAGTACATGATAAAATACCTAAGATCATTAATGATCCAGATTATGTACGTCGCAGTGGTTTTACCGTTACAGATGACAGTGGTGTAGTCATAGACCCCGATGAGGCAGATTGGGAAAATGAAGGTTCTCATTATCATTTACGCCAGAGTCCTGGGCCTCATAATGCGCTGGGGCGTTTAAAAATCACGATTGAGAATCCTTACACCATATATATGCACGGAACTCCAGAGGAAAAGCTCTTTAAGAAAGTTGCACGAGCTTTTTCCTCTGGATGCATTCGTCTACAAGCCCCTGTAAAACTTGCTGCATGGATTTTAAATGATGAAGACAAGTGGTCTGAAGAAAATCTTCATAATGCCATTAAACGGGGTGGAACACAAACTCTTCTCCCTGACCAGCAAATCTCTGTTTATTTCACTTATCAAACCGTTTGGGTGGGTGAAGATGGGCTTGTCTATGTCAGCGATGACCCTTACAGAATAGATAATAAAATGGAAAAAGTTCTTAATCCGAAACTTTAATGAGGATTTCAATGGGTATAAGAATTTATCTTTCTGGCAACGCGATAAGCATATTGACCACCAAGGTCCCATTTTCGAGAATGATAGCTTGCCACAGCCTTTGACCATTGGCCTGTTTCTTTATAGAGCTCTTTCAAGAAAAGAGCCGCATAGAGTACATTTAATCTTGGATTAAGCATCTTTGTCAGGCGAGAAAATGCTTTTCCATGGTACTTCCAATTTAATTGCATACACCCCACATCCACTTGATTTCGCTTCTTTTCTGACAAAGAAGATAAGAATTTTTTTGCAGAAAGCTTATCTGAGAAATAATACCCTTTCCCACGATAGTTTACCGTCCAGGGCCAAGGGCCCTTTCCATGATTGCTTTCGGTTTTAGCAACAGCCCACAAAATTTCTGGTAGTACCCCCGTTTTTCGTGCAGCCTCATCTATATACTTCTTACAATAATGATGTGGACTGGCCATTATCTGGCTTGAAAAAACAATAAACATCAAAAAGATGAATTTTGACCATGAAATGTTTGACATCCCACCATCCCTTCCAAACCTGCATTTTTGGGTAATCCTAAGGTTTACATAAAATAATATAGTGTTTTACTTAAAATTTTAAAGAGGATGGACAAAATCAAAGCTACAAGCTAAATTTTTGGTACTTTGTGAGAAATATCAGCTTAAAAAAGGAGAAAACCATGCATAAACGAAAGATTTACTGTCTTTTTCTGGTTATTTTGGCTTTTTACACCCTCCCTGTTTTGGGAATAGATGATACTTTTAAGAGGGAAGCAGAAGAAAAACTTCCCTTAAAAATAGAAAATTCAACATATCAACCCATTAACTATACATTTATGGAGCTTTATGAGGCTTTTTCTCCCCTCATGTCGCCCAAAGTGGAGAGAGAATTTAATGACTATTTTTCCATATTATTTGATGACAATTTCCCAAAGGCCCCACACTCCGTACCTACAATCCTGGAAGGGTACAGATGTTTATATGCCAAAATGAAAAAAGCCCAGGGTCTTGATAATAAAGAGGCAAGAGATTCCGAGCAACTCAAAGGGTTAATGGAGCTTATGGCTCTTCATAAAAAGGCCATAACAGGGGTAAACCCAAGTCTTGGTTCTAAAATAGAGGAATTCCCTTGTGAGAGTTGTAAAACAACCGCCAAAGCTAGCTTAGGCTTTCAGACGCATACGGGATATGGAAGTCCTTCTGCTAAATAGAATCCTATAAATTAAGATTTTTGAGCTGCAGTTAGGGTGTTTTGAAGAAGGTACGCTATGGTCATGGGCCCCACACCACCCGGAACGGGTGTTAAATAGCTTGCAACCTCCTGTACTTCTTCAAAGTCAACATCCCCCATAATGTGCTTGCTACCCTTTGAATCTGTCCCTCGCGTGATCCCTACATCTATGACCACAGCTCCTTGTTTGACATGCTCTTTCGTAATGAGTCTTGGGCTCCCGGCAGCAACAACCAAAATGTCAGCCCGGCGACACTCTTCTACCAAGTTTGCAGTATGAGAATGGGCTTGCACGACAGTTGCATTTTCAAAACTCAACAGCACTCCCAATGGCCGGCCTACCAAGAAGGAACGCCCTACAATGACCGCACATTTACCCTTCAAAGAGGGCAGGACAGACTTTATCAAATGACGACATGCTAAGGGCGTACAAGGAATAAGATTAGGACGCCCCATAAACAAAAGGCCTAAATTAAGAGGGTGAAGCCCATCAACATCCTTATGAGGAGCCACAGCAGAAATAACAGAGAGCCCATCAATAGATTCTGGAAGAGGAAGTTGAATGAGAATGCCATGAATAGCTTCATCGGCGTTTAGAGTGTTAATTTTCCTTATAATTTCCTCTTGAGAAGCCGTCTTTGGCAAATGGTGCACTTGACTGGTAATGCCAACCTGCGCACAAGCCTTTCTTTTATTTTCAACATAGATCTGACTGGACGGATTATCCCCAACCAAAACCACAGCAAGGCCAGGTGTATATCCCTTAGCGGCTTTAAAATTTTCCACTTGAGCTGCAATTTCCCTATATAAAAGCAGAGCCTGTACATGCCCATCAATAAGCTTTGCAACCATAGTACTATCTCCTAAAAAGGAAACTTAACTAACAATCGATCTAACATGCCCTCAAAAAAGTAAATAATCATAATCAAGATAAAAGGAGTAATATCAATTCCCCCTAGATTAGGCACAAATCGGCGAATGGGGTGGAGAGCGGGCTCAACTATCCGAAACAAAAAGGTGTGAAGACCAAAAACAAAATTATGATATCTATTGATAACGTTAAAATGTTCAAGCCAACCCAATAAAATATAAATAACGATCGCCCACCAATAAAGATCGATGGCCATAATAATAACTTTAATGAGGGGAATTATAATAACATCCATGAATAATTTTTCCTTCCTTTAAGAAGCTAAGCGTGCAACAAATTGATTTTCTTTACAAATACCCAAAATATCTAGAACACGTGATAAGATATGATGCGCCATTAATTCTGCCTCTTCATATTGCCCGACAGGAGTGTCATGGTCAATAAGACGATCTGGTAACATCATGGGGCAAATTTTAATACCTTCTTCCAAAAGTCCTGAAGATGCCAAGACATGGAAAACTTGCGTTGCAAATCCTCCCATGGAACCTTCTTCAATCGTAACCAATACTTCATGATTGCGCACAAGTCGACAGACCAATTCATCATCGATAGGTTTTGCAAAGCGCGCGTTAGCAACAGTAGTTGACAACCCATATGCCATCAACAAATCTGCAGCTTTTATGGCTTCCGCAAGGCGCGTTCCGAGAGACAGAATTGCAACTTTTGTCCCTTCACGTACAATGCACCCCTTTCCAATTTCAAGTGGTTGGGCAGGAATGTTCAGGTCAAGCCCCAATCCATTACCGCGTGGATATCTGAACGCACAGGGACGATCATCAATTTGAGCTGCAGTTGCAACCATATGTTTTAATTCTAGTTCATCAGCAGCAGCCATTATTACAATATCCGGTAAACACCCAAGATAGGACAAATCATAACTTCCTGCATGCGTTGCACCATCTGCCCCTACTAAGCCAGCCCGATCAATAGCAAAGCGGACAGGGAGACGCTGTAACATAACATCATGAACGACTTGATCATAGGCGCGCTGCAAAAATGTAGAATACAAGGCCACAAAGGGCTTAAGGCCTTCACACGCCATCCCGGCCGCAAAGGTAACAGCATGTTGCTCTGCAATACCAACATCGAAAAAGCGATCTGGAAATTGTTTTGCAAACAAATCCAGCCCAGTACCGGAGGGCATCGCGGCCGTAATCCCGATTATTTTGTCATCCTTTTCAGCGAGCTCTGTTAAGCTTTCACCAAACACCTTTGTATATGTGGGAGGCGCTGTTTTTGATGACTGTTGAATTCCTGTCATAACATCAAATTTATTTACACCATGATATTTATCCGCAGATGCTTCTGCAGGAGCATATCCACGTCCTTTTTGCGTTACGACATGTAATAAAATGGGCCCCGTCTCGACTCTATCCCTCACATTTTTTAAAACGGGTATAAGATGATCCAAATTATGACCATCGACAGGACCTACATAAAAAAAGCCCAGCTCTTCGAATAAAGTGCCGCCGGTAACCATTCCACGCGCATATTCTTCCGCCCGTCGTGCTGCCGTTTCTAAAGACTTTGGTAAGTGACTCGCAACTCCTTTAGCTATTTGCCGGAGTGAATGATATGAACGGGAAGAAAGAAGGCGAGACAAATATCCACTCATTGCACCAACAGGCGGCGCTATTGACATATCATTATCATTTAAAATAACGATTAATCTGCTCGCCATTGCGCCTGCGTTGTTAAGAGCCTCGTAGGCCATTCCGGCGCTCATAGCCCCATCACCAATGACTGCAATGATATTATGATCCTCACCCTTTAAGTCTCGTGCAACAGCAAATCCTAAGGCAGCTGAAAGAGATGTAGATGCATGTGCGGCCCCGAATGGGTCATAAACACTTTCACTGCGTTTTGTAAATCCTGAGGGTCCACCCGCTTGACGCAAGTTAACCATTTCTTTTCTTCGTCCAGTGAGAATTTTGTGAGGATAGGATTGATGACCAACATCCCAAATAAGCTTGTCTTTAGGGGTATCAAAAACATGATGGAGCGCAACAGTAAGCTCAACAACACCTAAGCTTGCTCCCAAATGACCACCCGTTCTTGAGACAATATGAATTGTTTCTTGCCGAACCTCCTCAGCAAGCTTGTGAAGAGCATCCATCGTCAACCCCTTCAAGTCTTCTGAAGTTTGAATCGTATCAAGATAAGGAGTTGATTTTAAGCATAAATCAGTCACGTGAAAGGGCCTCCAGAACAGCTTCTTTCTGTAAATTACATATCAACCGAATTTAAGCAACCCTCTGTGTGAAAGCAAGAAGTATATCTTATATTAAAAATTTTTTATGATAATTCCTCCTCAAACGAGATTTACAATTTGTTTACGACTCTCTTCTTATGCTAAGGAATAAATAAGGCATTTCTTTAACGGAGCCAATGATGCGCAAAGGTTTTTTGTGTGGTTTCATAGTTATTCTCTTGTGTTTAAGTGGTCTGCTGTATGGATTACCTACAAAAAAAGCACAAGAACCTCCTATCTTACCAGATACGATCCATTACACGGGACTTGAAGTCAGCGTAGGCAATAATAATGCTCCTTTAACAGTCATTATGTACTATTCGCTTACCTGTGGTCATTGCAGCATTTTTATGAAACAAGTCTATCCTGAGATTGAGAAAAATTACATTGATACGGGAATCGTAAGATTTATATTCCGTGATTTTCCAACAGATAACTTAGCTCTTCAAGCAGCGCATGTGGCATGGTGCATGGGGCAAAGCCATTATCTCTCCTTTGCTAAACACCTCCTTGAAAATCAAGAATCTTGGGTTCCAAGCGATGAAAATCCAAAAATCGCTTCACAAAAAGCTCTGTCCAACGTGGCTCTTAAATTAGGAATTAATAGACAGCAGTTCAACAGTTGCCTTAATGATAAGTCCTTAGAAGATTCCATTCTTAAAGCAAGTTTTCATGCCCAAAAAGAATATCAATTTCGGGGCGCGCCAGGATTTGTGCTCAATGGCAAACCTGTGAAGGAAGAATTCACAGTTGCCTATTTGCAAAAAACTTTACTTTCAATGGGAATTCATCCTGGCAGTTTTGGGGGATAAAATAAAAGATTCCTGATGGTTTGTTTGCCCTACGCGAACCTCTTACCCCTTTTCTTCCATTTAATTGCTTTTAAACAGAAGAGAGAGACAATTGTTCTTCGCTCTCATTTTTGAGTTCTTGGGTGCGGGTTCGATGATAATGATGGGTCTCTTTCACAAACAATAAGAGAAGCCAACTTGCAGCAATGCCGACAGGAATAGCAATCATGGCTGTCTGATAAGCCACTTCGCTATACACACGTAATCCATCTGCTGCTACTGTTCCATCCCAACTTAAATCTAATATTTTTCCGAGTAAGGGCTGAAAGATGACCCCACTTAACATCACAATGGCATTTGTAAATCCGATGGCTGAGCCGCTAATTCGTTTAGATGAAATTTCCTTAACACAAGCGAATGCAAGCACCTGTCCACCATTACATACGCCCCCTAAGAATAACAAACCGAACATGAGTGGCAAAGGAATAACTGGACCGAAAACTATGGCCATAAAAATACCAAACATAATTAGGGCAGAAATTTTCATTGTGGTAACGCGACTTTGAATTTTATCCGAAACCCAAGCTGCTAAGGGACAACCAAGGGCAAAGCCAACAAAAATCATAATACTTGCCATAGAGGCATATTCATTATCTATTCCATAGGTGTGCATTAAATAGGGAACTCCCCACAGCTCTGCAAAAGCAGAAATTGGGAGATACATAAGAGACCCAAAAAGACCAATTAACCAAACTTGTGGGTTCAAGACTAAATGGACAAGAGCCTTTTTGAGGGGCATCTCATTCGTGTGATGTGGCCTATGTCCCACTGGATAATCACGAATCATAAACCAAGAAAACAGGGTCATTCCAACTCCCACTGCAGCAAGGGTTATTGTAGCTTGGCGCCATCCTCCACAATTATTAACCATCCAAGCTAAGGGCGGCCCACCAAAAGTTCCCCCAACTGTTCCCATCATTGTTGTCATGCCTGACATGAGAGCAAACCGGGTAGGCGTAAACCATTCTGCCGTCACTTTGAGACAACTGAGAAAAGCACATGCAGATCCTGCTCCAACAAGGAAACGCCCTATTTGAGCAACAAGCAAAGTATCACTGCTTGCAAAGAGAAAGCTTCCAAGTGCACATAAAGCAGCGGATATTGTAATTATACGACGAGTTCCCATTACATCCACCATAACGCCACATGGTATTTGTAAAGGTGTATAGGCAAAATAATAAAAAGAAGACAACACGCCTAAAGCGGTGTTCGTCAATGAAAAATCAAGCATCAACCCTTCGGTCATGACACTAGGAGAGACACGTAAAATCATTTCATATAAATAAAAGGCTCCAGCGCATGCCCAGATTGCCCATGATTGACGAGAATTTAAGCCCTCGACGCGGGATGAAGGTGTTTCTACCACCTTCTCTCGCTTTGCTGTAAGCACTGCCGTCTTCATACGCTTTCCTTTCCTCAGTGAGCCTTTCCGTAGCGGAAAAAGTCTAATCTTAAATTCATAAGCTCATCTTTATATCGATATCTCTAATAAACAATTAATTCCTTCAAGGGGAGTCCTTGAAGGAATTGTTGTATTCTCTATATAACATTGGTGAAAATTTTTACAACCTATTTTGACGTGTGAGCGGGATGAGTTTCTCGGACAAAACGTAAAACAATCCAAGCTAACAGCAAGCTAATAGGGATAGCGTACAGTGCATTCTGATAAGCAGTTTCACTATAGATTTTAACCCCGTTAAACCCAATTTTACCTTCCTCAAAAACATCGATCAATCTTCCCAACAAAGTTTGGAATATGGGAGCACTAACCATTGTAAGGGCATTCATGAAACCCATCGTTGTTCCGCTATACTCTGATGGATTAATTTCCTTAGCTGCTGCAAAGTTCAAAATTTGCCATCCGCAAAAGAATCCTGCAAAGAAGAGGAGAATAAACATATTTATCAAGGATACTTCTAAATAAATGGCAGGGAGAAATGTTAGAAACGCTCCAATTGCTCCCATTGACATTACCTTACGATGGCTTCGCAAATAATTGCCCAAAATTGGGCTTACCAAACATCCCATCGCCATCCCTATAAAGACCAACATACTTCCCCAAGAAGCAGCTTCATTATTAATTTCATATGCAACCATTAAGTAGGGCGTTCCCCATTGCTCAGCAAAGGCAGATAAAATTGTGTACATAAGAGCTGCATAAATTCCGATAAGCCAAGTCTGAGCATTTGAAGTAATAACCTTCAATCCATTCATTAGTTGCTTTGCTGTCATAGGTTCTTGAGGAACGGAATGGTGAGCCCCTTTATTAGGATGATCACGAATAATTAACCAAGCTGCCGCTGTTACGGCAATCCCTACGAAAGCTGCGGTTGTCATTGCCATACGCCAATCGGTAGCATTAACCAACATTGCAAGAGGTTTTCCTCCAAAAATACCTCCAAAAGTTCCCATCATCATTGTTATGCCAGCAATAAGAGCAAACCGTTGAGCTGGAAACCATTCTGAGGCAAGTTTTAAGCAACTCAAATATGCACAAGCTGAACCTGCTCCCATTAAAAAACGAGCAACAAGAGCCAGCGTTAAAGTTTCGCTTGCTGCAAAAATAAAACTCCCGATCGTGCAGAGAATGGCAGAAATGGTCACAACTTTTCGAGCACCTAGCCAATCAACTATGAGTCCACAAGGAACTTGTAAGGGAACATAAGAGAAATAATATGCGGAAGTAAAAACACCCAAAGCTGTAGAAGTGACACCAAAATCACGCATAAGCTCATTTGTCATTACACCAGGTGAGGCCCTTAAGACATATTCATAGAGATAGAAAAGAGCTGCAGCGCCCCAAATAATCCATGCATATAAAAAACTTGAACTTTGTTGTCGAGAAGAGGCGAGATCAACATCTAAGGAGAGTTGATCAACAACCGAATCCGTTGCAAATTTCACTTTTGAATTTCCTTTCCTAACAATTTTCAGAATTTTTCCCATTCTTGCCTGATAATATCAATTTAATTACTCTTGGCCTAAACTTCAAGGGTATTTTAACAAAAAAAATTGCACTAAAAGGTAATTTTATTACCTTTACGCCCGTAATTACCTAGTTGAATGGAAAGGTAAGCACTTTTCGTCCCCAAAGAAAAGAAAAAAATTAAAAATTTACAACTTTCTTTTAAAAATATACCTCTGTTTTTTAGATTTCGATGAAAAAAAAGATATGATATTCTCATTTCTATGAAGAATCCCATTATTTTTGTTTGTATACTGATAGCTCTTGCCGCAACAGCAGGTATGTTAGTCTTTGGGTTATTTTCTCTCTATAAGGGTGGCGAATTTAATCGAAAATATGGAAATAAGGCCATGCAATGGCGTGTTCTTCTTCAAGCCATTGCCCTAATTCTCTTTACTCTTCTTCTTATTCTAGGGCGTTAGCGATGGTCCACCTTACCAAAATATACACACGCGGAGGTGATAACGGAGAGACCTCCTTAGGTTCCGGTAAACGTGTCTCAAAGGCTGACGTCCGCATTGAAGCCATTGGAGATGTGGATGAGGCAAATGCAGCCATTGGCTGGGCGCGACAGTATACTCCTGAGGCCATTGATTCACTCTTAGCACACATTCAGAATGATCTTTTTGACCTCGGAGCGGACTTATGCGTGCCTACTAAAAAATCGTCCTCTCTTCAAATCCTTCCCTCGCAGGTCACGTTTTTAGAGCAAAAGATCGATAGTTATAATCAGCATCTCCAGCCCCTTAATTCCTTTATTTTGCCAGGAGGCTCGAAAGGAAGCGCTGCCCTTCATTTGGCGCGCACCATCGTCAGGCGCGCCGAACGCTCCCTAATTAAATTGAAAAATATCCAGCCCCTTAATGAGGAGACCGTTAAGTATTTAAACAGACTTTCTGATTTATTATTTGTTTTAGGTCGCCATGTTAATGATGATGGAAAAAAAGATGTCTTATGGGTTCCAGGAAAGTCTCGAGAATCGTAGCATTTTTTACGCTCCCTTTTTCTATGATAGGGTTTGGATAAAATGAAAATTATAGTCGGAATCAAGCGCGTTATTGACTATACAGTTAAAATTCGTATCAAAGCAGATGCGTCCGGTGTGGAAACAAATAATGTCAAAATGTCCATCAATCCATTTGATGAAATTGCCGTTGAGGAGGCTATTCGACTTAAAGAAAAGCACCCTGAAGCAGAAGTGATTGTTGTATCTATAGGCCCTACTTCAGTACAAGAAACCATTCGCCATGCCTTAGCTCTGGGAGCTGATCGAGGCATTCATGTGGACACGCCTGCAGCCCCCCTTCCTCTTACCGTTGCTAAAGTTCTTAAGGCTGTGGTAGACAATGAGACCCCACACATCCTCCTTCTCGGCAAACAAGCCATCGATGATGATTGTAACCAAGTTGCTCAAATGGCAAGTGCTCTTCTGAATTGGCCACAAGCAACCTTTGTTTCTCATATCTCACTCGAGGGACAAACTTGCCGGGCAATCCGCGAAGTAGATGGGGGGCTTGAAACTCTTTCGTTTCCTCTTCCAGCAGTCATCAGCACTGATTTGCGCCTCAATACGCCCCGGTATGCCACCCTCCCTAATATTATGAAATCTAAGCAAAAACCGTTACAGGTTCTCACCCTCTCTGATTTGGGAATAGAAGAGAGTCCACATTTTAAAGTCCTTAAAGTGAGTGAACCACCTGCACGTAAGGCTGGTGCTAAAATCACCGTTGAAGAACTTGTTCCTTATATTAAAAAAGTGCAAGCGGAAGGATAGAACTCATGCGCGTCCTTGTCATTGCTGAACATAATGAAACAACCCTAAGATCTGCGACTCTAAATACCATACAAGCAGGCCTTGAACTAGCCCCACAAGTCACTGTTTTTGCTGCAGGCCAAAAAATTGGCCCTGTTGTCGATGTCCTTTCAAAAATAGGGGGAGTAGAGCGTGTTTTAAAAGCTGAAGCTCCTGAATTATTTCATCAGTTGGCTGAACCCGTAACACAAGCTCTGGAGACGGTAGCATCCCAATTTACCCATATTCTAGCTCCAGCAACAACCTTTGGAAAAAATCTTCTTCCACGTTTGGCTGCCAAAATGAATGTGATGCAAATCTCTGATCTGACCAAAATTATTTCAGCAGACACATTTGAAAGACCCATTTATGCTGGAAATGCCATTGAAACAGTTCAAAGTCTTGACCCCTTAAAAATTTTAACCATCCGCCCTACAGCCTTTGTACCTGTACAATCAACTCAACAACCCGCTGTAAACGAGAGCCTTTCCTTACCCCCGCTCTCTTCACCTGTGCAGCACATAAGCTTAGAATCTAGCTCTTCAGAAAGACCAGAACTCACAAGTGCACGCGTTGTTGTCTCCGGGGGACGCGGTCTTCAAACAAAGGAAAATTTTCGTTTGATAGAAGAATTAGCAGATTGTCTTAAAGCAGCCATAGGGGCCTCTCGAGCAGCTGTTGATGCCGGATTTGTCCCCAATGATTACCAAGTTGGGCAAACTGGTAAAGTTGTTGCTCCACAGCTTTATGTCGCCATAGGAATTTCTGGCGCAATACAGCACTTAGCTGGTATAAAAGATAGTAAAATTATTATCGCAATCAACAAGGACCCGGAAGCTCCCATTTTTCAAGTGGCAGATTTCGGTATTGTCGGGGACTTGTTTGAAATTGTTCCACAGCTCATCAAAGCTCTTAAAGAACAGGAATAAATGATGATTAAACACATTGCCATTATCGGAGCTGGTCAAATGGGATCGGGAATCGCACAAGTTTGCGCAACAGCAGGTTATAAAGTCCTGCTCGTGGACCTTTCTGACGACCACCTGACAAAAGCTCAAGAAAACATTACCAAAAGCTTGGATCGTCTTATCACAAAAGAGGTCCTTCCTTCACAAGCAAAAGAACGGACTCTAGCTAACTTGAGCTTTTCAGAAAAAATTGAAAATCCACACTCATTGGACCTCGTGTTGGAAGCTGTGAATGAAAATTTAGACCTTAAGATTCACCTGTTTAAAAATCTCGATGATCTCCTTCCCCCCCAGGCTATTTTTGCAACGAATACTTCCTCTTTGTCCATTAGCACATTAGCCTCAAACACCGCGCGTCCTCAACAAGTCATTGGGGTACATTTCATGAACCCAGCACCCTTAATGCCCTTAGTAGAGATCATTCGCGGTCAAGAAACATCTGACGCAACCTACAAAGAAATTGAGAAAATGGTCCAGCATATTG
This sequence comes from Alphaproteobacteria bacterium, assembly GCA_016869075.1. Classification (GTDB taxonomy): domain Bacteria; phylum Pseudomonadota; class Alphaproteobacteria; order Paracaedibacterales; family VGCI01; genus VGCI01. The sequence continues at coordinate 137,471 of VGEY01000001.1, forward strand.
GAAAGACGCCTGTTTTATCCCATGATTTTCCAGGTTTTATCGTGAACAGAATTTTAATGCCAATGATTAACGAAGCCATTTTTGCTTTGCAGGATGGTGTTGCAACTGCTCAAGATATTGATATAGCCATGCGATTGGGTACCCACCATCCCATGGGACCACTCGAGCTCGCAGATTTTATTGGGCTTGATACCTGCCTTTCTATCATGCAAGTTCTTCACACCGGCTTTAAAAATGATAAATATCTCCCCTGCCCTTTATTAGAAAAATATGTTAAGTCTGGGTGGCTGGGTAAAAAATCTGGCCGCGGATTTTATGAATACACAAAAATATAAGGCAAGAGAAACCATGACAGAACTCAAAGAAAAATCCTCTTCGGGGCTCTCTGATGATATAAAAGATATGTCTTTTGAAATGGCCATGAATGAACTCGAATCTTTAGTGCGCCGTTTAGAAGAAGGGAAGCTCAATTTAGAAGATGCCATAGGCGCCTATGAAAGAGGGATGGCTTTGCGTAGTCATTGTGAGACGAAATTGCGTGCAGCAAAACTGAAAGTAGAACAAGTCCTAAAAGATCAGGAACCAGCCACATCACCTCAAGGTCCTCGTGAAGAATGACGCCTGCTTTAAGCGCCTTGTTTCAAGAGGCTAAGGCAGGGATCGAAGGCATTTTTACTCACTACTTAGCTAACCCAAACATTCCTTCTCCCCTTTTGAAGGCAATGGAGACAAGTATTAAAAATGGGGGAAAGCGTCTGCGCCCAATGCTTGTTCTCGCCAGTGCGAGACTTTTCAATGTTTCGTCTCATCAAGCAGCAAGGGTCGGAGCGCCCATTGAAATGATTCATTCTTACTCCTTAATTCATGATGATTTACCTGCCATGGATAACGCAGACACACGGCGCGGACATCCCAGTTGTTGGCGTGAATTTGGTGAAGCCACGGCCATATTAGCAGGCGATTCTCTCTTACCTCTTGCCTTTGAGGTTTTAACAGATGAGGCAACTCACTCCTCTCCTTCCGTGCGCCTTACCCTCATTCAAAGACTTGCGCAAGATTCAGGAGCAGCAGGCATGGCAGGCGGACAAATCTTAGATCTATCACCCCATCTTATAGATTCAATTGACAAAGCGACCACTATGCAAAATCTCAAAACAGGATGCCTCATTGCATTTTCCTGCGAATCGGGAGCCATTTTAGGACAGGCCTCTCCAGAGGAGAGAAGCCGCCTTCGGCACTTTGGGTTTTTATTAGGACTTGCGTACCAAATTCAAGATGATCTTCTTGATATAGAGGGCAACACTCAAACTTTAGGAAAACCAGTGGGGATGGATGCGGATAAACGGTCCCTCGTCACTCTTCTGGGCATTGACAAAAGTAAAGAATATTTGTATTCACTTCAAAAAGAAATGTTTGATCTCATTCGCCCCTATCAACTACCCATTTTTGACGATATTATTCAGTGGGTTGGAACTCGGGAGGTGTAAGCCTTTGTCACATATGCAGGGCTTAAAAGGAAGATCATACTCATTAGTAATTTCCAAAAAATAATAAGGATTAAAACTGATGACCAAAAATTTTATTCATTTTGCTTTTTCAATAATTTTTATCACAGCTCTCTCTATTTCTGATGCGGCAGAATTAACCGACCATAAGACGGCTTTATCTGCTGGCAGAGCTGCTCCTGTTCTTACTGAAAAAGAACATAGTGCTTCCGCGCTCCCACCCCTAGAAGAGGTTCAAATAGCAGCGACGAATCCTCCTCCACAACAGCTTGTTACCTATGCACCAGAAACTCACAGAAGAGGATTTTGGTATAATTTTCTGCCTGCACGTCTTTTTGATTGGCTCTGGCCTGCCCCAAAACAGACGCCTCCAGCGACCCATCCTTTTTTTATCTATCCACACGGTTATGTTCCCCTCCTTGCAGTCCAAATTTTTATAACCAAACAGTGGATGGACGCTCATCAATCTCAAGCAACCTCTCTTGCGAATTTATGGAAACCAAAGGCAAACACAGATTTTTTTAAGCAGTGGTTCCTCCAAATATTAACAATTGATTCTATGGAATCGACCACGTTACCAGTAGCATTGAGCGCTGGAAAAATAGTTCCACCTGGTGAGGAAGAAAAACTAACCAGCTCTCCTTTAGAGCAAGTAGAACACGATGTCGCTGAAATTAAAGAAAGCGACCTTCTTGATGAGCCTCAAAAACTTGCAAACCTACGAAGGCTTCACGCTACTTTAGGAGCAAAACTTGGCCAAGCGGATGAATTGCTGAGACAGAAAAAGGGGCAAGAGGAAGGTGTGAGTAAAGAAAGAGAAGATCATCCCTCTGCAGCAGCTACTTCTTCAATGATTCCTCCCTCCTCTCAGTCATACCCAGTTGGTATACCCCCAAGTGGCCAGGCGGCACCACACCCTCTAAAATTGGAAGCGTCACCAGACGCCCTAATTAGCCCTTTGGCTTCACCAACACGCCAAAGAGGTGAGAGTGCTGGAGAGCCTTCTACGCGTCCAAGAGGGATATCATCGCTTCCACCCTTCGTAGGCGACCCTGTAGCAGCTCTTCAACCACGCTATACAGCGGAAAAAATTGGCGCAGATCTTTGGGAATTGATAAACCAAAATGCTGCAATTGCTAAGGCAGTCACACCCCACATTCTTCAAGAAAGTGATCAATCTGTAATTAGTATTTTTAATCACAATGAGGTGAAGAAAGAGATTCGGCTTTCTATCAATAGTAAAAGAGGCACTGCACTTATCAAATATTAATTGTAACTTTAATGGGTGAAGAATTATCTATTACCCAATCGCCCAAAGGTTGCCAGAGTGATTAACAATTTATAAATTTTTAGTAAAAACATAGGTTTAAAACAAGCACGCACCCTAAAAAACAGCCTTGACGAGGATATTAAATAGGAATACATCTGGTGCTAACCTAGGGTTTAAACCTTACGTCACTCGTATGTTGATTGACAACATTTCAAACAATTAAAATTTAATATTCCGTTTTTCAAAAAGGAGTTTTCTATGATACTTAAATTATCTACCAGAAGCATTGCTTTTGCCTTCCTCACAACCATCACCTTTTCTGCCACCTCACACATAGCTTTTGGGTGCTGTGGTTGCTTTGATGATGATGATGGCTTCGACTCTCCTCGCGATCCAGCTGCTGCGCCATTGCTTAAAGACCTAGAGGCACCCCAGCCTCCTCGTCAACCTGGCGCACCTCTTACAGGGATATCGGTAGCGCAAGATGGGGAGAATGATACCGGAAACGTAACTGCAGAGAGACAAAGAAAAGAACAAGAAGAGCGCAGGAAAAAGGAAGCGGAGGAGGCATCCTCCAAAAAAGCTCAGCCTCCAGCATTATCCTCTACCCCGGCCGCAGCAGCCGCAAGTCTGTCTCTTCCAACAACTCCAGCCGCAACTCCAACGCGCCTAAGGGCTGCCTCTTTACACCCTTACGAGGGAGACCCTGTAACAGCCCTACAACCACGCTTTACAGCGGAAAAAATTGGCGCAGATCTTTGGGAATTGGTAAACCAAAATGATGTGATTGCAAAAGCAGTTACACCCTACATTCTTAAAGAAAGTGATCAATCTGTAATCAGTATTTTCCATCACAACGATGCGAAGAAAGAGATTCGGCTTTCTATCAATGGTAAAAGAGGCGCTGCGCTTATCAAATATTAATTGAAACTTTAGAGGGGGAAGAGCTCTGTCTTCCCCTTTCCCATATTTGTCCCTTCTTATTTCTTCCTTTCAGTTCATTAACGCCCCCCTCTTTTTGTCATTACGAGGCCCTCTCCCACAAGGGGAGATGTATAAAGAGATCAAGGGGAGATAGAGATGAATTGTCACCTTATTTTTCTCAGCATACTTAAATATAACAATATGAGGTATTGTACCTCTCCCCTTGTGGGAGAGGTCGACACAAGCAAAGCGCAGTGGCGGGTGAGGGGTTACCTATTATTGCAACCTTCGAATCGTATAGAGAAATTTCAAAAGGAATTACGTAGTGCGCAAACGGATGCTGAACAACGTTTGTGGTTCTTTCTTCGTAATCGTTATATTCAAGGATTTAAATTCAGACGACAGCAAATTGTACAAGGATATATTGTTGATTTTGTTTGCTTCCAAAGGAGGTTAATTATTGAATTAGATGGAAGTCAGCATGTCGAGCAATAGTTATATGATGATAAGCGAACTCTCATCCTCAAAAGGACGGCTTTAGGATTTTACGTTTTTGGAATAATGAAGCTTTTCAAAATGTGGAGGCTGTATTGGAAGTTATTAGGCAGAATCTAACAGAAGAGGCATAGAAATACCCCTCACCCATGGCTTCGCCATGACCTCTCCCACAAGGGGAGAGGTATATAAGCACTAGGTTCCCGCTTTTGAGGTAATGACGCAGAGGGGGGCGGGAATGACTCAGAGAAGAGAGGGAAAGCAGAAATAATAAACAAGAGCATAAAAAAAGAGAGGATATACTATCCTCTCTTTTCATTTCAGGTGTGATCAAATTTATTTTGGATCAGTAAAATCAATCGCCGTGGCTAATGTCTTACCTTTTAGATGTTTCATAAGTTCGACAACATCATCAAAGGTTTGACCACCAAGCAAAGAGTTAAATGCCTCTTCAAGCATACCCTTTACTGTATCTAATTTTTCTTCTGCTGCAGTTGCTGCTTCCTCTGCTTGAGAAAATTTAGTGGCCGATTCAGCAGCTTTTTTGTCAGCAGCTTCTCGAGCGGTTGTTGCTATTTTCAAGGCACGATCCAATTCTGCAACTTTCTTTGCATGCTCTTCGTCCTTTTCACGCAATGCAGAGTCGCTCGCTTCTTTTACCTTTGCAAGTATCTTTCCATGCTCGTCAGAATTTTCTTTTAATTTCTGAGTTTCTTCACCTAAAGCAGCATGAGCCAAACGTAACTGAGCAAGCTCTTTCTCCTTTGCTTCAAGAGAAGCATCAGCAGAACTTACAGGAGCAGGAGCTGGAGCATGTGCGCCTCCATTTCCGCCTTTGTTTTTCTTTCCGCCCTTTTTTTCGCCCGCAGATGGAGCCGCTGCCTCAAATGCAGCAATTTTTTCTCTTGCCTCTTTTAATTGGGCTTGGAAAGATTTATTGACCTCTAAGATTGATGTATTCTTTTCTTGAAGTGCTTTCGAAGCTTCTTCATACGCCTTTTTATCGTCCTCAATCTTCTTCTTTGCTTTCTGAAGTTCCTCATGCAAAGCACTGTATTCCGCTTCCTTTATAGCCAACTGCTCGCCAGCTAGTCTGAGCTTTTCTTTGAGCGAGACTACAGCTGCATCTTCTGGAGCTCCAGAGACCGATGCTGCTGGTGCTGCTGCAGTTGCGCCACCAGCAGAGGAGGCAGCTTTAAAAGCCGCAAGCTCTTTTTCCACAGCTTCCTTTTCTTCCTTTGCTTTACGCATAATCTCGTTTGCTGCAGTATGTTGACGCTCAAGTTCTGAACGCTCATTTTCCTTCGCTTCCAAAGCTTCTTCAATTTCCTTCAACTTTGAAGCCATTTCTGCTCTCTCATTTTTGTCCTTGTCTCGCTCTCTCTTGAATACATCTTTCCAGCTATCCAGCTGCAATAAAGCAAAGTTAACGCGTGTAACATAATTACTACCGAGCAGTACAGGTGGTAATTCGGCGTGCTTCAATGACTCATCAAGGGCATTTTTAATTTCTTGCATATTTCTCCCGGGTGCTAATTCTTTCAGAAATGCTTGATGTTGAGAAAGTTGAGAGGTTAAGTCCTGAATAACTTTTTCATTTTCCTTTTGGGCTCTCACCAAATCTGCTCTTAGTACTGCTACAGTTGGATCTTCTGTCCCTGCTGCAGGTACTTTTGCCGCTAGGGCATCTAATTGCGCTTGCAAACCAGCACGTGTACTCTTCGCATTAGCAACCTCTTTTTCAGCAGCTGTTAGTTTAGTCACAACAGCTGTAATCTTCGAGAGTAAATCTGCAGTTGGATCACCTGCTGGAAGTTTTGCTGGCGCCAAAGCGTCATTGAGGGCTGTAAATACTGTTGCATCATCATCACCGGGCGCCAAATTGCCCAGTATCCCTTTAAGAGCATCTGCCAAGTCTTTCCGGGCTTCTTCCTTTTCACGACCCAACTGTTCAGCAGCTGTCAACTTAGCCATAGCTGCAGTGATGCGATCAACAAACTTTTCACCTAGAGCAGCAGGCGCTAATTTTGCTGGCGCTAAGGCTGCCTCAAGAGCGGCTTGAACCTCTGCGGTTGTAGCACCGGGCGCCAAACTTCCCATAAGACCTGTCATATCCCGTTGAGTGTCTTCAAGGTTTTTCTTCGTTAACTCCAATTTCCCACTAACTGATTTTAGATCAGCTTCAAACTTTGCACGTTCGCGTTCTTTATCATCACGATCAGTTGTCATATCTTTCAGCCGGTCTTTAAAAGCTTGAAGTTCTTCTTCTTTCTTATTCACCCTTTCCGCAGCTTCTGCAAGCAGCTTTCGGAGCCCGGCAACTGCTGGATCTTCAACCGCTGGTCCTGTCGCAGGCGCTGCTGGAGCTGCGCTTGTTCTTGAAAGGGCATCTAATTGTGCTTGAAGAGCCTCTTTTGCTCTCTTTTCATCTTGAAGTGCATCATTCGCTGTGGCGTGGAGGCGCTCAAACTCAGCACGATCTTTTTCTTTCTGCTGTACTTCAGCTTCAGCGGCCTTAAGCAATCTTTCTAAATCTTGACTTTTATCAATTAAATCATCACAATCCTGCGTAATACCGTTTAACCGAGTAACGAGATCAGAGATCCGACCTGCCACATCTCGACCAAAAGCAAAAGTAACGCCTGATGAGGCAATTGCTGCCTCAAGTGCTGCGTGTACTTCTGCACTATCATCACCTGGTGCCAATTTTTTCAAAAAATTCTGAGCCGCTAGAGGCGCCTGAGCTTCATCCCCAACTCCAAAAAGCTGTGCAACCGTGACACCTCCTGCCGGCATTGCTGCAGCAGCAGGAGCCACAGGAGCGGCAGTGCCTCCAACCCCTGATCCCTTTTTTGTTAAATCTTCAGGAGCAAGAGCAGCAGTTGCTACAGGAGGGGCACCATAGGCATCATCTAAAAAAAAGAGATCATCATCTGCGGCCCTCACATTTTGAATCATTAACGTGGACAATAATGAAAGGGTAAGAATTTTAATTTTCATGACTCGATAACTCCTGTTTTTTATGTGCAAATGACGCTCGAAAGCTGTCTAACAACATACATCGTTAAATATTAAATAAATTTCTAATTATTGCTTTTTAAATGCGCTACTTGCGCGTTTATCCTTTTTAACGTTACCATTGTTCAATGTAAAGAAACTTTTTCTTTTTCAAAGTAACTATTGGGCACACGTCCGTTAAGGAGAATTCAAATTTCTTTAAGTGGACAAAAACATTTTTATTAATTTTTTGAAACAGAAAAAATTATAATTTCTCATATTCAGTATTTGTAACTTTTGCCTAAAAACTGTTCATCTCAATCATATAAAAAGGAACAAGCCAGAAGGATTTTCTCCTCCTGGCTTGCTATTCTTTCAAGTCTAACTCTTAGTGTGGTTTGACAGCGTCTTTCCCAAACAGAAGAATATCACCACCCTTGACTGAAACCTTATCTGAAAAGACGATAAAGTCATCTACAGCAAGCGGGAGAACTACTCCAGCAGGCAAATCTCTAGGATCTATCGAGACTTCAAAGCCGGACGATACAGTTGTATCCTTCTTAGTGACATCAGCAGGGTTAAACCTTTTCTTTTCAGCTGGACGAGAGAAGAGGTCCGCAGGATCCATTGCGACATATTCAACAACGGCACTTTGAGCACCAACATCAATACTCACCACCCTAGCAACTGCCTTTGGAACAGTACCACCACTATTCTGAATAGACCAAGCAACAGCGCATTTCATAGGTACACTGAGGGAAGGAGTTGCAACAGCCCTAACTTGAGCGACCTTTGGCGCTGGTATAGGTGCAGCAGTAAGCTGAGGCGTACGCAAAAGCACAGCTGCTTTGATCTCTGCTGCATTCGGTACATCAATTTCAGGACCCGCTCCAATACCTACTAATACACCACCCACCGGCGTTTGAAGCTGACGATCAGCTGCAAATTCCTCTGGTGTAATATCAGCTCCACCGGGGTGTGCAGGATTAAATTCCGGCATTGCGGTTAAGCGGCTAACTTCAAGAAATTCTTCCTTGGTTAATTCCGCACCCCCACGTGCCGCCTTTAAGCGAAGGGCTGTTAGCACATTTGTTGGTGTTGTTGCTCGTTGTACTGCTCTATCCGCCATCCGCAAAAGGCGTTCTCCCTCTCCTAGGACTTCTAGTGTAGGCACGAATCGAGGATCGGTAGTCCATAAACATCTAGCTGCTGACACCTGTCCTATAGATGCATCAATGCGGAGAAGATCACGTAAGCGCTGGGCATCTTGAAGGTGACCAAGAACAGTCTTATCCCCTAAACGGATACCATCAGCAATTTCCTGTAAGGTCGCCGCGTGATTTGCAGGCACTACTACTGCTGGCGCTGGCGCTCCCGCACGTGCAGGAGTAGCCGCTCCTGGTGCAGGAAGGGCACGAATGCGGAGGCCCTCTTTAATTTGATCAGCCCTTGGGAATTCACCCACTGGAAGCAGACGTGTAATACGTAGACTCTCGTTAATCTGCTCAATCGAAGCATTAGCAATTTGTTTTCCATCAGCCGCAAGTGCAGGGTCTGCAAGACGTACAGCTTCCTTGATCTGAACGGCCGTTGGAACCTCACCTGCTCTTGCAAGAAGAGCTCCTAAGCGTATGCCCTCATTAATCTCAGCAACCGAAGCATTAAGAATTTGTTTTCCATCAGCCGCAAGTGCAGGGTCTGCAAGACGTACACCTTCATTTACCTGCTCAAGAGTTGGAACAACATGTCCTCTGTCTAAATTGTAAAAGCGTATTGCCTCATTAATTTGTGCAGCCGTTGGAACCCCACCACCTGCTCCACGAAGTAGGCCTGTCAAGTGTAAACTTGCCTGAATTTGAGCTATCGATGGATTAGGAATTTGCTTTCCATCAGCCGCAAGTGCAGGGTCTGCAAGACGCACACCTTCATTAATTACATCTTTTGAAGCAAAGCCTGGGTCAACGAACGCAATACCGGCTGCTGCGGCTGCTGCTGTTGCATCTGCAACAAGAAGACCCCTTAAACGCAAGCTTTCATTGATTTGCTCAATTGAGGCGTCTTTAATTTTATCCGCACGACCAAGACTTGCAAGGCGTAAACCTTCATTAATCTGTTCAAGAGTCGCAACGTTACGACCTGCCAGTCTATTAATGCGCAAGCCCTCAGTAATCTGTTCAGCCGTTGCAAATTCAGGGTTAGTAGCATCTGCAGCAAAAGCTGGAGCAAGAAGCCCTCTCAAACGCAAGCTCTCCAGAATTTCTTCATAGGATGGATTTTTAATTTTGCCTGCACCGCCAGCTTTGTGAAGGCGTATACCTTCTCTAAGCTGATCATCTGAGAAATGAGGAGCTGGTCCTCCAACAAAAAGAGCCGTTAGACGGGCCTTCTCAGCAGCAACTATAGGATCCACTGCTTTTGCGGCAATTGCAGCACGAATAGCTGCAGCTGTCGGATCACCGACTCCAGCCCCTTGTAGGGTGAGAGACTCTGTAATCTCATCCATGTTTGCATTATCGATGCGGCGCAGAGGATCTGCATGTTTTGCAAGGCGGATAGCTTCATTGAGCTGCGCCTCTGTTGCCGCGCCTCTTAAACGGATACTGTGCGTAATTTGCTCAATACTCGCATTAGCAAGGGTAAATGGAGCTCCTGCGGTTGCAAGGCGACGGCCTTCACGAATCTGTTCAGCAGTTGGTGTTGTACCACCAGCAGCTGCTGTCAAACGACGGCTCTCAGCAATCTCTTCAAGAAAAGCATTTGGAATCCGCTTGAGTGCATCTGCATCCGTTGCAAGGCGAAGGCCTTCTTGGATCTGTTCAGCAGTTGGTGTTACGCCAGCAGCTGTTGTCAAACGACGGCTCTCAGCAATCTCTTCAAGAGAAGCATTTGGAATCTGTTTTGCTCCATCTGCATCCGTTGCTAGACGACGGCCTTCACGAATCTGTTCAGCCGTCGGAGCAGGTGCGCCTGTAGCAGCCGCAAGAGGCACTAAGCGTAGGCCTTCTCTAATTTCTTCTAGAGATGCATTGGCAATACGATCCGCAAGAGGTAAGCCTGCAAGGCGTATGCCTTCGTTGATTTGTTCCTTTGTGATAGTTGCAGTTGGCGCAGCCCTCAACAAGCGTTGTTTTTCAGCTTTTTGAGGCGGCGTTAAGATGGCAGCATTAATTTCTGCAGCAGTCGGATTTGCAGTAGGATCCGCACGCTTTAGGTCTAAAGATGCTGTAATCTGATCCACAGTCGCACCAAGAATTTGATGTGGAGGAGTCGCGGATGCAAGGTGGATGCCTTCATTAATCTCAGCGAGAGTAGGAAGGTGTCCTCTACCTGCCCCTGCAACAGGAAGTTTGTTAATACGTATAGCCTCAACAACTTGTGCTGCTGTTGGAACACCTCCAGGCGCCCCAGGAGCTCTAAGAAGATTTGTTACATACCTACTCGCGATAATTTGTTCCACAGTCGGATTAGGAATTTTATGTGGATCAGTCGCAGTTGCAAGACGTATACCCTCGTTAATCTGGTCAAGATCTCCATCAGGATTACCTGGCAAAGCGTGAATGCGAACGGCTTCATTAACCTGTGCAGCCGTTGGGAAATCTCCTCTTGGAAGAAGGGTTTGCAAGCGCAAGCTCTCTGCAATCTGATCCAAGTCTGCATTAGGTATTTGTTTCTTATCTGCTGCAAGTGCAGGATTTGCAAGGCGACAACCTTCACGAATCTGTGCAGCCGTCGGAGCAGGTGCGTGTGCAGCAGCAGCAAGAGGCGCTAAGCGTAGGCCTTCCCTGATTTCTTCTAGAAATGCATTGCGAATACGATCCGCACGAGGTAAGCCTGCAAGACGTATACCTTCCGCAATCTCTTCTAGAGTTGCTTCTGGTTTTCCTGCCAATCCACGAATGCGCAAACCTTCAGTAATTTGAGCAACGGTTGGAGAACCACCTGCTCCGGCTGCAAGTAAGCGCGTAATGCGTAAGCTTTCCTGAATCTGATCCAATTCTGCATCATCAATATGATTTAGAGCTGGAGTACCAGCATCTGCAAGGCGAAGACCTTCATTAATCTCTTCAAGCGTAGCAACAGGATTCCCTACAAGGCCATGAATGCGTAAGCCTTCAGTAATTTGAGCAACGATTGGAGAACCACCTGCTCCGGCTGCAAGTAAGCGCGTAATACGCAAGCTTTCCTGAATTTGATTCAACTCTGCATTATCAATATGATTTGCAACTGGAGTACCACCATTTGCAAGGCGGAGACCTTCGTTAATCTCTTCAAGCGTAGCAACAGGATTCCCTGCAAGGCCATGAATGCGTAAGCCTTCAGTAATTTGATCAACTGTTGGAACAGAACCTCTAGCAAGAAGGGCGGTTATGCGCAAGCTCTCTTTAATCTGATTCAAGTTTGCACCAACAATTTGATTTGGACCTGGCGTAGCAGCATCTGCAAGGCGGAGACCTTCCTTAATCTCATCAATGGTCGGAGGCACTGCTAACGGATTAAGCGCAATCAAGCGGGCTCTTTCAACCTGTTGAGGGGGAGTTAATGCAGCCACAGCTTTTCTATTCAAGACAGTATCAACATCAGCTCTTGGAAGAACTGGATCAGGAATTGGAGCAGGAAGTATGCCAGCTGCTTTCGCTCTTTTTTCTTCAGCCTCTACAGCTGCGAAGTAAGCTGTGAGAATAGGACGTAAAGCTTCCTGTGCAGCAGCAATGAACTCTGGAGTAGGATTGGCAACTGCAAGCCCCCCATTGGCCACCGGCATTAAGCAGAACACAGTCGCATCAACCATCTCTACATTTGGGTTATCTATTTTAAGATTTGTTCTCAAGTATGTAATAGCAGATATAGAGTGCGGGTGTGCATCAATGTTATTTTGCGTACAATATACATAGGAGATGTAATCATTTTCAGATGGATTTATTCCCACGTCTTGTTGTAATTCATAAACTCCAATAACTGTGGTGGCTGTATGGTATTTAGCAGGCAAATGTTCTATAACATGCGTTACAGCATCCAACACCTCTGGAGTATCGAACGTAAAGTCAGGAGCACCTGTTGTCTTTTTAGAATTTATTTCAGCTAACAGTCTCGTTGCCTCTGGAGATCTGAGAAGAGCCAAACCTTCAAGCTGATGTCTAGTTGGGTTACCAATATTATAAGGAGCTCCACTGAGTGTTACAACATCTTTAATGAGCTGGGCTGTCACGTCTGCTGGCGCATAGGGATCTGCCATTACCCGTGTAAGATGGTCTACAGCATCTAAATTATCTCTTGTAAGATCAACCTTCAATTCGTTCAGACGAACGGCATCCTTAATCTGATCAGCAGTTGGGTCTCGAACAATAGCAACTGCACCCGGACGTAGAACAGAGCGAAGCTCTATGGTTGCCATAGCTTGTTCTAAAGTAGGATTTGCAATAATTGCACGTCGACCGCCTGCTGGGTCGCCTAACAAGTAAAGCACAGCGATAATTAAGCGATCTGACAGAGCCTCTCCTCTAAAGTTTGCCTCAATGTGGCGGGCAGCAGCGACGTCAAATTGATTAGGATCCATAATATGGGCTTGGATTCGAGCAACGAGATTTATCCTATCTGCATCTGCAGCACCGCCAAGATTTGCTAAGATATGTGCATTTGCAAAAACCTGATCTGCTGTCGGCTTATCAAAAATATTGCGCGCTTTGATATCGCGATAGCCAGCACGTTGGAGAGCATTTGGAGCATCAATGCCGCATTCTTTACTTTGTAAATATTTAACATCGTCAAATTGCTCTTGTGTTGGATCAGGAACACGCTCGGATATTAAGTGTGCAAGGGCATTAATATCTGCAGGAGTCGGTGCTGGAATTTTCACATGGTGAGGTCCAGCATCGTCTTTCAATTGTGTGAACGCAGCCAGGGCCTCATCGGTTGGACGGACGCCCATTTCAGCAAGAGCCACACGGGGCGCAACATCAGCAATTGCTGCAGGCAAGGCATCGCGGTTTGCATCACGATGGGCTTCCACGGCACGAACTTGAGCTTCTGTGAATTGTTCAGAAGGCAACTGTGTACGAGCAAAGTAGGCGGATTCAAATAAACGCTGAGAATTTCCATCAGCAGGATCAAAATTAGGATCCATGCTTTTTACCTTACTAAATGCCTGCTTATGCTCCGGGGTTTGGCGATCTCTAGGGACACCCAATGCTTCTAGTGGGCGCGCACTCCCCAAACCTTCAACAAATTGTTGCGCAGGCTGATTGGGGGCTGCTTCACGTTCAGTTATGACTTGACCCAGTGTCGCTGGGCGATCTGTTGGGTCTAAAACCACTGCGGATTGAGCTAAAGCTTCAACAACTTGTCTATGGTGAGGCGTTGTAAGCGCCTTACGCGCCTCTTCTTCAGTTGCAGTCATACCAAGCGCAGCAAAAAGATCTTTCATTGCTGCATTGCTCTCTGTAATAGAAACTGCGGAAAGCATTAAACTCAATACTAATGTGTGGTTTTTTTTAATCATGACTCAATATCCTCGCTATAAAATTAAAGCTCTAGTTTGCAAATAAATTACTATCAATTAAGGCATATATAGTAATCGAAAAAACGAATTACAATATATTTTTAACTTTTTTTAATTTTTATTTTTAGAATCTATAAATGGCTCCGATTTTTAAAGTTAAATATTTTGGAGTAATAGACGATGTATAACTCCCCCCAGGAAAAGCCGTTGCAGTAGAACCAAATTGCTTTTTAACTTTTTGATAGATTTCATAACTGATGTCCCCGGTGAGTGAGGCATGAGGGCTTAGGGCATATTCGCCTTTTACAGACGGCACAAACCCAAACTTCGTTTGAGAGGCTTTGGCTGACAGCATCGCATTTATATTATCCACCTGCTGTCTAAATCTTGCAATTCCCAGCCCCAAACCAACTGCAACATGGTAGCGTCCACAGAAAACTCGTCCAAAATTAAGACTTGGAACGATGGTATAGTTACGCTTAATACGATTCACGAAAGGCGTAACAACTGTATTAATGGGAGTCACGATGGCATTATTGAGCTGCTTTTTAAGTTCATTGCCCCCATAAAAGCTGACACCGATGTCTGCTCCAAAAGTATACCCTTGATTTAATAGGTGACGATAGCCCCCCACAAAACCAAAAAGAGGACCAGATTTTTTTGCTCTTCCTGAAACATTGGAGAGAGGAATTCCCGCAACGTTGATGTTATGAATTCCATTAAATGTTCCCCATCCAAAAGAGTAACCAACATGAGCTCCTGCCAGAAAACCTGATTTATAAAACCCAGTATGTGCCATTGATGTGGCTGTTCCCAGCGCAGTCAGCATCGAAGCCAAGATGATTGTCTTTTTGAGCATTTATTCCCTCCAACTTTGAAATTAACGGTTTTTTAACCTATGGTTATAGGTGCAGACTACTCCAATGTTCTATCCTTGGCAAGCCCATTCTTAGGTGGTAAAAGAAACGTCATTTTAGAACTAAAAAAATGAGTTATTAAAAACTAAAAAGACGTATTTTTAAATATAAAGAACACGCATATATTCTTATTTAAGGAACGACAAAAAACCAAGTATGGATTTTCCTCTTCAGCAGCCTCCTCTCTTTTGTCATTGCGTGCGGACCGACTCCCCACAGCCTTCGGCCTCGGCGGCAACAGTTTATTCCCCCACCGTCACTGCGAGTGAAACGAAGCAGTCCATGTATTAAGGATAAAAATACATGGATTGCCAGGCTCCCTAGGGTTTCTCGCACTGACGAAAAGTGAGCGGGGCGTCGAAATGACTAAGGATGAAACTGTTCAGCAAGGAAGCAAAAAAATGCTCGTCAGGGGATGCCCGACGAGCGCTTAGGTAGATGAGAATGTCAGAAAATTATTCTTTTGTTTCAGAAGAATCTTGTTCTGCGGAAGGTGCCTCTTCAGAAGCAGGAGCGACCTCTGCAACGGGAGCCTCGACAGGTGCTTGGGCTGGAGTTTCTGCCTGGGCTTTTACTTCAGGTTCCGGCGTTGTCTGTTCCATAGGCTCTGGTTCAGGAAGCGGTTCAGGGGTAAGCTGGACAGCATCAAGAACTCCCATGGCTTCTAGTTTATGGCGTGAGCGCTCGGCAATGCGCGCACTCTTACCTGTACGATCTCTTAAGTAGTACAACTTTGCGCGGCGAACACTTCCATGGCGAATGACTTCAATGCGTATATTGGGAGAATAAAGAGGGAACACACGCTCAACCCCTTCTCCATTTGAAATTTTACGAACACGAAGAGAAGAATTGAGTCCGCGCAATTTACGTCCAATCACTACGCCTTCGTAAGGTTGAACACGTGTACGCTCCCCTTCAATAACTTTCACGTGGACACGCACTGTATCGCCTGCACGAAAATCTGGAATTTTTTTTCCTTTTGTTAGCTTCTTAACTTGCTCTTGCTCGATTTGTTGTAAAAGATTCATTGTTTTCTTCCCATTCTCTCCAGATATCGTACCCATAAATCAGGCCGTCGTATCTGCGTTATATTCATGGATTGGTTTTGACGCCAATCCTCTATTCGCTTATGGTCCCCTGAAAGCAATTCTTCTGGAACCGGTCTGTTTTTCCAAACTTGTGGACGAGTATACTGCGGATACTCCAATAATCCTAGCTCAAAACTTTCATTTGCTGAAGATTCTTCTTTACCAATTACACCAGGAAGAAGGCGAATACAAGCATCAAGTAATGTAAGGGCCGCCATTTCCCCTCCTGAGAGAATATAATCTCCCATACTCACTTCTTCCATACCCTGCTCTTTCCACTGTTCAATCACGCGCTGGTCAACCCCCTCGTACCGCCCGCAAAGAAGAACAACACCTTTCGTATTTAAGGCATAGTGGCGCGCCATGGCTTGATTAAACGGCTTTCCGCAGGGAGTTAGGAAAATTAAAGCTCTCTTCGAATCCTTATTTTCTTGCGCCATCGTATGCTCAAGAGCTGCATCCACCACATTGGGACGCAAAACCATGCCAGCGCCACCACCAAAACACGTATCGTCGACTGATTGATGTTTATCAGGTGCAAAATCGCGCATTTGGACTGTTTCTAATGTCCAAAGTCCCTCTTCCAGAGCTTTACCAGCCAAAGAATATTTTAAGGGACCTGGAAACATTTCTGGAAACAACGTCAAAACTTTTGCTGACCAGGGGGGTGTAAAAGAAGCACTCATTTTTCTTCACGTCTCCCTATTTGGGCTTGGCTCTTCACCCATTAAAAAGTTGGGGTCAATGCAGATAAATCCTTTTGTATTTTCATTAGGCGTTTTTTCAGTCGGCATGGAAATAATTGGCACAGCCTCTTGCGTAAATGGGAGAGTTAAAAGGCGTCCTTTCATATCTATAATTTCCAAAAAGCTTCCCGCTCCAAAATCTCCAAAGGCCTTAATGTGACCTATTTCTTTACCTTCTAAGTCTTTTACCACAAGCCCAATTAAATCACTTTCATAAAATTCTTCTTCGCCTAAAGCTGGTAATTGTGAGCGGTCAACATATAGCTTAGTGCCACGCAACCCCTCTGCCTCAGTTCTTGAATTAATCCCCTCTATTTTCACAATTAAACAATCTGCAGACTGTGGTCTCACCAGCTTTAATGTATAGTGTTTTCCCTTCTCATCTTGCAGAACCCCATAAGAAAAAATGTTCTCAGGATGGTGAGAAAATGTTTTGACTTTGACAGCTCCTTGAATTCCATGAGCAGCACCAATGACGGCGAGTAAAATCATGAATCAAACCTTAGAAGAAATTCTTAAAAGAATCCTTCTTTATGCCGGTGTTTCTTCCTGTGCTTGAGGCTCTTCAGCTGGCGCTGGAGCTTCTTCCACAGCAGGTGTCGCTTCTACGGGAACTGCTGCTTCTTCAACCACAGCAGCAGGAGCCTCTTCTACTCTTGCTTCTGCTGGTGCAGGCTCTGGAGCAGGAGGGGGAGGTGCCGCTGCAGCTTCCTTTGCAGCAATTGCAGCTTCTTGTTCAGCTTTTAAGCGTTCTTGGGCACGTTTGCGTGGTGCGGATTTCTTTGGATCAGGTGTTCGTTCTTTCTTAGGGAATAATCCAGCGTTACTCAAAAACAATCCAACACGCTCAGAAGGTTGTGCGCCTACAGACAACCAATGTTTGATACGATCAATATTCAAAACAACACGATCCGCATGACCATGGTCAAGTAAAGGATTGTATGTCCCAACCTTTTCTACAAAGCGACCATCACGCGGGCTGCTTGCTTCTGCAACGACAAGCCGGTAAAAAGGACGCTTTTTAGCTCCACCGCGTGTCAAACGAATTTTTAATGCCATTTTTTTCTCCTCAAATCTTTCTCTATTTTAATTAATGACCCAAAAGTCCTTTCAACCCCTGGCGCATTAAACCTTTTTTTCCCATTTTACCCATTTTTTTCATCATTTGCTGCATCTGTTGAAACTGCTTAATCAATCGATTCACATCAGCAACTGATGTTCCTGAACCGCTTGCAATCCGCCGCTTGCGTGATGCATTGAGCAAACGATAATCACGTCGTTCTTGACGTGTCATAGACCGAACCACAGCCAACTGCTGGCGAATAACTCGATCATCCATTCCTGTTTCTGCAATCTTGTCTTTAATTTTACCAATTCCAGGCAAAAATCCCAACATTGCACTCAAGCCCCCCATTTTTAACATTTGCTCGAGCTGGGTGGCCATATCATTTAAATCAAAAACACCCTTTTGAAGCTTTTCGGCCATCTTTTGGGCATCTTCAGCATTTATAACTTCTGCTGCCCGCTCGACCAAGCTCACCACATCACCCATATCTAAAATACGGTTTGCGATGCGTTGGGGTTGAAAAACTTCCAGCTGATCCAGTTTTTCACCAACACCCATCAGCTTAATAGGGCATCCTGTAACTGCCCGCATGGATAAAGCGGCTCCCCCTCGAGCATCTCCATCAACACGCGTCAGGACAATTCCTGTTACGCCAACCTGATCTTGAAACGCTTTGGCAACTGTAACAGCATCTTGTCCTGTCATGGCATCTGCCACTAACAGTGTTTCTATCGGGTTCGTTTCTGCCTTAATAGCAGCAACTTCAGCCATCAAGGTCTCGTCAATGTGCAATCGGCCAGCACTATCTAACAAGACCACGTCAAACCCTTGAAGGCGTCCCATTTTCATTGCCCTTTGAGCAATGGCAAGGGGCTTTTCATCTTCAACTATGGGGACAGTTTCTATCCCAAGTTGCCTCCCTAAGGAAGCTAATTGCTCTTGCGCGGCAGGTCGATAGACGTCCAAGGAGGCCATCAGAACCTTCTTACCGTGCTTATCCACTAGAAATTTGGCAATTTTACCAGTAGATGTTGTCTTGCCTGAACCTTGCAACCCAAGCATAAGAAATGCCATCGGTGCGGGAGCCAACAAATTTAAAGGCTCAATCTCCTCACCCACCATTGAAACCAAATGATCGTGAACAATTTTCACCACCATTTGACCTGGCGTTACGCTTTGGATGACATCCTGTCCAATCGCTTTTTCACGAACCTCTTCAATAAACTGCTTCACAACAGGGAGAGCAACATCTGCCTCAAGAAGAGCTATACGAACTTCCCGCAAAGCGGTTGAGACATCAGCTTCAGTTAAAGCCCCTCGTCCGCGCAATCGATCGAGAATACCCGTCAATCGCCCCGAAAGTGTTTGAAACATTTTTGATTCGCACCAAATCCTATAATTAAACGCACAAAGCTTCCTTTCCTTAGAAGTCTAGGAAGCTTTACACATTATTTATATATCTCTTCTTAAGTCGTCAAGCTTAATGTCTGTATAATCAAGCAAAATGCTTAGAAATTAATAATCTTTTGTTATATAAAAATCCTTTTCGTCCAAGTGGATGGTGATTGAATGCTCGTCCGCAACTGCTTCTCTGTGCGCATCAGGCGTACTATACCGCGCAAAAACAAACGCCCCTAAACCATACGCTTTTGTTGGGCTGATTGTTTCAGGATCCATTTCTTGGCCTGGTACAACCTCCCAGGTTACAATATCAATATCATTGGCATGGTCTTTACGCAGCTGTGGCTCAGCTGTAAAGTATTGATCTGCCGTCATTTTAGAAACTTCCCCCATTACCCCATTATCATAAATAATAATCAGATGAACTGCGACAGGGGCATTTTGATTAACATTTTTAGCAACTTTAAAATGTACCTTTTCTAACCAAACTTTTGCCTTATCCATTTTCATGGCACCAGCAAGCGCACCATCAGCGCAGCCACCCAGGGGGGTGCATAAAAAAAGCCCAAAGCAAGCCCATCTCAATATTTTCATTCTTATTCCCCTATCTTATTTCACCCGCTTTTCCATTTATTAACCAGTTCAGATGTAAAATATACATAATGTCATGTAGTTAACTTTGCCGTGCATACGGTATTTTTGCAAGACCAGAGAAGGTATTCAGGAATGAAAAGAAAGAAGTCGAAAGCCCCACCGCTAAAACGTTATGAGGATGCAGATCTCCCAGATCTAGCTGAAATCTATGTTTTAGCGTATAGAACGATGAATTTTCTTCCGCATAGATTTCAAGAATATACGCGGCATATTTTAATTCGCGTGGAAAATTTTGCTGACCAAGATGTGTTGGATGGCCTGAAATTAAAGGACAAATACGACCTTTTAGGCCTTTATCAAGGTATTCCCCTACCTTTAAAAGGCACAAATGACTCCTTGGCTGTTCCTGACATTATTTATCTTTATAGGGGCCCTCTCATCCGATTTTCGCGCGAAAATACTGAGAGTTTGGCCCAGCTTGTTCATCATGTTATGATTCATGAAATTGGCCACCATTTTGGGTTCAGTGATTTCGATATGGAATGGATGGATAATAAATTCGATTAATTAAGCTTTCTTTAAGTCATTAAAATCGTTAAGAACTTTAAACTATAAAAAAATTTATTCGCTATTGCTCATGGATTGAGTTTTCCATAAAGAGTATTTTAACTCCCAAAAGGAATAAAAGTCCCCCAGTGACGCGCTCAACCCAATGATGTAAGTTGCTGAAAAAAGTTCTCAATTGTTGATGAGAAAAGCAATAGGCAACCACAATAAACCATATCAAGGTCGTAAAAAAGATAATTGCGCCATAAATAAAGATAATGACAGCCGGTTCCTTGCTTGTCATAAATGCAGAAACCAGGCTTAAAAAAAAGAGCATGGCCTTAATATTCATTGCATTGGTTAGGAATCCTGTTTGAAATGCCGCAAAAGAAGAAATATCTTTACGGCTCCGTAAGTCACCATAATTTAAAGCCCCTTTCTTGGCCTTCAGCCCCAGAATTCCTATATAAATAAGGTAACCCCCACCCATATATTTGATCAAATGAAAAAGCCAAGCCGTTTTCGAAATAAAAATTCCTAACCCTAATAAAATATAAGCCAAATGAACCATAATACCAAAAGAAACCCCAAAGGCAGTCAAGACTCCCGTTCTACGCGAAAAAATAAGGCTATTACGCACCACAACAGCAAAATCAGGTCCAGGACTTATTAACCCTACAATTTGAAGGCTCATGAGTGTTAAAATGGAAGGCCAATATTCTTCTAACATGCATATCTCATTATTCTTGAGTATTTTTTGATGCACTTGCTCGTCTGCTCAGATCGATTCGGGTGCAGAATATCTTATTTCATTCTTGACTTGAAGAAAATTTTCCAAGATTCTGAGACAAAATTATTGATAAGGAATAAAAAATGCTAAAATACAATTTATTTTTTTTAAAAGTATTCAGGAAAGGTTTGTTCGTCCTTCTTTGCGTAACGTCAATCACCCATGCTATGCAAAAGAAAGTTGAGGAAGAGGAAAGTAAAGAAAAAAATTGCTTTGGAAGATCTCATCAAAAAAAGAGCCAACCTAAAAAATATCAGCCCTTACCAACCGAATCGACCGCTCCTATTCAATCAACAGATTCTTATTTAAAACGCACTTTTACACCTACAGAAATCACTAAACCTCAGTATTTTTCTTTTCCTGAAGAGGTTAAATCTATTCAAAATGCCATTAGGCAAGGAAGCACCAAACTATTTATCTACATCCCTGAAATTGAAGATAGAAAACTGTCAAACGCTGGTTCTGACTTTCCACTCTTTACAACGAAGGAAGTAAATTTATTAGAGGAATTTACCCTTCAGCTTTATCCTCATATGATGCGCGAAGAAAATTGCTATTTGGCTGCATATCCATTGAAAAATCTTGTTCGACAAGCTCAAAACCTCAAGAAAGTAACCATATCACATAATCTTGCAAAATATTTTCTTCCCCTTATTCCTAAAGGAGTTTCCACTTATATTGATTGCGCTGGTATCGAAAATGTTAAGGAAACAATTATGCCCCCAATGGTTTTAGAAGGCCGCAGGAAGGATATGATTTCCTTTTGCTCAAAAAAATATCCCGCTTCGGAAGGGTATAATATTACAGTATTAGAGCTCAGTGGGATTTATAAGAAAAAATAATTTACAGATAGTCTTTGACCAAAATCTCAGCAATTTGAACGGCATTGAGAGCAGCGCCTTTGCGCACATTATCAGCCACAATCCAAAGATTTAATCCGTGAGGAACACTCTCATCTTTACGAATACGACTCACATAAACCGGGTCTTCTCCTGCGCATTCAATAGGCGTGATGTATTCATTTTCATTGGCATTATCTACGACAATGATGCCCGGCCCCTTCTTAAGAGCGTGGCGTGCTTGCTCTGAAGTGATGGGTGCTTCAAATTCTACGCTTGCTGCTACACTATGACCAATAAAAACAGGAACACGCACACAAGTCACTGAAACTTGAATATGAGGTGAAAGTATTTTTTGCAATTCAACTTTCATTTTCCACTCTTCTTCCGTTTCACCATTTTCACAAAATGCACCAATTTGCGGAATGATATTAAATGCAATTGCACGCGGTAGATATTGTGGCTTTGTAGGTTGGTTCATATAAATTGCTCTGGTTTGATTATAGAGCTCATCCATGGCATCTTTGCCAGCTCCGGAAACAGATTGGTAAGTCGATAAGACAACGCGTTTAATAGGAGCTAAATCATGCAGAGGTTTTAAAGCCACAACTAATTGAATAAGAGAGCAATTTGGATTAGCTATAATATTGCGATTTTTATATTCAGCAATGGTAAATGCATTCACTTCAGGAACAACAAGAGGAATATCTTTTTCCATTCGAAAAAAAGAAGTATTATCAATGACGATGCATCCTTGAGCTGCCGCCTTAGGTGCAAATTGTTCGGATATTTTTCCTCCCGGGGAAAATAAAGCTATGTTGGCAGATTTAAAATCAAATGTTGCTAAAGAAACAACTTTTAAAATTCCTTCTTCCCCATAGGAAATTTCTCGTCCAACAGAGCGGTCTGAAGCAACGGCAAAAACATTTTCAAGAGGAACGCCACGCTCCGCTAAAATAGAGAGCATGGACGACCCGACATTTCCAGTAGCCCCCACCACAGCAATTTTTTGATTTGTAATTTTTTTCATAAATATTTTTTCTCAAAGATAATTTTTTATCATTAGCGATAAGTATCTTCTTGCATTAAATAGCGTTGAACATAATCTTTTACACCGTCTTCCAAAGATGTAAATGCATTGTTATATCCTGCAGCTTCAAGACCTGCGTTCACACTTTGTGTAAAATATTGATATTTGCCCTTTAAAATTTCAGGCATATCGATAAATTCTAAAGATTCAGGTTTTGACATAGCCGCAAATACAGCCCTGGCTAAGTCTGCAAAACTACGCGCCTTACCTGTTCCTACGTTAAATAGACCACTGATTTCTGGATGATCATATAACCATAACATCACATCTACGCAGTCCTTTATATAAATGAAATCTCGCAACTGACCTCCATCTGAATAATCAGGATGATCAGATTTAAAAAGCCGAGCAGTCCCCTTTTGCTGAATTTGATGAAAGACCTGATTGACCACACTCATCTGGCCCCCTTTATGATATTCATTTGGACCGTAAACATTGAAGAATTTTAATCCAGCATATTGTGGAGGAAGAGAATAATCTTCATTTGATCCCAGCTCTCGAATTTGAGCAATGGTGCGATCTACCATATGTTTGCTCCAACCATATGGATTTAAAGGACGGAGCTTTGCAAGACCTTTGCGGCTAAAATCATCTACAAATCCAGCACTCCCATCTCCATAGGTTGCCGCTGAAGATGCATAAATTAACCGTACGCGATTTTGCCCGCACCACTCTATCAAGTTCATGGTCAAGCGATAATTTTGATCTAAAATCAAATCCACATTCATCTCTGTTGTGGCAGAAATTGCTCCCATATGAAAAATAACTTGAAGCTGGGCCTTATGCTGATTCATATAGGTAAAGAGCTGTGTTGGATGAATACAATTATAGAGCTCGTGCTTAGCAAGATTGTTCCATTTTGCATCCTCACCAAAATCGTCACACGCAACGATGCGATCAATCCCACGCTCTTCTAAGGCTGCTACAATATTGGAACCAATAAACCCAGCACCGCCTGTTACGATAATCATGACGCCCTACCTTACACTCAGTTATATATTATAATGTCATAAAAATTTGCTTTCTCATTTATAAAAGGAATAGGTATCGTTCGCAAGTCTGACCTTATTCCACTCTTCCCTTTGCTCACTTTTTCCTCCTCTCCCCTTGCCCTCCTCATTTTTCACAGTAAAATTCCTCGAAAAAATAGAGACATATTATGTCGCAGAAAATATATATATATGTATGTTATTTCTCAACCCCGAGAAACTGATACTGAGTGAATAGATAAAAATGCATTCAATTATCCTATGTTTTGCGCACCAAACAAGGGCTTTAAGGTCATCTCATTTTTCAATCAATTTTCAATAAAATCGCTAGAAGGCGTGTCTTTACAGCATCAGTTTTGCAAAATCAACACAAAAAAACTTCATTTTCTTATGAAAAAGGCTATTTTGCTTGTTGACGAACGGGGAAAACTGGTCTTAGAATTCAAAGTGTAGTCTAGTAGTTCAACCTTAATATAGGATTTATACCGTGAATAAAAGTGATCTAATCGCAAAAGTCGCTTCAGCTTCCAATCTTACAAAGATCGACGCAGAGCGCGCAATTGATGCAACATTTCGTTCCATCACACAATCTTTGAAAAAAGGTGAAGAAGTTCGCTTGATTGGCTTTGGTACATTTATCGTAACAAACCGCCCAGCAACTGATGGCCGTAACCCACGTACTGGTGCAGCTATCCGCATTCCTGCAACACGTTTGCCTAAGTTCCGCGCTGGTAAGCAATTGAAGGAAGCAGTTGCGAAATAAATTTCCTACCAAATTGTTAAAGAACAATTGAAATGGTAGAAAACTTGTTTTATGTTGCATGAGTGACTGAGAAAAGGGGGGCGATTAGCTCAGCGGTAGAGCATCTCGCTTACACCGAGAGGGTCGGCGGTTCGAAACCGTCATCGCCCACCATCCTTCCCTTTCACTCATAAATTTTAAAAGCCCTGAATTTTTCAGGGCTTTTTTATTTTCAATGAGTTCATCTTGAAGATTCTTGAAAAATCCTTTAGAAGGAAGTCTACACTTTGAAGGATTAGGAATGATTCAAAACAATAAACTTCCCCCCATAATCACAAAAACACTCACCGTCCAAGAATTGGGAAAAGAGGGAGATGGGGTAGTCATTGCTGATGATCAGCGTCTTTATATACCCTTTGCAACACCTGAAGATGAAGTCGTTGTTGAGCTTGCTCTAACGAAAAAAAATAGATACAAAATTCTCAAACATCAAATTACAAAGCAAGGCAAGAATTTTTCGCCCCCTCCCTGCCCCCATTATGGAGTGTGTGGAAGTTGCCAGCTCCAGCATTTAAGTGATGAGACATACCTCAAATTTAAACGTGACAAAATTATAAACCCTCTGCTTTTTGAAGGGTTTCAAAATCCAAATTCCGTTGTCCGCTCACCCATCGTTTTACCTCCTGGTTTACGCAGGCGTGCTAATTTTAATTTCCAACGCTTGGGGAATAAAGTAGAGCTTGGATACCATAAATATCATAGCTACGAACTTCTCACTTTAGAATGTTGCCATATTCTAAAACCTGAAATTGTACGCTTCATGAAGCCTTTAATGGCTGCATTGGAAGAAACACTTGCACCAGGAATTGAAGGAGAAATTTTTATAACAGCTGCTCACAATGGCCTAGACGTGCATGTAGAGATAAGAGACAAAACCCCTTTAACGCTTGAACAAAAAGAACTTTGGGGACAGTTCGCAACTCATCAAAATCTTTGTCGTCTCATTGTAAGCACTAAAGGAAAAGAAGACTTTATTATTCTTCATGAAACACCTTATGTTTTATTTGATGGTGTGCCCGTTGAAAGCGATTGTCGAAGCTTCCTACAGCCCAGTAGTGAGGCAGATCAGCATCTCATCTCACTTGTGTGCGAACTCTTGCCTCCTGGGCCTTCCAAAATAGCAGATCTGTTTTGTGGGCGTGGAACACTTTCGCTTCCTCTCGCGCGCTATGCTCCTGTGGAAGGCTTTGAAATGGATGTATCAGCGTTGAATGCTCTTGAAGCGGCGGCGAAAAAAGCGCAGCGTCCCATTTTCCTCCATCAACGAGATTTATTTAAAACACCTCTCATAGAAAATGAACTGTCTTCTTTTGATGTGGTTGTCATTGATCCCCCGCGTGCAGGCGCTGAAACACAATCTCGTATTTTAGCAACATCCAAAGTTCCTACACTCATTTATATATCTTGTAACCCGCTCACCTTTGCACGCGATGCCCGCATTTTATGTGAAGGAGGATATCACCTGGAAATTATCCAACCGCTCGATCAATTTCGCTGGACTGTCCACATAGAAGTCATTGCGAAATTTACGAAGAAACTATAAAAAAGAAAAATATCTTTGAAATTTTACTACTAAATAGTATACTAATTATATTGTAAAATATTTTAATTTGTTTAATTAAAGAGGGAACTCCAAATGAAATTATTAAAAATTGTACTTTCAATTTTAACACTCCCACTAAGCCTAACACTCGCGGTTGAGGATGCCCAACAACACGCGAAGGCAGAAACAATCAGAGAATTAGTACATACATTGAAAGAGTTGGATTCATCATTTGATGCTGCCACTTTCCTTGCAAAAATAACAGAAGGTCCTACTGGTCAACAGGACGCACAAATTCAGGCCCTTAATGAGGAAAAAGAACTCCTTGGATTAAAAAGGGTATTAAAAATGGAATTCTCATTTAATGCTGATGACCTCCTCAAAGGTGTAAC
Organism: Alphaproteobacteria bacterium; assembly: GCA_016869075.1. GTDB lineage: Bacteria > Pseudomonadota > Alphaproteobacteria > Paracaedibacterales > VGCI01 > VGCI01. The sequence goes on from VGEY01000001.1 coordinate 163,961, forward strand.
TGCTGGGCCTCTTGGTCTAAAGGCAGCACAAATTCACGCCCTTAAAGAGGAAGTGCAACTTCGTGGATTAATAAGCGAATTAGAAAGGGAATTCTCATTTAATGCTGATGACCTCCTCAAAGGTGTAACTGCTGGACCTCTTGGTCTAAAGGCAGCACAAATTCAGGCCCTTAAAGAGGAAAAAGAACTCCTTGGATTAAAAAGGGTATTAAAAATGGAATTCTCATTTAATGCTGATGACCTCCTCAAAGGTGTAACTGCTGGACCTCTTGGTCTAAAGGCAGCACAAATTCAGGCCCTTAAAGAGGAAAAAGAACTCCTTGAATTAAAAAGGGTATTAAAAATGGAATTCTCATTTAATGCTGATGACCTCCTCAAAGGTGTAACTGCTGGACCCGATGGTCTAAAGGCTGCACAAATTCAGGCCCTTAAAGAGGAAATAGCACGACGTGAAAAGAAAAAAATATAAGTAAAATTATAATCCCCCTTTTGTCTCTTAGAAATGAAAGGGGGATATTTTTTTTCTCATTTGAGACTTTACCGCTCCCCCCAAATCATTCCTCTCACCATTCGTCATTGGAGGCCCCCCCTCTTTTGTCATTGCGTTTTTTCTTTCATCATTGGGTGCGACCGTAGGGAGCGCGGCAATCCATGTATTTTATAATACATATATTGCTTCAACAATTTCATATACACATAAAAAACACCATTTGAAGAAATTTTTCTTGATCTTTTATATAATCCCTTGCTAATAGGCTTTAAGGTTTGCAAAATGAAAACCAGTATATTGGCTCGAGGCCCAAGGTAGTTATTTGATGAAAAATGTTGTTATTGTGGAGTCGCCAGCAAAGGCGAAGACGATTAATCGTTACCTAGGAAAAGACTATGTTGTTCTTGCGAGTTTTGGACACATCCGTGACTTACCTTCTAAAAATGGATCTGTTCGCCCCGACGAAGATTTTGCCATGAGCTGGGAAACTGATGATCGATCCAAACAACACATCGCGGAAATTGCAAAAGCTGTTAAAGGGGCCGACCACCTTTATCTCGCCACCGACCCTGATAGAGAAGGAGAAGCCATTTGTTGGCATGTTTTTCAAGTGCTCAATGAGCAAGGTGCCCTTTCGCCTAAAACAGAAGTACACCGCATTGTCTTCCATGAAATTACAAAAAATGCTGTCCAAAATTCTCTAAAAAATCCCCGTTCCATCAATAAAGAACTCGTAGATGCCTATCTTGCACGGCGTGCCCTTGATTATCTTGTTGGCTTTACCCTCTCCCCCGTTTTGTGGCGCAAACTCCCTGGGTCACGCTCAGCAGGGCGTGTTCAGTCAGTTGCATTGCGATTGGTCGTTGAGCGTGAAGCAGAGATAGAGGTTTTTAAACCACAAGAATATTGGTCTATCACTGCGCATCTCCTTTCCTCCCAAAATGAAAATTTTATAGGTCGCCTGACGCATTTGAATGGAAAGAAACTTGAGAAGTTTGATTTGGGAACTGAAGCTCTTGCTAAAGCTGCATGTGAAGAAATTACACAACGTAATTTTTCCGTTTCTAAACTCGAAAAACGTCAAGTTAAACGCCATCCTGCTGCCCCCTTTATTACATCAACACTTCAACAAGAAGCGTCACGCAAACTTGGTTATGGCGCATCACGTACCATGCAATTAGCCCAACGCTTGTATGAAGGTATAGATATAGGGGGTGAAGTTGCCGGTCTTATAACTTACATGCGTACAGATAGTGTACAAATTGCCCAAGAAGCTCTTGATGAGACCCGCAACCACATTGGTTCATCCTATGGAAAACCCTATCTGCCTGCTGCACCACGGACATTTAAGAATCAATCAAAGAATGCTCAAGAAGCACACGAAGCCATTCGCCCAACACAAATTTCGCGCACACCTGAGTCTGTTCGCACCTATTTAGATGAAAGCCAATACAAGCTCTATGAACTCATTTGGAAAAGAACTGTTGCTTCACAAATGGAAAGTGCTTCTTTTGATCAAGTCATTGCTGAAATGACATCGCCAGATCAAAAAATTACCTTGCGTGCAACAGGTTCCACATTAACTTTTGATGGCTTTTTAACACTCTACCAAGAAGGTGTTGATGAGGATGCCGAAAAGAATGAAGACGACAAACTACTTCCTCCTTTATCCATGGGAGAAGCTATAAAGCAAGGACAAGTTATTCCAAACCAACATTTTACTCAACCTCCTCCACGTTATAGTGAGGCCAGCCTCGTGAAAAAACTTGAAGAATTGGGAATTGGGCGCCCCTCAACATATGCATCCATCATACATGTGTTGCAGGAACGGGAGTACGTTCGGCTTGAAAAACGCCAGTTTATTCCTGAAGAAAGAGGTCGGCTCGTAACTGTTTTCCTGGTCAATTTCTTTAACAGATATGTGCAGTATGATTTCACTGCAAATTTGGAAGAAGAGTTAGACGAAATTTCTCAAGGAAAGCTTGCCTGGAAAACAGTGCTGTCGCGCTTTTGGGAGCCCTTTCACGCAACAGTAGACTCAACACAAAATTTGAGAACGACAGAGGTAATTGATCGATTGGAAGAAGATTTGAGTTTTCATCTCTTTCACGGACATGAGGAAGCACGGGTCTGTCCTACATGTAAAACAGGACGCGTCAGTTTAAAACTCAGTCGGTTTGGTGCCTTTTTAGGATGTTCTAATTATCCAGAATGTCGTTACACACGTCCATTAAGCGTTGGAGGTGACGAAGAAGCAATTTCCTCACCACCTGAAGAACCAAAAGAGATTGGAATTGATCCTGATACGAACGAATCCATTTCTTTACGAAAAGGACCCTATGGTTATTATCTTCAATGGGGTGATGAAACAACCGTTTCAGCGCAAAAAGCTCCTAAGAAAGATAACGATGAGGAAAGCAAAACCTCTAAAGGCAAAAAAACTACAAAGAAAAAAACCGCCAAATCAGCACGACCAAAGCCAAAGCGTGTTTCGCTCCCTGCAAATTTGCCCTCAGATCAAGTCACACTTGAAGTGGCACTTAGATTAAAGTCCCTCCCCTTTGTAGTTGGCGAGCATCCTTCGAGTGGAGAATCTTTAAGTGTTGGTTTAGGACGATTTGGTCCCTACATAAAATTTGGCCAGCAATTTGCATCCATTCCCAAGTCACACGACTTTTTAAACCTAACATTAGAAGAAGCCGTGCAAATAGTTGATGCAAAAATAGAAAAAGATGCAACAAATCCGAAATCCAAAAGAGCAAGATTTAAAGGCAAAAAAAAGTCGGTTAAAAAGTAAGTTCTCTCGTCGTTGCTAGTGGTGATCAGAACTTACTGTTTTCGGTTTTTACGTACCTTCGACCACTCCCACCATGGCATTTTTTCACCAGTTTTTGCTTCATGAATAATGGCAGCGAATACATCCCAAACACAGGGGTCTTGGCGCTGACCTGTTAATATTTGAAGCCGCTTGTATAACTCATCAGGATCAGCTTTTGCCAGTTGGTGAAGAGATGTAATACCTAACAATTGTAAATCATTGAAGGTTGCTTGCCCTACATTTTTGATAGTAAAAAGCTCATGCTTTTAAGATTTTCTTTTACCCATTGTGCTAAGAAGGAGAAGACTCTGCTACAAAAGAGGATCTCATCGTAAGCATCATATAGGATATTACACATGCAACAGCATATATAAAAATAATGGACGCAACAGGAGCAATGGTTCCATCAAATAAAATTTCTGAAATAACAACAAGCCCTGCAGCAAGAAGCTGTCGTACACCCGTCATCATAGCCATCGCCGTTCCATTTATTTCAGGAAAAATAGAAAGAGCTTTCATTCCAAACGTACCTGCCATCATTGCACCTCCAGCTGCAACAAGGGCCATAAAACTACAAATCATCGTGACATTTGTTAGATGTGCTTGGCTGGTATAAAACAATCCCACAGAACCAATAAATGCCAAAAGTCCTCCCAAATTTTTTGTATAGTCTAACCCCTTTTTTCCAATTAGTTTAATGGAAACCAACGAAAAGATAATAAACGTTCCCATTGTTGTCGCTTGATAATAACTAAATTTTTCTAAGCTCATACCAATGTGGTTTACAAAAATCACAGAAAGATTAGCAATATATACAACGACGGCTGTGAAAGGAAAATTAACAATAAGGGTATAACACATAAACTCAAAACTCTTAGCGAGCTTAACATAATTTTTTAAAACAGCCCCTAAACGAAATTCTTTTCGCTTGTCACTCGGCAAGGTCTCTTCAATAAACATCAGCGTCCCAAGAAAGGAGATAAGCGCTAACATAAAAATAACTGTAAAGTTTGCACGCCAGTCAAATACCTGGCTAATCCATGCTCCGACAACAGGCGCGCCTGCCATGGAGGCTGAGATAACGCTGTTTATCACACCGACAAGCTGGGCTGCTTTTTCTGCTGAATATTTATCAAGAAAAGTGGCAGCCCCAATTACCATGGGAATGGAGGCAGCAACTCCTTGAAGCAATCGCCATATTAACATTAAATTAAAATCATTTGTATAAACGCATCCCGCACTGCTGAAAACAAACAACAACAAACCGCCAAGGAGAACACTTCTTCTTCCATAACTATCGGAAAGGGGGCCAGCAAGAAGTCCTGCAATGCAAAGCCCTCCAAAATTGAGGCTCAAAATTAATTGAATTTGATTTTCTTCCACACCGAAATACTGAATCATTTGAGGGAAAGCTGGCACATACATATCAGCTTCCGCACACAGCAGAATATACATCAACGTAACAAGCCCCAAAAGAGCAACATCATAAACTTTTTGAGAAAGATTTGAGAAAAGAGGCTTATCCAGCATAATGAGTCCTCCATAACAGATTAAGTATTCCCCCTAGAAAACCACAGCTCTCCACCATAATCAAGTATCTATCATGATCTGTATGTCATATATGTCTCAACCTTGAACTAATAAAAATCAGATTTGATTTGCATGAGAATTTAATGGATAGCGCGGTGTAAATGTATAAGAAGGCAATGGATGAAATAGTTCTTCCCCTTTCCAAAGGGCAGGCAAAGTTTTCAAAACAATAGAGGGCACATTAAGGGATTTTTTAAGTATTGCATTGAGGTTTTGGACCCCAAAATCCCCTAATGAAGCAATCCTGCAAGGAGCCGCTTCCAGGGGTACATCCACCTTAAAACGCTCGTCCCACAGGTAAGTTCCCGGTCGCTCTACCTCAACATCTATCCCCACAGCAACGGGTTCTCGCACAATCAGCCATTCTTTTTCTTTGTTAATAATTTGACACCCCCCAAGCGTCATAGATTTACCTGTCTTTAAGGCCTCAATAGCTTCACGTAACGCCTTGCGACGAACGGGATAATTACGAGTACCAATGGTTGCCAGAATGCGCTTAAAAGCTTCTTCCACTCCTTCTACAGATTCTTGAAAAATATCTTTTTGCAAAGTGGCGTAGCCTTGGGGATAAACACAAATATAACGAGAAAGCACGATGTCCATGTATTGATCAATCAGCTTTTGAGCATCATTGAGACGCTCGAGCGTTTCTTGTAATGAAGTCGGCGTGAGTCCTTCACCTGCAAGGGATGGAAGTAATTTACGCCACCTGATCCGGGTAAAATCCCTATTCTCGTTACTCGGATCTTGAATAAAATCTTGCTTTAAGGTACGCAAAGTTTCTTTAAGACATTCTGGGTCAATCTGGAGGAGTGGTCTTAAAATACGGCCAAAATCTGTACGCACTTCAGCTTGAATTCCTGTAAGTCCTTTGAGGCCAGAGCCTTTGGCAAGACGAATCATAAACGTTTCTAACTGGTCTTGAGCATGATGGGCTGTCAACAGATATTTTGTTTCGTTTTCTTTACACCAATCACCTAATAATTGGTAGCGTACCTGCCGAGCTGTTGCTTGAATGGCTGATTCTAATTTTTTTTGATCATCTAAACGCACCCACGTTAAAATATGATGTTCTATTGCATGCGATGTCATCCAAGCTTTAACTTGTTCTGCTTCTTGTCTGGATTCTTTACGTAACTGATGATCAACCGTTAAAGCAATTGCTTTTCCTCCCCGAGCCGTTGCCCATTGATGTGCAAGAAGAGCCAAAGCCAAACTATCAGGTCCTCCTGAAGTCGCAACAGCAATAATGGGGGGTGTTTCAAAAGAAGAAAAGGCTGCCATGAGTGTTTCAAATTCAGCCTGTAAAAGAATTCTCATAATTGTAAGACATCTGCCATTGTGTAAATGCCCGGCTTCTGTGTCATAATCCATTCAGCAGCACGGATAGCTCCTTTGGCATATAAAATACGAGAAAATCCTCTGTGGGAAAATTCTAGCATTTCTTCATCTCCCATAAATCGAATGGTGTGGTCTCCAATGACTGACCCTCCCCTTTGACTAGAAAAACCAATGGATCCCTTTTTGCGTTCTCCAGGAGTCGAGGAATCATAGCGCACATCCTCCAATAACTTACCACGCCCTTTGGCAGCAGAGTGTCCAAACAAAAGAGCAGCCCCTGAAGGCGCATCTTTTTTATAACGATGATGAACATCCGTGATCTCAATGTCATAGTTTTCATCTAGAAGACCAGCAACTTTATAAACAAGACTGACAAGCAGCGTGATACCAACACTCGTATTTGGGGCAATAACAAGAGGTATGTGTTTTGCAGCCTCCGAAATCAGCTGGTGATGAGAAGCCTGTAGACCACTTGTTCCAATCACCAGCGGTTTCTTCTGATTTAAACTTAAAGAAATATGATTTGCTAAGGCAGCTGCAGAGGTAAAATCAACAACAACTTCGCTTTTTTCAAAAAGAGAAGTCAAATCCTCTCGAGCGCTTGGATTAGGTTCGCTTAAACGACAGCGTGGATGATTTTCCAATGCATCCACCATGGTTTTTCCCATACGACCAGTAATCCCTAAAACACCAACATTAATCATAATGCTTTTCCCCTTATATTTTTCGAATTGTCTTTAGGGCTTCAGGAAGTTTTAAGTTAAGGCTTTTGAGAGTTTTTTCATTAACAACGACCTCAGATGGCGTATCATACAAAACTGGAATATCCTGTGGTTTTTGTCCCCTCAAAATGGCAACAACGATTTCACCTGTCTTGCGCCCCATGGCGAACCGGTCATAAGCAACTGCAGCTAACACCCCTCTTTCAACTGAGGCTGAATCATTCGCAAAGACGGGAATTTTATGTTTAAGAGCCTCTGTTGCTATAGCCCCAACAGCAGCCATGGCTGTATTGTCATTTGGAAAATAAATTGCGTCCACTTTCCCAATCAAACTCGTCGTTGCACTTGTTGCTTCTGATGTGCTGTTTACTGCAGCATAGACAAACTCGATGCCTTGAGATTTTGCCACATTCTCCATTTCTTTTAAAAAGCTTACAGAATTAATCTCTGCTGGATTATGAAGAACTCCAAGCTTGGTGAGTTTTGGAATAAAAGCACGCATCATCTCCAACTGAGGCTCTGGACTCATAAAATCACTCACGCCGGTTGTAAATTTACCAGGCACTGTTTTTGAGGGTACAAGCTTGGCTGCAACAGGATTGGTGACAGCTGTAAAAACAAGGGGGATTTGACCATTCGTTGCAATGGGCAACAATATTTGAGCAGATTGTGTTGACAAAGCAATCATAATTTTAGGATGAAGAGACGCAAATTTGTTCCCTATTTGAGTTGCGGTTGCAACATTTCCATGCGCATTTTCATATATAATATTTGTGCTTTCCTTACCAAAGCCCTGCTCCTTAAGCTCTGCCATTAACCCCTCACGTACAGTATCTAACGTGTGATGTTCGATGATTTGTGTTATAACAATGATGGGCAGCTCTTTTTCTTGGATAGAAACAGAATGCTTCGTTTGTTGATTGAAAAAATAGACTAATCCTCCAGCGAGTAAGAATGAAGAAATGAATATATGCTTAAGTTTCATGGTCATTGGCATTCGCAGATGTTAACTCATTATGGTTATAGAAAGATCAGTTTTGACTACTGGGTTTATTCTTATTCACAAGCATTTTTAAATCTACTGAAGAAACTTCAGAATACCCCCCTATATACTCTCCATTAATGAAAACACGTGGAACAGTTTTTTTCCCAGTTATTTCCTTCATTCGTTCATAGGCCACGCGATCTTCAACGACGTTAATTTCTACATAGGGGATCTCCTGGGAATCGAACATCGATTTTACAAGACTACATCCCAAGCAGTTCGGCATGGTATAAATCAGAACGCCATCTTTTGAAGGTGCTACACTTGTCGCAAAAGTGGAACAGCACATAACCAATAGTGAAAAAAATAACGGTACACAAAATCGTAACATTTTATTTATCCTTCCCTCTTATTTAAGGCCATTTCTTAAAATAAATATTTTGAACCCAAAATACAATGCCTTAGATATATTCATTCAATCCACCTGCTTTATAAAGAGCATAAAGATCATCATAACCGCCAATATGGACATCATTAATAAAAATCTGAGGAACAGTTTGTCTATTCCCTGAACGCTCGACCATTTTTTGACGCACAACAGCATCTTTGGATACATCTATTGTACTATAAGTTATCCCTAATTTATTAAACAAATCCTTTGCACGCAGGCAATATGGACAAACGGGCGTTGTATAAATAATAACATCAGGCACGATAAAGTCTCCTCATTTTTCTATGGGTGTTATAACACGTGCTAGAGTTAATATGCGAATTTCTTTTGCGCCAGCCTTCAATAAAGTGCGTGTACATTCAGTCAAAGTTGCTCCTGTTGTGAAAACATCATCTATTAATGTAATGCGCTTATTTCTCACCAAGCCACTTTTTGAAGGTAGAACGACGAATGCACCTCTCACATTGGCGTAACGTTCCTTACGACTTTGGTGCCCCTGCTTGCGCGTTGATCGGCAACGTTTTAAGAGAGTGGTTAAAGTGGGTATGCTGGTCTGTAAAGAAATATATTTGGCCAAAAGGGTTGCTTGATTATACTGCCGCCTGAAAAGGCGACTCCAATGCAAAGGAACAGGAATCAGCATATCAGTCTGTTTGAGAATATCCTCCCCTGCCTTGAGCATTAAGTTTCCTAATCCTGGAGTAAGATATGTACCGTCTCCCTGTTTAAATTTAAGAATCAAGCGGCGTGTGCCTTCCTGATAGGCTAACGCACTCCGACAATGAACAAATAAAGGAGGAAGACGATAACACGATGGGCATAAAGTATTTTTTTCAGCTGTATAAGGAAATGGCCATCCACATTTGACACAACACGGCGGTGTAAGAAAAGTACAATTTTTCCAGCAAACAGAACAAAGTGTATAATGTTCTGATAGAATTTCCCCACACCCCATGCACCGCGGAGGCAAAATAACATTTAAGAGGGTTTGGAGCCAAGAAAACGCGGACATAAAAAAACTCCCAAAAATATTTTGGGAGTATCATGACAAAATTAAATTAAGTCGAAAAGACTCTAAACAGGCGCAGCTTCCTCATCGCCCTCTGTTTCTCCAGCATCTGCATCTTCAGCGCTCGCACTCTTTGCAGTGCCACTTTCTTCATCTGCGGTCTCTTCTTCATCACCTTGCTGAGTAGCTGCAGGCATCCCGGCCATTTGTGGCATTTGCTGAGGCGCATTGATCATCTGCGGAGCCATCATTTGGGGATTAATCATAGGAGGCATCATCTGCTGTGGAACCATGGTTGGTGGAAATGGCTGCATTGGAGGCCGTTGAGCCATCAGTTGAGGGTTTACAGCTGCAATAGGAACTTGACCCACAGCCTGAGGTGCTGGTGTACCCATTGGACTTGGTGTACCTTGAGGAATACCTCCTACAGTCAGTTGAGGAGTGGTTCCTGCTGCTGGTGTGGGTTTTGATGAACTGGATCCTAGCAACTGTCCAATTTGATTTAAAATACCTGAGCCTGTTGATGCTGTTGAGGTTGGTAGGGCTGGTAACGCTGCTTGGGGCATGACAGGTTGATAGAGTTCAAATTTTGGATTTATTAAACTACATGTTATTTTGTCACAAATATTGATCGTTTTTGTTTTTTTATCAAATATAGATACGAAAACACCATTACTTGTTACGACGTATTGTTCTTGCTGATATCCGTAATATAAGGTGGCAAATACGCTCGCAAGCACAGTTGCACAAATCAAGAATGTGGAGCGTACAATACTCATCTTTCCTCCTCGCCATTGGGCTTCTGAACCAGAATAAGGACTTTCGTCATATAGTTCGTTATAATCCATTTTTAATCTTTAAATATCCGCACTTTCCTATATAAATATCTTAACGAATGTTTGTTAAAATATCGTAAATGATTTACCTAATTTTTATTGAATAATATTTACTAATTCCTAACTATTGAGACCTTAATAAATTCATGTTAGGACTTGTTTAAAAAGAGATTGAAGGGGACAACTTTAAGTGAACCGTATTTTTTTTACAATATTTCTTACTTGCTTTGCATTCTGGCCGTGTTGGGGTAATGATCGTGCTCCTTTAAATACGCTCATACCCGCTTTAGAGACTTACATTAATAAAGCCATGAGCGAGGAAGGTGTTCCAGGGGCCTGCGTTGTAATTGTTAAAGATGGCAAAATTGTATATTTAAAAGGATTTGGCGTTAAAGTTCTTGGTGGAAATGACCCTGTCGATGGGCACACTCCCTTTGCAGTGGCTTCAGGCACGAAGAATTTCACAAATACACTTGTTGCACGCTTAGTAGACCAAGGTAAAATTCAGTGGAATGATTTAGTAATAAAATACTTACCAGATTTTGCACTTAGTGACCCTAAAATTACACAAAGCTTCACCATTGAAGATCTGCTTTCCCATCGCTCTGGTTTACCTGATTTTTCTGCTGATACCCTTGTTCAAATGGGTTGGAGCGCAGATGAAATTAAAGCTGCTTTAAAACACATCCCCATCGAGGGAGAGTTTAGAAAAACATATGACTATCAAAATGTTATTGTTGGTCTCGTTGGCTTTATTATTGAAAATGTAACGGGCAAACCATTAGCACAGGTTTATCAAGAGGAAATTTTTGATCCCATAGGACTGAAAGAAACGCGTTTGGGACAAAAAGAACCACTTACTCTTTGGCAAAAGATCAAGAATTTATTCGGTTATGGAGTCCCCCAACCAACTTACCACGATACATACAATATGAAGACGCGCAACTTACCAAATGGGAACCCTTGTATATTTACTTTCCCTGCTTCGAGCGGCATCATTTCAACAGGCTACGATATAGGGCAGTGGTTGATCTTTCAACTTAACAATGCTCACATCAATGGAAAAGCCCTTGTCAGTGAGGAAAATATAAACAGGATGCGTACACCTCATGTTGATGTTCCTCTAAAAGGAGGACGCCAATTTCCCACCAGTCGCGTCACAAAAGTAAACTATGGTCTTGGATGGTTTCTTCACGATTATGCAGGCACGTCTGTGCTGAATCATATGGGAGGGATGACAGGAACGCGATCCCTCATTTTCATTATTCCAGAAGAGAAATTAGGATTTGCAATTCTTTTAAATTTTGGTGGCTTACGTGTAACTCTTTTCCCAGAAGCCATTCGAAATAAGTTTTTAGATTTATATTTAAAGGTAAAAGACGAGCAAGATTGGGCTAAAATATTGCGTGAAGCTATTGCGAATCATTATGAAAAATTTAAACAAAATCGCCAACGAGAAATGCTTCAAAATTTGGCGCCTCCTCGGGATTTAGAAGATTACGCTGGTAGTTATGAAAATCCCCTGTATGGCAAAATAATCTTTAATATCGAGAACAATGCTCTTATTCTTCACTATAGAGATCGTTCTCCCGTAAAACTTTCACACTGGAATGGAAATACTTTTTATTTTAATGGGTCTGACCTCTCTTCGGGACTTGCCGGAACCGACCTTGGTGAAATTACTTTTTCACATCAACACGGAAAATCCAACCGCCTGATGATTTCTCTATTGGATGAAGGCCAGGACAGACTTTTTAATCGCGTTGAATAATATTTAAGATATTGATCGTATACGTCCTATTTTAAGGTATCCTCGGTTGGTCACATTATGCAGCACTATTTCTCTATAAATAATAATGCTTGCCGTCACAATGGCCACTAAGGCCAACCAAACCGCAGGCGCATAGCGTGTATGAAAGGTATCTGTCAGCCATGAAGCCATAAGAGGCGCGCTACCACCAAAAATTGCCTGGCCAGTAGTAACACTTAAAGCAACGCCTGAAAAGCGGCATTTTGTAGGAAAGAACGAGGCAATATAGGGCATCGTACTACAATTAATCATCACGCCTACAGAGCTTAAAATACCAATAAAACCATACACTTGGAGCGTAGAAGATGAAGCATTGGAAATTAAAGAGAAGGCTGGAAAGGTAAGCACAGAAACAAGAAACGATCCAAGGAAGATATGAGTTGCAAAACCTATTCGATCAGCCAATTTTCCGGAATAAATAATGATAACACCCACACATATGGTGGTCACCATGTTTAAAAACATGCTTTCCGAATGCGAATATCCTAATTCATGAAAAAGACGATTACCAAAAATGGTTGAATAATAAAAAGGCATCATTGCCAAACCAGAAATGATACATGCCATTAAAAGATCAAACCTATGTTCTTTAAATAAATAGGCTAAAGGAAATTTTAAAAGCGCATCCTTTTCTTTTGCACGCTTAAAAGATGATGTTTCTGACAATCGAAGACGATAGAAAAAAATAATTAAAGTAGAAAAAGAACCAAATAAAAAAGGGATACGCCACGCCCATGCGGGCATAGGTTCTAATGTTACAATTGCTCCAAAAATGGTTGCAAATACAGCGCCAAAAATACCTGAGGCTTCGAGGATGCCTGTCTGTGACCCAAGCTTTTTATGGTTGTTGTTTTCAGACAAATACAAGTTAACACCTGTATATTCTCCCCCCATAAAAAGCCCTTGCGCAAGTCGACACGTAATTAATGTGAGTGGTGCAAAAATACCGATAGATTCATACGTCGGCGTTATTGCAATAACAAACGTCGGCAGAGCCACACAAACCATAGAATATAATAAAGCTTTTTGACGCCCCATCTTATCCCCATATATACCAAATAAAATGGCGCCTAATGGCCTTGCAAGAAAGCCCGCAGCAAAAGCCCCATAAGAAGCAATCAAACTTGTTGTATAGGACTCGGATGGAAAGAATATAGGAGCCAGAATAACAGCAAAATAACCATAGAGAGTATTATCAAAGCATTCAAAAACATGACCAAACAAGACGGGCTTATTTAAGCGCAGGCTTTTATTCATATGTTATTTTAACTCCTATCGTATCTAAGTATTTTTCAAAGAAATTTTGGAACACTTCTGTATTTTTTCGCGTGGACGAGGTTGCATTTTGCTTTGTACAAAAATAGGTGTTGATGATTGGACCAGCAATTTGCGGAAGAACTCTGATGAGTTTTTCATCATAAAAAGCATTTGATTCTGTCGTGGCAGGGCAAATTCCTATACCCTGTGCTGCAGCCAATACCAATGAGGTTGTGGAATTTATTGTTAAACTTGGCACGAGTTTGGGCAACCCCCAGCTTTTACCTTTTAAATGCCAGTTAATTTCCTCAAAATGACTGAATTCATGCGCGCCATAGCCCATAATACAATGATTGAGGAGATCTTCGGGCGTTCTGGGGACACCCTTCTTTTTTAAATATTCCTCACTTGCAAAAAGGCCATGGTGATATTTAATATGCCATTTTTTATTCAAGTCTGGGTTATTACCAATTGGTCTGAGTAAAATATCTGCACCTGCTTCGACACTTTTAGGTAGATAATCATCGGCAATAACATTCACCCGTAAATTTGGATAATTTGAGTGGAAATCCTTTATACTCTTCATAAACATACCGGAAGCAAGAGCATTAGTTGTTGAAATAATAAGATTTCCTTCAATTTCAGGACATTCATCATGTCTGATATTATTGAGGCCCTCTTTGTAAGTTGTGTACATTTTATGAGCAATAGGAGCAAATGCAAGGCCTTCTTTTGTTAAAAAAGATTTGCCTCTTTGTCTTTCGATAAGTTTCAAGCCTGTTTCGCTTTCAATCTCATTTATATGATTCCACATGTTTGACCGCGGAATACCCAAAGCCTTATGACCATCAAAATCACATCCCGTCTCAGCAAGATATACAAATGTTTTTAAAGCTTTTATCCTCATATTTTAACTCATGAATTCTAGTGAGTTTATGCCTTGAGCCTTTAAGAATTGTTCCCAATTTTTATGAAAAGACCCTACCACTCATGCTATTTTTTATTTCTTAAGCACCATTTTCTTTTTGGATAAAACTCTTATATCACACTTTGAGATATAATAGATAAAAAATAGATTAAATAAAAATTTTATTGACATTTTACATTTTTTGGAGTAAGCAAGAAGAAGATATCTGAATAATATTTGAGGACATCTTAAATGTAGATATGTTTGCATTGAACGGAACTTTAAAGGAAGTTACCATGTCACACTATGCATATAAAATTGACCATCTCCTTAGTGTAGCACCCATAAATGCGAGTATATTCTATTATCCTACTCCAAGAAATTCTTCAGAAAATGAACAGAATAAGGATTTCTTTCTCGTTGGTCTCCAGGAAATATCTCCAAAACTTTACCTCCTGCATGCACAAGACCTAAAACATCATTTAAGGTCTATTTTTCCCCTCGAAATCCATGAAGTTTTGATGGTGAATCAAGAAGATGACACTCAAAATTCCTCCTTCGTACCAATGTTAACAGCTACTCTCCCGCCCATTAATGGAGAAATCCTTCTTGGGAAGTTAGATTATGATGAAAATCTTTATCGAAGCTTACTCTTACGGTTTTATCTTAACCTCTTAGAGTCCCTTTTCTTACTAAGCGATAATGAAGAGGCTGGGGGGTTAATTTTGTCCTTCGAGTCCAATAACGAAGTCGTTATTGATTTGTATAGTAATTTTGGGAGAACAGGATCCTCCACATATTCTGAGGGTGGCGGCCTAACGCGTCTTATTGTCCCAACAGACTTAGAAGCCTATGACGCGCTTATGAGTTATATTGAAAAAACAGATCGTGCATTTCATCAAATGTTGTGGCGCGAACAAAGAGGAAACCTAACCATTCGTACTTATTTAAAATCTTTCAGCCCTTTATTAGGCTAAGAAGTTCACTCGATAAATTCCATAGAAGATAAGCGTGTCATATTTATGACATCATCATTCTTTGTTTTCCACACCATTTAATTACCCCATTGTCATTTATTTCTCTATATTTTAAATTTTAATAGTATTTTATTAAATTTTGAGGAGAATAGACATGGTAAGTAATAAATCTATAGCAAAACTATTTGCGTGCACAAGTTTGGTTGCCCTCTTAAGTGAATCCACTCTTGGAGGAACAGGAATTTATGCAGGTGCCGCTATTGGTGGCGCGTCTTTAACAGGCCGGCAAGAATTGTTTTTAGTTAGAGACGTACTAGGCTTACCTTTACGATTAAATAACGTCTTAAATCTCAGCGACAAGAGCGTAGAAGGTGATCTCTTCGTTGGTTATGGTCGACGCTTTAATTGCTTCTGGTTAGCTGCTGAAGCTGTTGCAGCACTTACTTCACTTAACAGCAGAAATGTTTTAGATATTACTGGGGCTGGAAGCGCGCAAAGAGTATCTACCAGAACATCTAATGCATGGGGAGGTGCTTTCAATATTGGATATTATTTCACACAAACCCAAAAATTCTATTTAAAAATAGGGTTTGAAAACCGTCGCTTTAAAGTTAATTTCACTGATCCTACGGTTTTATATGCTGGAATTAACAGAGGATACAGCAGCACAGCTTTTGTTCCTGGTGCTGGCATAGAACTTGATTTAACACAACGCTTTTCCGTACGTGGAGAATATCGCGTTGCTCTTCATGGCAAAAGAACTCTTCAAGCTGCTGGTGTGACCCCACAAGCAACTGTGGTACAAACAAAACCACATATTCAATACATTAATGTTGGTCTAGTTGTAAAGATCTAAGCTGTTAAGAGGGGTGGATAGTCATTCCATCCCTCCTTTTCTTTCCCATCCACTCTATAATTTATAATTATCTCTAGAATGTGAATTCTCATGCCACTGTGCTTAACAGGATGCTGTTCTTACGAAAGATAACCTACCCTTTTTATTCTTTTCTTTCGGGGTTTTTGGGGGGCAATTTTTTTGACACCCTCAGATGAAGAAACAATGGGAGGTTTTGATTCATTAAACCCAACCAGAATCCTATGATTCTCGCTATCTACAGCAACTTCTTTGGGGGGTGTATAAATAATTTTATGGGCAAAATTAAGAGACTTATCACTTATTTTTATGTCCACACTTTCATCTCTTCTATCAATAACATTTTCGTTTTTATCTACTAAGGCAACAAAAAGAGGGAAAGTCACTTTATTAACTCTATGACGAGGATGCTTAGCTGCTGGGACCATAAATGTGACATTAATCCCTATGTCGTCACTGCCACCTGGCAATTGGTTACTTGATCCACCACATCCTGCCTTAAAATCAGAAAGCGTCATTGTGCGTGCATCTCCTCTTATTGCACGTGAGAGTGGCATTTTAGAAAGTGATGTCACCAATGATGTTTTCATACAGGCTGAATCTGACGAGGAAAATGTACTACATCCTGTTAAAACAGTTGAAATAAGAAGAGAAGAAACTATAGGGACTATTGGGTTGGCCATGGCTTAATTCCTTAAATGGATTATAACTCTTGTTTAAGATTTTAGAAAATATAGGCGATGAGAGCAAGATATGAAAATCAAAAAGAAAAATTTAGACTTTAATCATATAAAACAAATTAATAAATTGACTCATTTTTATGCAAAATGTATAGTGAGCGGCGTTAAGCTTATAAGAATCAAAGAATTAGGATACGGGCAATTTAGCGCAACATGTTCTCTGTTCTCTCCTCTTTCTCTCTAAAAAGATCGTAAATATGAATAATTCCCACACAAAGAAAATTAGAAGCCGTCTACTGTCCTTCGTGACAAAGTTATTCCAAAAAAACAGCACTATTTTTATCGCATTATCTCTTATCTTTATAATAAATATGCATAAGGGATTTATATTGCAGCCGGATAGCGGAACATACCTTACGAATAGTATCAACAGAATTGGATTATACTCACTTACCATTTCACTTTTACGTTATTTATTTGCTGATTTTGGACTTCAGGCGGTCCTAATATTCCAACAGATTATTGTTATTTGGGCCTCATACATCTTATCCACTTTTTTAAAAAATTTTTTTAAGCTGCCCACATTTATTTATTGGAGCTTGTTATGCTTGTTTATGAGCCCAGCCATTTTTGCAGGGGTAGCTAACGATATTCTCAGTGAGGGGCTTGCTTATCCCTTATTCCTGTTTACATCTTATTTCTTCTTTAAAGGCCTTCTCTCAGGCAATATAAAATCATTATATGTATTTTGCGGTTTTGCCTTCTTATTAGCTTCAACACGCCAACAGTATTTATTGTTTTATTGTGTTGGTTTTATATCTTTAATATATCTGTCGTGGTTCCATCCTAATTTCCATAAAAAGGGAAGCTATTTATTAGCCCTCGTATTATCCTTGTGCTCTCTCTTTTGCTTTGAAAGAATGTACAATTATGTTTACCATGGTTCTTTCTCAGCAACGCTAGGCGCGGCGCCTCAGTTTGTTGTACGTCCCCTTTTTATAGCCACCACTGACTCATACAAAGACTTCTCAGACCCTCAGCAACGAATGATCGTAAAAGAAACAATGGACGAAATTGTTAAAAATAAGATCGTTGATCCTGACCCTAACAAAAGGACTCTCGATCTTTATTCCACGACTTATATACCAATTGCGCTTGCCTTTTACAATTTGAGAACCAAAATATGGCCTGTAGAAGAATTTGAAAAGCAGATCAGCAAAAATGATCCAAGGTTTGATTATAAATACAATCAAATGCTCGATGAACAAACAAAATCAATTGCTTTTACGTTGATAAAAAATAATATCACCAAATATGCTTCTTCTTATTTTAAAGAAGTAATAAGGGGATTTGGAGGATATGCTTTTTTTCTTGCGACATCTTTCTTAGGCTTCATATTTTTATGGAATCTTCTTTGTTCCCCCTTTTCTTTCCGTAGCGAACATCCTCTTTATCTTTCTTTTATTTTTGCAGCTCTTATAAATTTGGGAAATGTTTCAATTGTTTCTTTTATGGAGCCCACCTATGTTCGATACTCCTATTCTACTCACATCCTTCTTATTGCAATGTTCTTTATTTTAGGGTCCAAATACCTTAGTCCCCATTCTCTGCTCTCCCAGGGAAACAAAAGCGACTAGATATCTTGATAAGCACGTGTTATCTCAGGACCCCTACTTGCAAAAGCAAAGACACCATATTATAGTGCTTTAAATGTTTTTTCAATTTTGAGAACTATTAAGTACTGAAGTTATCCCAAATAATTAATTGGGGAATTTAAAAATAGAGGATAATAAATACACTTCTATAATTTCATTCTCACTTCGGATAATATTAAAAAAATATATCATAATTTCTACTCCACATGACAATAGCAGGAGAATAGCCAATATGAAAAGCAACCGCAAAGTGAACAAGCCAACATCTGACGTTCAAAAAAAATTAGATGACATCGAATTTTATAATAGGGGTTGGAGTGACACAGGGTGGAATGACATGGTAAAATATTCTCCTGTCTGTCGTCACACAAACCGATGGATAATGAAATTAATTAACTTACTTCCTGAACGACCTAGAACAATTGCTGATTTAGGCTGTGGTAATGGAAAACTTCTCGAATATATTGGTAAGAAAATTAACAACTTTCAAATTTTTGGTTCTGACATCTCTGATAGAGGACTTGATCAATGCCGAAAAAAATATCCCAATGGTTTTTTTTCTTATCAAGACTTAACTATTGTCTCAAACCCCTTTGACCCTCGTGTTGTTGATTTAGGCATTTGTTCAGAGGTTATAGAACACTTAAAAGACGATAAACCTGCTTTAAAGAGTTTAGCCCTCATGTGTAGGTATGTTATCGTAACAGTACCATCAGGTCCACTTGATGAAATGGCAAAAGGAATGGGACACTATCGCCATTATACAGCAGATGAGTTGGCTAAAAAATTGAATGACGCTGGCTTTGACGTTCTTTATAAAAAGACTTGGGGCGGCCCTTTTTCCTACCCATTATACACTTATCTTAGAAACAAAGCTGGGGTCCAATATGTAAGTGGTAAATATTCTCCTTTTAAGATTTTACTAACAAATCTCCTTTATGTCTTATTTCATCTAAATGACTTCTTTAATTTTGGTGATAAGGTTTTTATATTAGCTAAGAATAAAAAAAGTTTACCATTTCATGACGCTTCCCTTGAAAAAGCAATTATATAAACTTCTTTTCATTTGCCATGAATTTCCCCCTATTGGCGGGGGTGCTGCTACTGCTTTGCAAAATTTAACCAAAAAATTAGCAGAAGAGGGACACGAGGTTACAATATTAACTATTGGCCTTGTCAAACCATACACCTACCCAAAAATACCTAATTTATCTATCATTCTTCTTGGAAACATCAGAACAAATTTGCTTTGCATTTCTCTTCTCGAATTAGTCAAATCTTATTTTCTTTTAAAATTTAAAGCCCCCTTATATATAAAACGATGCAAACCAGATGTAGTTACCTCCTTTTTTGCATTTCCATCAGGACGAGCTATTTGGCGATACTTAAAGACTAATAACATCCCGCATATTGTTTCTATTCGGGGGGTAGATGCACCCGGTTTTAATGAAAAGCGTCTAGGAAAATTTTCAAAGCATTTAATTCCTTTTCTTATAAAACCTGTTCTATATTCAGCTTCTGTAGTATATGCCAATGGCAAACGACTTAAAGATCTTGTTGAAAATTACTTCAAGGATATTCATGTCAGCAATATTCCCAATGGCGTTTTTAACGAACAACCTTCCAATATTAAAAAGAGAGGCTTTTTAACATACAATCTCATTTTTGTTGGTCAGTTAATTGAGAGAAAAAGAATATTAGAATGTTTGGAGGGTGTGATCCTTTTCGCAAAGAACACCCCGAAAAAAATTATATTTACGATTGTTGGAAGTGGGTTATTAGAGAGCGATCTTATGAAGAAAGCAAACAACCTGCCTTCAAATTTAACAATAATTTTCAAAGGTCATATAAACAGAGAAGAATTATCAAATTTATACAATAACCAACACGTTATGCTCCAACTTTCTCAAGATGAGGGTATATCTAATACTCTTTTAGAAGCCTTTTCCAAAGGGATTGCTGTCTTAGCATCGACTGATGTGGTCTATGAATTTGGTAAACACACAGAATTTCCGGGAATAATTTTATCTTCTTATTCTCCCATTGACATCGCTGAGGGATTATCAAATATCTTCTCCGATCACGAAGTTCTCTGTCGTTATTTTCTAACGTCGCTCGATCTTGCAAAAAATTTTACATGGGAAAATAATGCCTCAATGTTTATTGAACAAGTTAAAAAGGTACTTCATTTGAAGGAAGTTAAGGTGTAATAAGTCTTTTCCCTATTGAGGAAGAATGTGTAATAAATTATTTAACATAGAAAATTAAAGGCTATACGGAATGTGTGGAGTAGCAGGTTTTTGGGATATCAAAACTCAAAATACCAAAGAAAATAACTTGTCAATCGTTCTTGAAATGACCAACCAACTTAAAGAACGGGGTCCTGATGCTTTTGGAATTTGGTCTGACGAACATGAGAAAGTTTTTCTTGGTCATAGAAGACTTTCTATTATAGATCTAACAGAGCTGGGAGCCCAGCCTATGATTTCTCATACAAAACGCTTTGTTATCTCTTATAACGGCGAAGTCTTTAATGCTGCTGAATTAGCAGAAGAACTAAAGGAAAATGGAGTATCTTTTAGAGGACATTCGGATACGGAAGTTGTTTTAGCAGCATGTGAAGTTTGGGGAATAGAAAAAGCCTGCAAAAAATTTAACGGAATGTTTGCTTTCTCTTTATGGGATGAGAAAGAAAGAAAACTGTATCTTGTACGTGATAGAATTGGCGTAAAACCATTCTACTGGTCAGTTCAGAACAATATTGTATTTTTCGGTTCGCAGTTAAAGGCTCTTATCAAGCACCCTCAATTTCATACAAAAATATCTCTTGAGGCTCTTTCTATTTATTTCAAATTTAATTATATTACGGCTCCTCATACCATTTACCAAAATGTATATAAAGTAAAGCCAGGTTACATTGTCACTATCGACAGCCATTTGAACATCACAGAAACTCCTTTCTGGCAAATGTCTGACTTTATATCTAGAAGCAACCCTACAGGTACCCCAAATGAAATGAATCTCATAGATGAGCTAGAAACTCTTTTAGAAGATTCTGTTAGGAAAAGAATGATTTCTGATGTGCCTATTGGAGCGTTTCTTTCTGGAGGAATTGATAGTTCACTCGTTGTTGCCTTAATGCAAAAGTTATCTCACAAACCAGTAAAAACTTTCTCTATTGGATTTGAAGAAAGCGCCTACAATGAGGCTGCTTATGCTAAAGAAGTGGCTAAACATTTACAAACAGATCATTTTGAATTGTATGTATCTTCTAAGCAGGCTTTAGATATTATCCCGAACTTAACCAATTTTTATGATGAACCTTTTGCCGATACTTCTCAAATTCCGACATACCTTGTCTCACGCCTTGCACGTGAGCAAGTAACCGTTTGTCTTTCCGGCGATGGGGGAGATGAGTTGTTTTGTGGGTATGATAGATACCAAATTGCAAGAAAACTTTATCCAATTTATCAATTTTTACCCTCTATTATAAAAATTATTTTTGCAAAAGGCATTCGTAATATTACTTTAAATCAATGGCAGAAAATTGTTTCGTGTTTTCCTAAAAAATTCCAATACGCCCAAATTGCAGAAAAAGGATATAAATTATCTGATACGCTTAACGCACGCACTCCTGTTGATTTCTTTCAGTCTTTTGTGTCCGTGTGGGACAATCCTTCTGATCTTTTATTAACAAATCGCAACACACCTACGAATATTTATTCTTCCGAAATTATATCTTCTTTTAAGTCTCCCTTAGATTTAATGGCTTATTTTGATACAAAGACTTTCTTACCTGAATGTGTCTTAACAAAAGTTGACCGAGCAAGCATGGCTTTAAGTCTAGAAGTTAGAACCCCTCTACTTGATTATCGTGTGGCAGAATTTTCAAGTAAAGTCCCTATCAACTATAAAGTTCGAGACGGTAAAACCAAAGCTCCATTGAGAAAGATCCTTAAAAAATATATTCCAAACCACTTGATTGAGAGACCAAAAATGGGTTTTTCAGTACCCATTGGAGAATGGTTAAAAGGGGATTTAAGAGAGTGGTCTGAGCATTACCTTTCTCAGAAATCATTGGAATCTACTGGCATTTTTAATGCCCAACATATACAGACTCAATGGCAAAACCACTTGTCCGGCAAGATAAATCTGCAGTATCAATTGTGGAGTATCCTGATGTTTCAACAATGGGCAGAAAAATATCATGCTAATTTTTAAAGATTCTCTGAATAAATTTCACTCTAAAAATTATCACTCTCTTATAAAAAAATTCGAAAAGACTGTACAGCCATATTTTATTTGCTTTTTAGGAACCATTTCATGTAAAGGTCTATCATGATAAGTACTATTATTCCCGCCTATAATGAAGAAAAATCCATTCTTCAAACGCTCGATCAAATTAAAAAAATTTTAGAGGGTATGAAAATAAGTTCATGGGAAATTGTTGTTGTGGATGATGGATCAAAGGACGAAACTCCAGAACTTCTTAAAACCCTTTCTAAAGAACCAAATATAAAAGTTGTGCGTCACCCACATAATCTTGGTTATGGACGTTCCCTTAAAGACGGTATTTTAGCAGCAAAATATGATACTATTGTTATCACTGATGCTGATATGACGTATCCCTTTGAGAAGCTAGGAGACTTATTAAAAGAATATGAAAAAAATTTTGATATGGTTGTCGGTAAACGAACAGGGCAATTTTATCGAGAATCTGTCATCAAATCTCCTTTAAGAAAAATACTTAAGTTCTTAGTAGAATTTACTGCCGGAAGATCCATCCCAGATATTAACTCTGGGTTTCGAATTTTTTCAAAAGCAACCGTTACAAAGTATTTTAAGCATCTGTGTGATACATTTAGCTTCACGACATCAATGACGCTTGCCTACATGATGACCGGGAAAACCGTCCATTACATAGATATCCCCTATCATGAAAGAAAAGGACAAACAAAAGTAAGGCTGTTTAAAGATTCTTTAAGAACACTTCAGTACATTCTTCAGGCAATAAATTATTACAATCCTTTAAAGATATTCATTCTCTTTGCAATGCTGTGTTTTATGGGGGCCATTGGTGGATTCTTTTTATCTACCTTTTTCAAACTCTCAACAGGTTTTTATTTAGGAATCGGGGGTCTTCTAACATGCCTTATAATCATGTGTTTTGGCCTCATTGCTGACTTGCTAAAGCAAATCATGGATAAATAAAACTTAATTAGTTGCTTAAAAATTCAAAGTTTGATAAAT
The DNA here is from genome assembly GCA_016869075.1 of Alphaproteobacteria bacterium. Classification (GTDB taxonomy): domain Bacteria; phylum Pseudomonadota; class Alphaproteobacteria; order Paracaedibacterales; family VGCI01; genus VGCI01. The sequence goes on from VGEY01000001.1 coordinate 187,613, forward strand.
AAAAAATCATTCATTTTATAAATGAGTCCACTCTATGACAGCAACTTCTCTTCCTCCTATAACCATTTTACTTGCAAGCCCAAGAGGATTTTGTGCAGGAGTTGATCGTGCCATTCAAATTGTTGAGCGTGCCTTAGAAAAGCATGGGGCTCCTGTTTATGTACGCCACGAAATAGTCCATAATCGCTTCGTTGTCGAAAGCCTAGAAGCCAAAGGAGCTGTTTTTGTCAAAGAATTAGATGAAGTCCCGAATGATCGACCCGTCGTCTTTTCTGCCCATGGGGTTCCAAAATCCGTTCCTCATGCTGCTAAGGAACGTGCGCTTTATTACTTAGATGCCACCTGCCCCTTAGTCAGTAAAGTGCATAGAGAGGTCGAGCATCATCAAGAATCTGGTCGCACTGTCATTCTCATAGGACATGCCGGCCACCCAGAAGTGATAGGTACCATGGGGCAAGTACCCGAAGGTTCGGTTATCCTCGTGGAAACAGTTGAGGATGTTGCCAATCTTCCTTTTGATGCAAATAAAGACCTTGCCTATGCAACTCAAACCACTCTTTCAGTGGACGAAGTTGCTGATATTATTATTGCCCTCAAGAAGAGATTCCCTACTATTTGTGGACCCAAAAAAGAAGACATATGCTATGCAACAACCAACCGACAACTTGCTGTCAAAACAATTGCAGCACAAGTTGATCATATGATCGTTATTGGGGCTGCGAATTCTTCCAATTCTGTACGCCTCATGGAAACCGCTAAGCTTCATGGATGTCCTGAGACACGCCTTTACCCACGTGCTTCCCAAATCGAGTGGGATTGGCTCAAAAATACGCATCGCTTAGGTATCAGCGCAGGCGCGTCTGCTCCTGAAGTTTTGGTGGATGAGTTGATTGAGGCATGCCAGGAGCGTTTTACTGTCACCATGGAAGAAGTGCGCGTAGTAGAAGAAAATATCCACTTTAATATCCCCAAAAGCCTGGTGTCTTAGGATCAAGGTCGTCAAAATGCTCAGGTTATTTTTACAATCGCATCATTCAAAACTTTCCTTTATGATAAAATAAAAATACAATAAGTTAAAACCCAAGGAAAACAACAATGGTGGTAACAGCCTTGCAGCAAGAAACTCAAACTTTAATCGAAATCCTAAGCACTTTACCCAACACTTTTAAACCTCATTTAAAAGCTTATACGGATGGCGCATGCAGCGGAAATCCAGGCCCTGGAGGGTGGGGCGCCGTCTTACATTATCAAGGCCTTGAGCAAGACTTATCAGGGGGAGACCCTTCGACCACCAATAATCGTATGGAAATGAGTGCTGCGATTGGCGTTCTCACCTCCCTTCCTTTTCCAGCACAAGTTGATCTTTACACCGATAGTCAATATTTGCGTGATGGAATTACTCAATGGATGGCAAATTGGAAAAAAAATGGGTGGAAGACGGCCGACCGTAAACCTGTCAAAAATCAAGACTTATGGTTGCTTTTGGATGATCTTATCTCTAAGCACCAAGTTGCGTGGCACTGGATAAGGGGGCACAGCGGACACCCTGAAAATGAACGGGCGGATGCACTTGCCCGTAACGCCATTATTGCCCAACGTATGAATTTAATGGGAAAATAAATCAGCTCTTTTCGAATTGTTGTCTGATGTTCTGTTGACAACATATTGAAAGGGCTTTAGAACTTTAAAAGAGCCTTCGTGGAGGGGTGGCCGAGCGGCTGAAGGCGGCGGTTTGCTAAACCGTTATACGGTTGAAAAGCCGTATCGAGGGTTCGAATCCCTCTCCCTCCGCCATAAATAAGAAGAGGGTTTTTCCCTCTTTTTATTTATGCATGAGCAAGATTTGAACCCTCGATACCATAAATATTTGGGTTCGGGCTTGAGCGCAAGCGAAAGCAACGCGCTTCAGCGCGATAATCCCTCTCCCTCCGCCCCCTACCGTCGCGCGGAGCGCCCTATGGCCTGGCGTCAAGCCGAAGCTCCTTAATTATCAGAAAAACAAAATAAATAATTTTATAATTATTTAAAAATTACTTTTTCAATTTAAATATACAATATTATTACTCCGATATTTACCCACTATTAACCATTTTTTGATTTAATAATACCTGAACCTCTTTTTTATTAACATTAACGAGAGGAGTATTTCTCAAATGCTTACTGCTAAATATCCCAATAAAAAAATACCGATTTTGACAACTTTAGCTTTTTCTGCAATCTCTTTAATCAACGAAGTCAAAGCAGGACCCATTGATCCATTGGCTTTTTGCGCTTCAACATGTCGAACACCTGGTCCTTGTACTGAGAGTTCTGTAAGAGATATTTGTAAAAAGTCTTGTGGAGATGTTTGGAAAATTGTCGCCCAACACGAAATTGATGCCCAAAATCAACCAAATTCAGGGCATCATGGGGGTCAAATGGATAACGGCACGAGAATGTATAACAGTTCTATTGCATCCTGCTTAGAAGTAAAACCAGAGGTAAAGCCTCAGGAAAGATCAAGTCTCCCTCCCGCCCCATTAACAGCAAAAGGGGATGATTTGTGTGCAACAGCGCTTTCTATGGCAATGTCTGATATGAAAAGACCTCTCCAGGGTGCCCAAATGCCAACAGCGGGTGGCGTGCCCCCAGTTTTCTATCCGTCCTCTCTCAAATAAAGATTGATTAAAATAAAAGAGCCGTACAAAACAAAAAGACGTTTGTGCGGCTCATAAAAAAATTCAGCTTGAAGAGATTTGCTCAGCTTCCATGGCCGCTGCTCTTTTCCGTCTATATTCTTCAATTTTCAGAAGGTGACCGTCAGGGACATAATTTATATAAAGAATTCCTTTAACATGGTCTACCTCATGTTGGATAATCCGAGCTAAAAAACCTTCCGCTGTCCCTTCAACTAAGTCACCTGTTGGTGTGTAAGCTTGGAATTTAATACTTTTATAACGCATGACGGGTCCTGCAACTTCAGGCACAGAAAAACAAGCTTCATAATCTTCATTTTTTTCTTGTCCAATGCCTTCATACACGGGATTAATCCAAATGGTTTTATCCATGGTTTGGGTAAAATCAGACCGCCATTTTTTTACATCAGGATCCCCTGGAGCGGCAAAAACTATAATTTGTTTTCCAATACCAATCTGAGGAGCAGCTAATCCAGCGCAATTTTTTTCTTGATCAAACTTAGCTTCTAAAATGCTTATATCTCGAAGATCTGTGGAAGATAAAGGAAATGATAATTCTTGAGCAGGTGTAATTAAAATGGGGGTTTTATGTTTATTTTCCAAATCAATGAGTGAATAGCCAGGAAGAGAATCATCTTGATTTCTAGGCTCTAAGGATTTGGTCTCCTCCATAATTTTTTCCCCTATCCACGACTTGCCATTGCATTAAAAACTGCTTGATTAATAGAAATCTTAGCATCATTACGCAAACTCTTTATATAAAGAGCTGAAGCATCCTGGAAAGCTAATTCTGCCAACTTCTTCTCCATTTGATCGCGTTTATCCTTCAAAGATTTTTGATTAAAGGGCAGAATTTTTTGCAACATGACAACTTGAACTCCTCCATTCATCCGATCGGGCGTTACACCAAGGGCAGTTTTACCAAAGGTGAGTTCAAACATCTGAGTGATAAGGTTTGGTGTAAATTGCTTATGAATTTTTTCATCCTTTTCAGAATCGACGCGACTCAATGGATCAAGCATTTTAATGGATAACTTGCGACTCAGAGCCAAGCGTGAAAGCTCAGAAACTGACCGCGCATCTTTTGCGAGCTGCTCTGCAACAATCGCACTTAACTGAAAACGCTGATCCTGCATCCATGCTTTTGCTACCTTATCTTGTATCTCGGCAAATGGCGGAACATGAGATGCCTTAACGCTATCCACATGAACCACGTATGAAGCACCTTCTTTGGTTTCAATAACAGCACTATCGGCCCCTTCTGGTAAAGAAAAAGCTTGATCAAGAATGTCAGCTTTTCCAGCTTCAGGGAGAATGAATTTATCATTCAAATCTTTTCCTGATTTAGAAACATCATCAATTGAGTGTATTTTTAGTTGATGTTCTTTCGCAATTTCTGCCAATGTGGCACCACCTGCCAAGGCATCTTCAATTTTATTCTTAAGCTCATAAATCTGATCATTGGCCATTTGTAGCTTTAGTTCAGATTCCAATTGAGTACGAATTTCAAGAAAGGATTTTGTAAAGCTTGGCTCAATTTTTGACACAAGAAAAATCTGAAAACCAAAGGGGGTGGAAACTGGGCCTATGACTTGACCTAACTCAGCTTCAAATAACCGATCTGCAACAAGATCGGGCAATTGCTGTTTAGTCACAAGACCTAAATCTTTAAAATCTGCAGAAACATCTCTTGCAACTGCAGGCATAGGGCGGCCTTTCTTTAATGACTCAACAGCCTTTTTTGCAGTATTTTCATTCGCCGCATTTATTTGCTTTATTTCTCTCTTTTCTGCAATTTCAAATTCAGCTTTGCGTCGTTCATATTCTCCTTGCAATTTATCTAGCGGAACAACAACACGACTTTCAAAAAGCTTCGGATCAACTTCAAGAAGTGTAATCTTACGCATCTCAGGAAGCCTAAACTGCTCCTGATGTTGCTTGTAAAATTTTTGCAAATCAGATTCTTTTGGAGTTTCTTTTACGACCATTTTCTGAAAAGGAACTGTCACCACAGCAAAAACACGTTGTTCAAAAAATCCTTGAAATAATAAATCGATATAAGCCTTAGGGAGACGTAATCCTGAAATCAAAGCTCCAAAGAGTTGTTGCTGCTGCAGTTCCCCACGCACATCCGCAATGAATTGCGCTTCAGAAATATGATTATTTTGTAACAAATAATCAAAAGCACGCTTATCAAACTGACCTTGCTCATTTGAAAATGCTGGAATTTTTTGAATTCGATTTCTAACTGCAGCATCTGATACTATTAAGCGCCGTTCTTTGAGTTCTGTAGCAATTAAAGATTGATCAATCAATGAATCTAAAATCTTTTGAGGAATACCCATCTCTCTAATTTGTTCTGGTTTAAGTTGCCCTTTTGAGGCCTCTTGAGCTCTGTTCACCATTGTTTGAAGCCGCGAAGCAAATTCTTCTTGTGAAATGTTACGCCCATCTACGGTTGCAACAGGCCTCATATTAATATAATTGAAGAAAATGTCTGCAATACCCCACATACAAAAGCTTAAAACTAAAATGACAAAAAGAGCTTTAATATACCAGCGATTGGACTGGGCACGTAATTTTTGAAGCATGGGTCCTTACAACTCATTAATATGGCAATTATACTAAACCATTTTTTATTGCCAGCTCCCGCCCAGTCGCATAAACTTGCGAAAAAAGGGGTTGAAGGACATAAAAAACTATCCATACTCTAATATAATGCTATGAGTAATTGCAATGCCTTTTGGCCCCCTAACGGAAAAGCCAAAGTAAAGAATAAAGGGAAATTTAATGACTAAAACAATTGTTGCAAATTGGAAAATGAACGGTTCGCCAAACTTTATTGAGGAGTTTATACCCCCTCTCCTCTCAGCCTTATCCACAACGCAGCACAAGATAATTATTTGCCCTCCTTTTCCTTTTATATTACCTGTAAGGAATGCTTTGAAAAGCACGCCTGCTCTTTTGGGAGCACAAAATTGCCATACAGACGTCAAAGGGGCGTTTACCGGAGAAGTCAGTGCTCAAATGTTAGCAGACATTGGCTGTAAAGCTGTTATTGTGGGACATTCTGAGCGCCGTACTTTATTTGGAGAAAGTGATGAGTTGATAAATACTAAAATATCGGCCATACACGCTGCAGGCATGCGGGCTATCGTGTGTGTTGGAGAAAACATGCGTATGCGTGAAAGCGGCAAAGCCATCGAAACGGTCATCCAACAACTTAAGGCCACCCTTCCTCCTTCCTCAAATCCTAAAAATACCTTTATTGCATATGAACCCATCTGGGCAATTGGGACAGGCGTCACCCCCCTTCCTGAAGAAATTATAGAAATGCACCTTGCTCTCTTCGAAGCCCTTAAAAATACGACGCCCCTTCTTTATGGTGGCTCTGTGACAGATCAGAATTCCGCAGAGATTCTAGTCCTTCCCCATGTGGATGGAGTCCTCGTAGGTGGTGCCAGCTTAAAAGCAGATGTTTTTCAGAAAATTATCGGATAATTTATTTTTTCCCGCTATTAAAAATGAAGTTGCAAATTTTATTATATGCACTTATCTAATCATTATAAATATTGATATTCACCAAATTAAAGGAAATAAAGATGAAATTAGCATATTCTCTAATCTTAATGTTTTTTTTTCAAATACAAAATTGTTTAGCTATGGGTGATGAAAGAGTAAAAGATGCTCATGAATTATCCCATCAGGCCGCTCTAAATTTTCCCTTCCAGCTCGGATTCTTAATTTCAGAAACTAGCGAAATGGGAAGTTGTATCTTTCTAAATGAAACAACAGCTGTTACCAGTACACATCTGGCAATGCTGCACAATAAAAGTGAAAAACAATTCATTGCTGCAATTGATGAGGCAGTGCTTCCAGTAAAAGCAGGTGCTATTGATTGGCTGGGGGTTATAACAAAAATGCCAAAAGATAAAGTAAGCATGTACGACGTTCATTTTTTGGGAACAATGGAAGAAATTCCAGTAAAGGACCTTAAACAGGAAGGAGAATCTGTGAGCTCTCTCAGTGAATCAGCCGAAAGAGAAAGCAAAGCCACAGCCGAAGACTTTTTAGTACTGAAAGAAATGATGGTTAATAATAAAAAATATAAATTGGTTGGAAGTGATCTTGCTTTCTTGAAATTAAGAAAACCCATCAAACTAACAAAAAGCCCTGTAAAACTTCAGGCCTTTGACCCCCAAATAGTCGCAAAGCTTCCTGCTTTTGCATTAGGGTTTATATCCTTAAAACGTTTTAGCAATGGTAACTATTCTTTATGGGGTGATAACAGTCAGGGCTTAGTTGTAAAATCTAGTATGATTTCTTGTCCATCCCTTTCATTTTTTGAAGAAACTGGATCATTTTATGCAACTTACTTATCTCCAGGTGCAAGTGATGAGAAGTTTAGCTGTGCTCATCTTCCGTTACCTCAAACTGAAGACCAAAAGATTTTTGGAAGAATCGTTGGCGGTATGAGTGGTGGCCCCCTCTTTTTTAAAGCAAGTGACGGAACATTTATTTTTGGTGGTAGTATATCCCAGTCTTATGGTTCTCAATTGGTTCCAATATTAGAAGCTAGCCAAACGAGTAGCGATAAAAAAATTAGTAAGGAAGCCACAAAACTACTAAAGTCATACAAAAATAAAGATATGGTAAGCTATGATGTTTATCAGGGTTTATCAAAAGATGATATAGAAAAGATCGAAAAACTAATGAACCCTAAATAAGCATCATTTTTACCTCTCCCCTTGCCCATCCACGCCGTAGTTTTTAGATTAGTCGTGTGGGTGAGGGGTATTCCAAAACCATCATTCACATCCTTTTAACACATTTTTAGTATGATCTTTACATGTGAAACACCATGGAGATCTCTTATGGATACCCTTCTTTACGAGCTCTATAAAACTTTCGAAAATACTTATTTAGTTGTGGATATAGGTAAGGGTGGTATCTACGGATTTCCAACATTTGACAAGATTATAGAAGCTTTTGATGCCCCAAAGGGCCCTAAATTTCCAACCAAACCAGCAGGGCCTGTTCCTCCAAAATATAACTATAAAATCAATATATTTGAAAAAATTCCTGTCCCAAAATATACAAACGACCCGGTTCTTCCCCCCAGTTTTTATTGGGCTTTTGACGGATATTACCCAGCCCGCCGTATGGGAGAGTTTGAAAAAGTAGGGCGTGCTCTTCTTGAACAAATCCAAACATCAATGTGTTGGTAGTATCGCCTTACTCTCGCTTAAAGAATAATGATTAAAAAAATAAATTAGGGTATTTCTATAATTATCTCATCCTGCATTAACCCCCTCTTAAGGGTTATTTTTATAGACTTAAAGTATGATGAAAGACTCCTTAAAAGACACGCAGGTTGGCATACCCTTATTTCCAATCAGGGCATTGGAGGATGTTAAAACTTCCAAACATTCCGCTGTAACCCTGTTTGATTTGTCTTCCCATGCTCGCGCTAATGAGGCTATGAATTTTGGTCTTAAAATGCGCAACAAAGGTTTTCATGTGTTTGTGGTTGGCGAAGACAGAAGCGGCCGCATGACAGCAACAATGGCATTTCTTAAACAATATATTAAAAAATTTTCTACCCCGCATGATTGGGTATATCTTAACAACTTTCAATCCCCCCACCGTCCAAAACCTTTCCGTCTACCAAATGGTAAAGGGTGCGAGCTGAAGCAATCAATGATAGATCTTATTGCAAGTTTTCATTCTGTCCTCTCAAAAACATTTTCACATCCTCATTATTTAAGCCAAGTTGAAGCCATGACTTCTTCATTGGAAAAACAGGTACAAGAAGAACTAGAATCTGTACAAACATTTGCACAAAGCAAAGGTTTAACCATTGAAGAAACAAATGAAGGCTTCAGCATTCAATTAACAGATCCCTTGAAGGGGAGTGAGGAAGGTGGCCAAGCTTATCAACTAAAAGATATCCAAGAAATTAAAGATCGATTAAATAGAATAACTACATCGGCTCATTTGGCTGGTCGTCAACTTACCATCCAAATCAACGAGGTAAAAAAGAATATTGCAGCGCAGGTACTTGACCCTCTTTTCCAAAAGTTCCGCCAAGAATACGATAAATACATTAAAGATTGGATTGATGAACTTTTAGAAGATGTCCTAAACCATGTGGAAGATTTTTTAAGTGAAGACCCCGAAACCCAATCAAAACTTTCCTCGACTCTTGAAGAAAGATATAGCGTTAATCTTCTGATTAATAATAAGGGAATGAGCCATCCGGAAGTTGTTTTAGAACCCACTCCTACTTACGAAAATTTATTTGGGTCCATTAAGTATCGCACCATGACAGGCGGAGGCATGGAAACAAACTTCACCATGATTCGTCCAGGCGCTCTCCATCGTGCCAATGGGGGGATTTTAGTTTTACGCGCTGAAGCCTTGGCTCAATCTCCAGAAGTATGGGAAGCATTAAAAGCAGCACTGCGAGACCAGCGTATCCGCATTGAAGAACGTCACAGAGAATCTTCACTACCTCTGTGGGATGCTCCAGAACCTATGTCTATTCCCCTTGATGTACAGGTCTTTCTCATTGGTGCACCTCTTTGGTATTATTCTGTTTTCTACCAAGATCCAGACTTTAAAACTTACTTTAAAATTAAAGCAGAAATTGATCCAGATCTGCCCGCAACATCAAAAAACCTCTCCATATATACCAAACTTATTAAACAAGCATCCATTATTCACACCGGACAAGAAATTGACCAGGAAGCTATCCAGTATCTCATGGGATATAGTGCACGCTGGGTCGGACATCGAAAGAAGTTAAATTCAAAATTTGAATTAATTGCTGACGTTTTAAACGAAGCGGGAACAATGGCTGCCATGGCCTCCGAACGTGCAAGTAATGTCATAACTGTAAAAGATATTAAGACCGTCTTAAATGAACGACGAAAGCGCTCCGCCCGTTTAGAGGATAGATCTCATGAAGATATAGAATCAGGCCAAATATTAATCGATACCACCGGTCATGTCGTAGGGCAAGTCAATGCTCTGTCGGTTTTAACAACAGGTGATCATACTTATGGGCTGCCCAATCGTATCAGCGCAAGAACTTACGCAGGTGAGCTCGGGGTAGTTAATATTGAGCGCTTAACCGAGATGAGCGGTCCAATCCAGCAAAAAGGTGTCCTAATATTGGATGGATATTTAAATGGAATGTTTGCGCAAAAATATCCCTTATCTTGCGGATGCTCTATTACTTTCGAACAAAATTACGGAGGGGTAGAAGGAGACAGTGCGTCCCTTGCAGAGCTTGTAGCAATCCTTTCTTCCTTGTCTGAAATTCCCATCCGTCAAGATATAGCCATCACGGGTTCTATCAATCAATTTGGTGAAGCTCAGCCAGTAGGCGGCATTATTCATAAAATTGAAGGTTTCTACAGAACATGTAAATATAGAGGATTTACAGGAACACAGGGAGTTATTATCCCCCATACAAATATAGATAATGTTATTTTAAGAGATGAGATTGTAGATTCCATTAAACGAGGTGATTTCTCCATTTGGCCAGTTAAGAATGTAAAAGAAGCTCTTCTCCACTTAACAGGCGAGTCCACAAAAACCATATTCGATGCTGTCAGGAAAAAACTCGATCTTTACCACAAGTCTTTGGAAAAGCTAAAGTAGCGCTGCCCCGCCCTAAAGAAACCAATCGTTTTTTAACTTTATTCAACTGTTACTGACTTAGCTAGATTGCGGGGTTGATCCACATCAGTTCCACGCAAAAGAGCCGTATGATACGCTAAAAGCTGCAAAGGGATTGTATAAAGAAGGGGAGTGATAAAAGGATCTGCAGTTGGTAAACTGAATGTTTTAATCTTTCCCCCAAGCCCTTGAATGTGTTTCTCTGATGATTCATCTGTAAAACATATAACAGAAGCCCCTCTGGCCAAGACTTCTTGCATATTGGAGATAGTTTTTTCAAACCATTGATCTTGTGGTGCAAGAATAATAACGGGAACCTTTTCATCTATAAGAGCAATGGGCCCGTGCTTCATTTCACCGGCAGGGTACCCTTCTGCATGAATGTAAGAAAGTTCTTTAAGTTTTAAAGCACCTTCCAAGGCTATGGGATAGCTTGTTCCCCTACCCAAATAAAGAGAGCTATTTGCATTACGAATGTGATGCCCGAGCTCATGAATTTTATCGTCTTTCTGTAGGATTTTGTTAATTTGGTCAGGTGTCTGATGTAAACTTTGAACAAGTTTGCGTTCTTGATCTTTGGAGAGCACCCCTCGTCTACGCCCTGCAGCAATTGCAAGACTCGCCAACACTGCCAATTGGCATGTAAAAGCTTTTGTAGAGGCAACACCAATTTCAGGCCATGCTTGCGTTGTAATAACATTCTTGGATTGGCGGGCAATTGAGCTTTCTGGCGTATTAACAATCGCCAAAGTGTGATGATTTTTTTCACAGGCCAACTGCAGAGCACATAGCGTATCAATAGTTTCTCCTGACTGAGAAATAAAAATAGCCACACCGCCCGGTGTTAAAGTAGGATCTCGATAGCGGAATTCTGATGCAATTTCAACATCGACTGGCAACTGAGCATATTTTTCAAACCAGTATTTAGCCGTCAATCCGCTCAAAAAGGCTGTTCCACATGCAACCAAGGTAAGGCGCGAAACATCTTTCCAATCAAATGATAAGGGGGGAATTTGGACTGTTGAGGTCGAGACATCCGTTAATAAATTGAGAGTATTATTAATAGCAACGGGTTGTTCAAATATTTCCTTTAACATAAAATGACGATAGGCACCCTTGGTAACAGTATTCTCAGAAAGATAAGTTTTATGTATAGGACGCTCCACCAAGGTATCTGCATAATCATAAATTTGAGCACCCTCTTTTGTAATGAGCGCGTAATCACCTTCTTCAAGATAGCATAAATGTTGTGTCCAGGGAGCCAAAGCCAAAGCATCTGACCCAATGGTCATTTCTTGCTCACCATATCCAATTACGAGCGGGCTCCCTCTGCGCGCCACAATCATGAGGTCTGTATGGTCACGGAATAATATAGCAAATGCGAAAGCACCCTTTAATTCTTTCAAAGCTTTGCGAACAGCTACAAGGGGAGTTTTCCCCTCGTCTAAATAATGAGTTAATAAGTGCACAACAACTTCTGTATCGGTTTGGCTTTGAAATTGATGACCCTTGTTTATAAGCATTTCTTTGAGTTCAGCATAATTTTCAATGATGCCATTATGCACAAGAGCCACCTGATCACTGGCATGAGGATGTGCATTTTCTTGTGTAGGAGCACCGTGTGTTGCCCAGCGTGTGTGCCCAATCCCTAAGAAACCCACGATAGGACTATGCTCAACTAAATCTTGAAGTTGCTTGAGCTTTCCTTCTGCTCGGCGACGCTCTATGCGGCCATCTGTTAATGTTGCAATGCCTGCAGAATCATACCCTCTATATTCAAGGCGTTTAAGGCCTTCTAATAATTTTGGCGCCACACTGCTTTGACTGATCATCCCAACAATACCACACATTTATTATCTCCTTATTTATACCGAGCTCGGAATTGAGTGGCCCATTTAAGTTTATTTTCTTGACGCTGGCGCGCAATTCCTAAAGCTTCATCTGGAATATCTGTATTTACGACGCTCCCGGCAGCAACAATGGCGCCTAGCCCTATGGAAACAGGCGCCACAAGACAACTATTTGACCCTATATATGCACCGTCCTTAATCCATGTTTGCGATTTTACAAAACCATTGTGATTACAAGTAATAGTGCCTGCACCGATATTAACATTCTCTCCAATTGTTGCATTTCCAAGATAAGTTAAATGCTTTGCTTTGGTATAAGACCCAATTGTCGTACTTTTAACTTCCACAAAATTACCAATACAGACATGATCACCAAGGACGACCCCTTCTCGCAAATGCGCAAAAGGCCCAACGGTAACGCCCTGTCCAAGTGTTGATTTCTCAATATGACACCCAGGCAAAATGCGTACATTATCTCCAATTGTAACACCAAGACCAAACGTAACATTCGGACTGATGGTTACATCTTTCCCTATTATTGTATCGTAGCTAAAAAATGTACTTTTTGGATCTATTAAGGTCACACCTTGTTCCATAAAACGGCGACGCCAGCGATGCTGCATAATCCCTTCTGCTGCCGCAAGGTCAATGCGCGTATTAACGCCCAAGAGCCCCTCTACTGGGAGCTCTACAACCCAAGAATCTATTCCCTCTTTTCTTGCTAAGGCCACAACATCTGTTAAATAATATTCACCCGCTTCGTTTTGAGGTGAAATCTGTAAGACAAGCTTCTTTAACAAAGCTCCATCTGCCACCATAATGCCAGAATTACATAAAGAAATTTCCCGTTCTTCTTTAGAGGCGTCTCTATATTCTACAATACGATTAATTTGCCCCGCCTCGTTGGCTACGATGCGCCCATAAGCGCCTGGAATTTCTGGACGCATTCCCACCACAGTCAAGCAGGGCGCAGGATGCATTTTATGATGTTCAATAACAGCACGTAAAAAGTTTGCTTCCAATAAAGGCGTGTCACCATAAAGAATCAAAACTGTTTGAGGAACTTCAGACAAAACATTGAGCCCAATCTTAACCGCATCTCCTGTGCCCAGTGGGTTGGTTTGGAGTGCACTATGGACTGCACGCCCCCCTTGAACCGTTTCCTTCTTTAACTCAGGGGATATAATAACAACTGTTTGAGAGGAGGGTTCTATTGTTTGAACTTCCAAAGCAGCATCAATAACATGATGGATCATGGGCTTACCACCCACTGGGTGAAGAATTTTCGGCAAATCCGACACCATACGCTTTCCTTGCCCAGCCGCAAGAATTAAGATTGCAACCACTAATATTTCCTCAAATTTTATTCATTGTATTTTAGTTTTAGCACAGGTTAGGAGCAATAAAGCAGGCAAAAATGTGACAAAAGATTTCGAATATTTAAAAGTATAAAATATTTTCACAGTATTAGTATTTATTTAACTATTTAAAGTAATAATGGTATAAATGACGTTTATTTTTAAATTTCATTTCATGAATACAATATTTTTATTTAAGAATGTGAGTGAGGAAAAAAATCATGCGTAACTCTTTCTTTTCTTCTTTTTGCGCCCCATTGCTTTTAATGGCTGTAAGTTTACAACAGAGTAATTCTGTCTTTGCCGCAGATAAACTTAGTACAGACAAACTTGGCACATCGCACCCTGACATTGATTATCACCACAAAAGAATTACGAGAATGATGGGCGAAATGCATTTTCATCAACATCACATTTTTCCCTCTACAGAGGAACACTTGAGGGATTACCACGCTGATAGGCATATTCTCCAACAAGCAACAGCAAAACATGCTGAAACGGTGAAATTATGGTCCGCCAAATTATCCCCCGTTGCACCAGTTGTCGCAAGCCGAGGCTGGTTCAGTTGGGGTAGTTCCAAAGCATCTCCCACTTCCCCCGCTGCTTCGCCCGCAGGTAAGTCATCAATTCTAGAAGATTCATTTATTCATGTTGATAGCGCTTCAGTAGCTTCAAGACCCCCCCGCCCAGTACCGCCTGCAACCGCCAATTCAAATCCATTTCGATTTAATGACGGAGAATTTCTGATGTTTCCACTTAGTGGTGGCGGTGGACGTGGGCTTATTGAGCTTGTGTGCTTAACTAAGCTCTATAAAGAAACCAACACACCCCTTGTTAATTATGCTGACTTTATTGGAGGAACTTCTTTCGGTGGTCTAGCTGCACTTGGTTTGTCTATTACCGATGAACAAGGATATCCTCTTTTTGTTGAGCCTGACATGGAGAGCTATTTCAGAGCACATTTTGGGGAAATATTTCCTGACAAGAATCGAACGAATTATGTCATGAAACTTTGGAATGAGGCGACTTCCTTAGTATACACTATGTATGATGCAAAACCCTATGAAACTCTTTTAAAAAACACTTTTAAAGAGCGTACAATGGCTGATTCTGCAACAAACGTTATGGCCCTTGCTGTGGACACCGCTACGGATAAGCCTGTACTCTTAAGTAATTTTCTTCACGGAGCATCCTTAGCCAGTGATACGGCTCGAGTCACTTCTGCTGCCCCGGGATATATTGGGTCTTTCGATATGCCAAACGTTGGCAGACTTGTTGATGGAGGTCTTTATCATAATGACCCAAGTCTTGATATGCTTTGGCAATTAAGGGATCTGGCCATAAAAAATAATCGCGGCTTTTCACTTGATAAAGTAACAGCCCTCTCCTTTGGAACGGGAATAAGACCTGTTAATCCCATTCCCGCAAATGGCGGATTATTAAGAGTAGCAGCACCAGTAATTGAAGCATGTATAAGATCGCAAGAAGCTGGAACAGAAATGACTATGAGGTCTCTTCTCTCCCCAGATAAATATAAGAGACTTAACCCCAAATTAGAGTGGGCTATTCCTCTCGATCAGATGACTCCAGAGATTGCAAGTGCACTTACTACTGCTGCAGAAACCCAATTTGGAATTATTGAAGAGTTTGCAGCTTCTGAAGTTATCCGCAAACGTTTGGAAATTGTAGGAGGCACAAGATAATTCGTGGTGAGGGGGGAAAAATCCCCCCTTATGCCCCTTTCTGATAAGTAGGAAGCCAATTCGGTTAATCAAAAATCTACTATAAGATGTATCTTATTTAAAATATTTTTATATATTGATTTCATTCACACAACCATATAATCTTTAATAAAAAAAGAATGGGTTAACCCATGGTTGCACAAGTTTATTCCGTCGCTTTTCAGGGAATAGAAGTCCTCGAGATTAATGTTCAAGTGCAAACGTCAGCAGGATTGCCAGCCTTTCATATTGTTGGACTCGGTGATAAAGCTGTTGCAGAATCACGCGAACGCATCCGAGCGAGCTTTCATACCCTCGGGCTTGCTCTCCCTTCAAAACATATTACAGTCAATTTGGCCCCAGCCGACGTTCAAAAAGAAGGCTCTCATTATGACCTGCCCATTGCCTTAGGACTCATGGTCATGATGGGAATCTTAAGTTCAGAAGACATTGCTGAATATACGGCTTTAGGGGAGTTGGGTTTAGATGGATCATTAGCCCCTGTATCAGGGATTTTGCCTGCAGCTATAGAAGCTGCATCAGTTGGACGAGGTCTTATTTGCCCAGCCTCTTGTGGCAGTGAAGCTGCTTGGGCCAGTGACCTTCAAATTCTGGCGGCTCCTAATCTTCTCTCTCTTGTAAATCATTTTAAAGGAACGCAAGTACTCTCACCTCCTGGTGTAAAGATTCCAGATTTTACTGCCTCGACAAGTATTGATTATTGTGACATCAAGGGACAAGAAATGGCCAAACGTGCCCTCGAAATAGCCGCAGCAGGAGGCCATAATTTAATTATGATTGGCCCACCTGGAGCTGGCAAATCAATGCTAGCTTCAAGACTCTCTACGATTTTGCCTCCGCTTACTGCTTCTGAAGCCTTAGAAGTAACTATGATTCATAGTTTATCCGGAACTTTACCTGAAGAAGGTTTAATTCGCGCTCGCCCATTTCGGGATCCCCATCATTCTGCTTCTCTCCCAGCAATGATTGGGGGTGGTATGAGAAGTAAGCCCGGTGAGATTTCCCTCGCGCACTTAGGTGTGTTGTTTCTAGATGAATTACCCGAATTTAATCGATCAACTCTTGAAGCATTACGTCAACCTCTTGAGTCTGGACGCGCTGTTGTTGCCAGAGCCAATGCACATATTACATACCCTGCTCGTATCCAAGTTATTGCCGCTATGAATCCTTGTCGGTGTGGATATTACGGAGATCCCTCCCGTGAGTGCGCACGCACACCAAGGTGTGCGCAAGAGTATCAACATAAAATTTCTGGACCATTGCTCGATCGGTTTGATATTAGTTTAGAAGTCCCGGAAGTTAAGGCTTATGATTTGCTCACAGACACCCCGCGTGAACGAAGCGCTGATATTTGTGCTCGGGTTATGCGAGCACTCACACTTCAACAAAATCGTTATAAAAGATTTTCTTCGAAAATGTCGGTTTTGATTAACGCCGTGGCTGACGGAGACATTCTCCATCAAGTCGCAACACCAGATACTGAAGGACTTGCACTTCTTGCAACTGCCATGGAAAAATTCAAAATTACCGGTCGTGGCTATCACCGTATTCTTCGCGTAGCAAGAACCATTGCTGACCTTGAGGAATCAGAAACGATTAAACGCCATCATATTGCAGAAGCTCTTGGATATCTTTCTATTCCCCTACAAAACTAAAAAGCAGGAAACGTAGGGAGGAAAATGTTATAGGATTGTTTATTTAATCTGCTTCAAGCCCTTCAATTTCCTTTTCTTGGCCTTCACGTAAACGCTTTATGTTGCCACGATGTGTCCAAAAAATGAGAAGTGAAATTGCTGAGCAAAAAACGGTCATCTCTTTTGAAATGACTAGAAAAGCAAAGAGAGGTGATAGAGCAAAAACGCATAACGATGAAAGTGATGAAATTCGCACAAATCTTGTAATAATGAGCCACATAAATGTTGAAAACACTCCTAATGGAATGGACAAAGCCCAAAATACACCGAGTGCAGTCGCAACGCCCTTACCTCCTTTATATCTGAGCCATATGGAAAAAACGTGCCCAAACACTGCTGCAAACCCAATAAGAAAAAGTAATGGCTCTTCAATACCCCAGAGAGTCGCAAAGTAAACAGGTAAAAATCCTTTCAAAAAATCACAAAATAATGTTGCAAAAGCAACTCCCCGATGACCTGTTCGCAAAACATTTGTTGCACCAATATTTCCCGACCCTATTTTTCGCACATCAATTCCTCCAAAGAGGCGCGCAAAAACTAATCCGTAGGGAACTGATCCTGAAAAATAAGAAATAATAATAAATAAACAAGCGAGCATATTATTTAATCCACTTCTTAGAATGCAGACCTAAAACCCAATCAAAAAATTGCATGGTTAATTGAGCTGGCAAGCCTGATTCAGCATTTTGTAAAATCACAATGCCCACCTGCTGATTGGGGAGAAATGCCACAATTGTACTTATCCCCCTAATCCATCCACCATGAAAAATAAGAGGATTATTTGCAAAGGTCATATAGCGCCAACCCAACCCATAATATGTTTCAGTAATCCTATCCCGATGTTTGCTCGTGCGCCTCCATTGATCTGGGGTGTGAACAACAGGTTGCATAAAATCTTTCAAATCATCAGATGAAATAACTTCTGGCCGGGCTCCCATAACCACATTTAAAAAGAGGGCCATATCTTCTATTGTGCTGCTCATTCCAGCCGCTGCTGGAAAATCCATGTATTCTTTGCGAGGGGAAACTCGTGTAATTGTCTTGATCGCTGCCTTTTTCTTTTTCCCCTTCGCCTTTGAAAAAACATGGGGAGAGATCCTATTTTCTTGTGATAAAAATCCTTGCCATGTAGAAAAAGTTTGCCTCATCTGAAAAGGACCGAAAAGTTTTTCCTGCAAGACAACCTCAAAAGGATGTCCAATTTCCTGCTCAATAATAATTTTTGTTAAATTATAAACAGCATTATGATAGGCAAATTTTTCTCCTGGCACATCCTGACGCTCAACATTTTTCAACATTTCTTGAATTTCTAAAGGGGAATCCCCTCTTTCTATTCGATTGTTAAAGCCTGCCGAGGGAATTCCTGTTGTATGACTTAAAATGTGCTTCAATGTTACATCCGGCAACACTTTCGTAAATTGATCTATGTTCAGATGCTGATCACGTTTTAAGATTGCAACTAAGGTAGCCGTGATAACTTTAGAAACTGATCCCAGTTGAAAAAGTGTTTTTGTATTAACAGGGGCGTTTGTGCCCAGCGCACGAACACCAAACCCCTTCATAAAAATAACTTGTCCCTTTGAGACGATAGCCACAGCCATTCCTGGTATTTTCTTTTGATTCATAGATTGATGAATAAGGTCTTCAAATCGTGGAAGAATATGAAGCAGAGGATCACTTTGTGGATCAGATGCACAAACAGAAGTAATTAATGTAAGAAGTAAAAAAATAATACGCATCACAAACCTTCTAAAGCATCCTCAAAACTAAATTTTTCTCACCTTAATAATCGTTACCATCTTACTGGCCACTTGGGAAGCTGATCTTGAGAAAAAATTGCGTAGGTTTGGATATCTGCAAGCTTATTATCTGTCCTTGGCCATCCTCCCTTTTTAGTACACTCTAAAAAATAGCCAAGCCGATGCGGAATTTTTTGACTCGTCTCATTTTCAGCATCGCAATAAATTTCAACCTTCTTCGCCTCTAAGACACGAAAAGCCAACACCGACAAAGCATGTGCTGCTTCAGTTGCATAACCATGCCTGCGCGCACTTCGTCTAATGAAATAACTAATCCCGAATTGAGGAATAGACCACATTACCTGAAGGGGAGGAAAAGCACACCGGCCTATAATGGTACCACTCTTTTTTTCGGTAATAATAAAACGTATACAAGATCTTAAAATAAATTCAGCACGATGATTTCGACACTCAATTTCAACTGCTTCTGCAGTGGGAAGTGTACTTGGCCAAGCCAACCACTTTACATAATCTTCATATCCATCAGATATGGCTTTGTGAAGTTCAGCACCATCTCCGGCTTTTGGTATTTGCAAAATAAGATTTGATGTTTCAATTTTCTCGGGAATATTAATTAAAATTGGGTTTATCGTCATAGAACATATACTTTTCTTACAAGCCTTTTACAACATCCTCGCAAACTTTTTTAGCGTCTCCCAAAACCATAAAAGTATTGTCCCGATAGAATAAATCGTTGTCAACACCCGCATACCCTGTTGCCAAAGATCTTTTAACAAAAAGAACTGTTTTAGCTCTTTCCACATCCAGTATAGGCATTCCATATATGGGGGATGCTGGATTGGTTTTTGCTGCAGGATTTGTGATGTCATTTGCGCCAATCACAAAAGCAACATCAGCAGTCGAAAAGTCGTTATTGATTTCCTCAAGCTCATGAACTTCATCATAAGGAACATTTGCCTCAGCAAGAAGAACATTCATGTGCCCAGGCATACGGCCCGCTACAGGATGAATAGCATATTTAATTTTCACGCCCTTTTTCTTTAAATGGTCAGACATTTCACGTAAGGCGTGCTGTGCTTGCGCAACGGCCATTCCATATCCTGGGACAATAATAACTGATTGAGCATTGGATAAAATATAGGCAGCATCCTCCGCATTACTCACCTTCACTGGGCGATCTGTCTCTGCATTTGCAGTTCCTTCAGCAGGTTGATCTGTTCCGAATCCTCCCAAAATGACATTAAAGATAGAGCGATTCATCCCTTTACACATAATGTAACTTAGAATGGCGCCCGACGCGCCCACAAGAGCACCTGTAATAATGAGGAGATGATTACCTAGTGTAAAACCAATTCCCGCAGCAGCCCATCCAGAATAAGAGTTTAGCATTGAAATCACAACAGGCATATCTGCCCCACCAATGGGCAAAATAAGAAGAAGACCAAGTGCAAGAGCTACACATGTTAGTACCCAGAAAATAAAATGTGATTCTGTCAGCATGAAAATAAAGAGCAAGAATACCAAAGCAGCACCGAGTGTTGCGTTAAATAAGTGCTGACCAGCAAAAACTAGTGGCTTTCCACTAATTAATCCCTGCAATTTTCCAAAAGCAATCAGAGAGCCTGTGAATGTGATGGCACCGATGGCAGTTCCAAGGCCCATTTCTATAAGACTTGAGGCTTTAATGGCCCCCACCGTCCCAATGCCATAAGCGTCAGGAGAATTGAGTGCAGCACCTGCCACAAAGACTGCCGCTAATCCGACCAAGCTATGAAATCCTGCCACCAATTGAGGCAATGCAGTCATATGTATCTTGCGCGCAATAATTGCTCCAATGCCTCCACCACATAAAATGCCAAGCAAAATGATACCGTAATGGGAAATTTGAGGCATAAGGAGAGTTGTTAAAATTGCAACGGCCATCCCGATGATTCCATAGAGATTGCCTAAACGAGAAGTGGCCGCAGAAGACAACCCACGCAATGCCATGATGAAACAAACAGCAGAGATGAGATATAGGAATGAGGAAATATTGGCTGACATGGAGGCTCTCCTTATTTATTTTTTGAAAACATGGCCAACATGCGTTGAGTCACAATAAAGCCACCAAAGATGTTAATAGACGCCAGAACAACCGCTAAAAATCCAAAGGTTGTTGAAATACCACCAATACTTGGACCCGCAGCAATTAAAGCCCCCACGATAATGACACTAGAAATGGCATTGGTCACCGACATGAGTGGAGAATGAAGTGCTGGGGTTACTTTCCACACAACATAGTACCCAACAAAGCATGCCAAAATAAAAACCGTCAAACCCATCACAAACGGATCAAGTTCTGCACCGCCATTGGCTTTTTCCATCATTGTTTTTGTGGCTGAGCGCAAGGCATTTGCATCATCCAACAAGCCATGAGCAGCCTCTTGAATTTTTGACACTTTTTCCATCAGGCCTCGTAAGTCCATGTTATTTTCCTTCCTTTTCCTTTTTAGTCAGTGCTTTAAATGTGGGATGAACGATCTCCCCCCCATGACACAAAGCGGCTCCTTTGATAATTTCATCATCCCAATTTATTGCCAATGATTTACTGTCAGAACTCAACAACAGTTTAAAAAAATTAAGGACATTCCGCGCATAAACGTGGCTCGCATCATACGGAATACGGCTTGGAAAATTAGGATATCCCATGATATTTACACCATGTTTAATAACCATCTTACCAGCTTCTGAGAGCGCACAATTTCCGCCTGACTCCACTGCCAAGTCCACAATAATTGACCCAATCTTCATCTCTTTGACCATTTTCTCGCTAATGAGAATAGGGGCCTGCTTCCCTGGTATTTGTGCTGTGGTAATGACGATATCTTGCTGACGCATCACCTCTTCTAATTTTGCTTGCTGACGTTTTTTATAATCAGCACTCATTTCCTTTGCATACCCGCCAGTGCCTTCTCCACTTTCATCGGAGGCAACCTCTACAAACGTAGCACCAAGACTTTCAACTTGTTCTTTAACAGCAGGGCGTACATCAAATGCAGAAACAATAGCCCCCAAACGACGCGCGGTTGCGATAGCTTGTAATCCAGCTACCCCTGCACCTAAAATGAGAGCCCTTGCGGGAGGAATCATGCCTGCTGCTGTCATCATCATGGGAAGGGCACGTCCGAACACGGCTGCTGCATCCACAACTGCTTTATAGCCCGCCAAGTTGCTTTGGGATGAGAGAACATCCATGCTTTGTGCACGTGAAATGCGGGGGACAAATTCTAAAGCAAAAGTTGTGATTTTTTTCTTTGCTAACTCTTTGATTAGCTTATCATTTCCATAAGGCTTAAGAAGACCGATTAAAACACCCCCTTTGGGCAAATGTGCAAGCTCACTAGCAGAGGGAGGACTCACACGCGCAACCACATCTGCTTTGTCATATAAATTCTCTATACTTTTGGCTATTTTAGCCCCTACAGATTCATAATCTACATCTTCAATGCCAGCAGCAACCCCAGCTCCTTTTTGAAGGACAACATGATGTCCCATGTCAATTAATTTTTTAGAAATTTCAGGGGTGAGAGCCACACGGCACTCAAAAGCATCACTTTCTTTTGGCACAACAATTTTCATTAAGTCTTCCTTATTATAATGCTGAAAATCTCGACCCAACCTATCATACCTTTAAGCAAGTTGGCGAGAGGGAACTCATACCCTTTTTATTTTTTCTGAAGCGCCCTCAAAATGCTATATTTCTTTTAACCTTTCCTTAAGGAATTTCCTTTCAACATCAAAGTAAGCTTTGAATTATTTATTGTAAAATGTAAGGAAAAGTCCATGCCTGATACTCGAACCATTATTTCTTATATATACCCTGGTTCAGCTTCAAATGCTCAAAAGACCAAACGAGTATTTAAGGGCTTTCCGGCTACATTTAAAAAAAATTTCCGTTTTGAAAAATATAAAGGATCCAATTCAATGGGGTATGGCATTGAGCGCTGTCTTTATGAGTTTAATTCCGAGCTTTCGTGCTTAAGCCCCCACTTGATTCACGCAGCCGTTTTAACGCCTCAAGAGACTCTCACAGCTTTAGAAGGCGTTGCCCAGGAAAAGGAACGCCCTCTTTTTCCTATTGATCGTCACCTTGCGGCATTTTTGGTGAGCCGTTGGAAGGGAATCTGTCTCATGGATTTGCGCGAATTGGATAAACCGCAACGGGAAGTACGCAATCTAGCGGCTCTACGGATCCTTGCTCATCTTCAAAGCTCATTTTCCACTACAGATGCGCCCCTCCTCTGCCCCCATCTTGGTCAATGGATGGCCGATCTTTGTGCACCTTTGATTTCGGGCTATCACAACCGCAAAGTGCGTGCAAAAACAGAAGAAAAGGTAGCCAAAGCTGCCGCTTCCGGTGACCTCACTCAACTGCTCACTATTTTTGATAAACGACCTTCCCTTGCCCTAGATGCGGAGGATTTTCAAATGGCAAAAATCGAAATGTTACTCGTGGACTCTGAAATCAAAGAGATTGAGGCAAAGATTCAAAATTATAATACGAGCGCTTGTCTTCCTTCTTCCTTATGGGAGAAGGTAAAGGCTCTTTTTGCGTATATTCCACAAAAACGGGACCTTCGCAAAAGCACAACCCGCAAAAACCAGCTGCATGAAAAGCAAAAGAATTTGCAGAGAACGTGGGATGAAATCATCAATTATAATGACGAGGGTAGCTACAGTGAATTTTGGGATGATTTGTGGCGGAAGATGAACAGCCAGGACCTCACCCTGCCTTCTTCAGAATCATCTGACCCGACTCCTAAGAGATAAGGAGTCCCCATTTCTACTTGAAATGCAACCTGAGAAACACAAAACGTCCTTGATGCTCTTGCTAAATAGAACTAGGATCTGGAGTGTGCTGAAGTAGCTCAGTTGGTAGAGCAACTGATTCGTAATCAGTAGGTCGCAGGTTCGATTCCTGTCTTCAGCACCAGGGATTATGCGGAATGCGGGGAATTTCAAAAATCTCAAAAAAATTTCCGGAAGCATATCTGGAGCAGTTGGAGTTAATAATTCCATTCCTCCTTACAGTTAGAACTTGCCGATTATGATTACATGTTTTTAAGCTAGATGCACGTAGAAGCCACGACAGCTAAAGATAATTCCTAATATCAATAGAATAAAGCATGCAATTGCAATGCAAACACCATACTTGTGGCTTTTGCTAATTCTTTCATTATCTGAATTGATTAACTTCTCATAATCCATTTCGCCTGATAGAAAGTTCCATCGATCTTGTTTGAATTTCTTAAAATCACATAGGGTTTTAAAGTACATAAACAGTAGGAAACAGCCCACTAGTAAGAAGCCAAAAGAGAAACAAATTAGAGAATATATCATCCAGTCGACTTTTGAAGCCCATTCTGATGCTCCAATAAAACCTAACATTACTGCTATGCCACCTGAATGCCCGTAGGTTAAATAACTAACCCCCTGATTAGAGTAACCAGTGTTTATTTGATAAGCTTCTTTCCATCTATTTTCTAAATATAATTTTACATCATTAAGTTCTTTTGAATCCGCTTTGAGGTCACTATATTTCATGCTTCCTAATCCAGATTTCATTGCTTGTAGGTATAGGGTAACATAAAAATTGTGTGGTAAAAAGGTAGCGGTAATCTCCAAGAATCTTGCTTGGGAGGTTAGGATACTCTCCTGAGAATAGATGAGACTTATCTGTGCGTCTAATCCGTTATAGCATCCTCAACCTTGTTTAGGTAACACAAAGCTCAATTGTGTAAAATTTCCAAATTGTTAGAAGGTATAGCTAAAAAATCCAATACCACTCAAAAAAGATCATGATATGGATACACAAAGATATTTACTGAAAGGATGACCATGACTCAAGAGAAAAGAACTCCAAATCCACGTGACTTTATAAAAATGGTTCAGCAAGATGCTGAAGCGCTAGGCTTGAAAGCAAATCACCTTTTAAATTTATACAAAATTGACGAGTCTGGAAAACTGATAGAGAACTTTCTCAAGGATTTGCTTAATTCAATGTTTAATCTAAGATTTAGAGCGACCTCGGGGTATATCGTTTATGCAAGGAATCAAAAAGAAGCATTTTCTTTTTCTCCACATATAGATGTTATTCTTATTGATACGCTTGTCCCAAATGTCCTTTTTCCTCAAGAAGAATTTAAGAATAAAGTAGAGTTTGTCCCTCAAGAAGCAGTTGTGGGAATCATTGAGGTGAAAAAAACACTAACTCAAAAAACCGTTCGGGATGCTCTAAGCCATATTTCTAATATTGTACAATCTGTCAACATTTCAAAAGGCGACCAAACACATTATTTTCCAGGAGGCATAGAGTTGAGGGGTTCGAGATCAGATATACACTCGAATCCTGTGTTGGGTATCGTAGGGTTAGAAAGCGATCAAAATTCACCTTATGTGATTGAAGATTCGGAATTTGTCGATCTGATTTTTTCATTTGATGGTTTTTTCCAAGGTATCACAAAAAAGGGTGAGAATAAGTTTTATATAGGGCCAATTATAGAATCAAATAAACAAAATTCTTATGATTATTTATGTCTCGGAAAATCACCCATGAACATAAATCTTTTTCTTGGATACATAACATTTCTTTTGCAAAGAACTACTGGAAGATTGTTTGATATACATAACTACTATCTTCATGAGAGCTTCAAAAAGGAATTTGAAAATTAATAGTAGATTAGCTTATGAAATGAGTGAGGTAGAGCTCTTTATAGGGAATAATCTACCTCCTATGACCCCCATTTGAATTTTCAAGTTTATGTGAGTACAGCCATTTTTACAGGGGCATTATCAGAAATAAATAGTCGATTCTATGGAAAAGAAGCACATGCTCAAAAATTGGTCTGGTTCGAAAGAGGTAAAGCACTTTTAAGACGATAGGTATGTGCCATTCCCAAGCTCTCTTGCTTGCTTGGCACCATATTGTGCTTTAATATCAAATGCCCAACTGAAGTTTACATAAACACTCTGGGGTTATATTTTAGTTTTATAATCTTATCATATAACTACATAAATCTTTGAGCTGTCTTCTTTACTCACGTCCTCCTCCGGCAAAGGTTGAACTAATAATATTTTATTGCCGATATTTAAATCAATTTCCTTTGCTAGTTCAATGCAGCCTAAAATTTGATATTTATCACCCCATTCTGCCAATATTCTCCCAACCTCTATGGGAGATCCAATAAACAGTTGCCCATTATTATGAAGGGTTGTAAATCGCTTGAGCGGCACCTTACCACTAAGTTTAACAATATGGATATTTGGTTGATATGTTCGCTGAAAATAGAAGAGGAAGTTAATATTGTTGCTAAAATCTTTTGCTGTTAAAGAAAGCTTCTTATTCTGGTTAAGTAACTTAACACAAGAGGTACACGACTGATAAAATGAAAAAAACCTAACTCCAATGTTTTTTACATTAGCTACCCCACCAGCTTTTGCAATTAAAGGGCTAAAAAGCTTATCTTTATGCTTATTAACATGAAATAAAGCATTGGGTTCTGTGTGGCTACAAGATGACTTATCATTGCATGAAACCGTTGACTCCTCCCCAAATTCTTTGCATACAGCAGTACATGTTTGTTGATCGTAACAACTGCTACATTGTATAGGGAATACATCATTATCTTTTCTTGCTTTTGTATGGTATCCAGAAGCTCCAGTCATAAAATAGGCTAGCTGGCCGCTAATTGATGAGTCGCAGACAGTGTAAAATTTAGCTGTTGAATCTTTCTTAAGCTTTCCATCTTCACTTAAAATTACCCTTTCTTTCCATTTTGCATACAAGGGTGATTCTGCAATTTTTCTCTTATTACCATCCTTATAAACTGCAAAGAGCGTTAGGCATAAATGATTATATTTTTTAGATGTTGTCTCAGGAGATAAAGATGCTATTTTATTTAAAAAATAAGCTGGTTCATATACAAAACCAATTTTCACCTCGTCAGATTTGAACATTGTTGATTCAAATAAAAATTGAATAGAATCCGAAGGATTTAGACCTTTTATACTCAGCGTGGCTTTGTGCTCAGTTGTAAATGCATGCTCTTTAGTAGTTCCAACTACCCATTCTTTTTTGGGTGTCATTGGCTTTGTAGTTTGCGATTTGCTAGATACTTTCTTTTGTTCTTTCTTATCTGAGGGTTTTACCTCTCCTTCCTGTTTCTTAGCCTGGAGAAATTCATGTTGGTCGTTATGTAATAAAAGATATACTACTCTCTTAGGCTCTGGTTGTGTTCCTTCAGAGTCGTCTGAATCAGCAGCTAGCCCTTCTAAAGGTACAAACCAGAAGAAAGCTAGAATCAATACCATCAGCTGTATAATCATTCAATCTCCTATCAATAAAAGTAGGATTTAAAAATAAATAAAATACAATAATTCATTACCTACAAATTTAGTGCTTTCATTTGGGTATATCCAACGCTCATCTTTAACCAATATCCTATGGATTCAGGATTAAATACACTATCCTCTCTACCATTTTTTTGAGTTTCCATCCTTAGTAAGTATTCTATTCGAAGAGCGAAATGAGGCTCAGTGTAGACCTTAGCCAATTCTTCGGTAATAGCAGCTGCAACCCAACATTCGAATTGCTTTTGAGTAACTTGAGATAATGCTGGAAGTATAATTCTTAGAAAATTCAGGCGCTCAACAGAAAGTACACTTAATAAACCTCTTATAAAGAAATGTTTATTTTCTCCATAAAGGTCTCTAGGGCCATAGCTACTCATTAAATGCCCCCATGCATCATGCAAAAGATGAGAAAATTCTTCAACACCTTCAGGTAAAACCTGCGAAAATATAGTAATGAGTGATGCATTACTACTTACATCATGAAATACCCCTTGGGGATTATCAGCTAACATACTGAGTTCTTTTGGCATAATAAAGGGCTGAGCCAATTGAAATACAGTCCGGCGCCTTGCTCTTTCTAAAGTTAACAAAGTCTGCATCATCTTTAGCGTGCTAACTCGTTCTCTAGAAGTGAGTGTGAGGAAAGAAGGAAAGACAGGTTGCATAAAGCGAACCATATCATCTGCATCCTCCAATGAAGCTCCGGAAAATACCTCAAAAGTATTTGCAACCTCAAAAGCATCTTCTGTTAAAGGAATAAAATTATCCCTAACATACTTTACAAGAGGATGGCGACCTTCTCGTTGCATCCTCGCTACTGCTTCAAGAATTCGATATCTAGCACTAAAATTTTTTGTGTTTGGACGAATAAGTGGCCTTGCTAATTCTAGGATTGCCGACCGTTCAGGAGTAAGCATGCCCAATAAAGTACGAACCATACGGCTACGATTTTCATACAGGCTTAAACCATCAGTTAGAATTAAACCTTCCCTTGCCAAGTCCAATGAACCTTCTGCAGTTAGGTTGGCAACCATTTGGGTTAATTGCTCTATATCTCCTTCTCCTCCAACCAAGAATAAATCCACTAAATTTACCAATGTCGGGTTTTGGATTCTTTGCTCGGGTGACAAAAAATATTTAAAATTAGGGACTGCAACATATGTCATCAATCCATTGGGAGCATCGATGAACTGAGGTCTGTCTACATTTTCACTAAAAATGAGTGTCCCTGTTGTCCATAGCGTGTATAAAGGCACATCAACCCATGCAATCTGCCATTTGTTTGCTCCCTCACCAGTTGGGGCAGCAGGATTAGGTATCAAGTCAAATAACCGTTGCCTTTGGGTAAAGTGGGTAGCTTGAATAATATCATGCAAGCGTTGATCACAATTGTACAGTATGCCATGCGGCATAACTTGATTTGCCCATATACGTGCATCGGGAACACTTAGAAGCTGATGGATGGTTTCCCCTCTTGGATGACGGTTGCCTTTCTGTCCACGATTGGGGGCAGCACCAATTACAATAGCCCTAGGATTCACTGCTTGATCCCAACCAAGAAGGAACGTGTTAACATCTGATCCATGATGTGGCGCTAATAAAATATCAGACGCTATGACTTCTCTATTAGCACCTAGATTAGCTAGCATTTGCTCCTTAACATGAACGTCAGCATCACCAGTTAGAATAGCTGAAATGCCATTCACTTGGACTCGAACAATAACGCTCCAACCATTCTTATATTTTGCTACTGTCTCCTTTGAATCACTAGCTTGTGGAAATCGGCCGATTGGACAGAAGAAATGAGTAATGCAACCGCTCGAATTTAAAAAATTATAGTTTTGCACCATTGCATCCATTCTTCGAGAATAGACAACCCTGGTGTTTGGAAGGAAATTAATAGGATAGTGGTTGGGTGAATCTGTGCCACCTAACAAAGCATAGGATAAAAATTCAAATTGTTGCGATCGTGCTGCTTCCGTAAGCTTTACCAAAATCTGAGGTATAAACCCCTTATGGTCTTCATCAGGATGAGAAACAATAATGTTTAAACTGTATTGGCCGCCTTGTAAAATACCATGATTAAAATTTCTCCAATATCCTAAAATCTTATCGCTGATTTGTGATAAGAGAACCTCCTCTTCAAACTTAGTCCATTCATACATCTCACCAGCTGTATTTGGCCGACTATCAGAACCAGCATCAACAAGCAATGGTACATGGCCAGCTTTATATATAAGTGCCGCATGCCCCTGCCCTACATTAAAGAAAATAATTTCATCCTTTAGTGGCGCTTCTGCGCCATGTGCATTCACATTAAAAATAAGAGAAACTAGAATAAATAATTGACGCCACATCGTTCTTATCCCTTCCAAATTATTATAAAATACTCTCTTAAATGCTGAGAACATTAATAGAGGTATCGTTGCCGCAGCTAATAATATTAGTTAACGATTCCTTTCGTGAAAGGCCAAGTACTTTTATTTCCCTTTGATAATATAGAAAATTAATTTAAGAAAAATCTGCTTCAAAAGATTCTACAACAAATGAATAGACATCCATCATAAGCCCATGTAATTTAATACCAATAAATTACTAGAACAACAATCATCTAGTTAAGTATTTTGCAATGAACGTGGAAGTATATTTAACACTTGTACAGAAGAAAATAGGATATAAGAGCATTATAGAAAGTATCTCTTATTTAAACTCACTCGCCAATTCTGCGCCGAGCAATAAAATTAACTTATTTCTTCTTCCAGAGTTGTGGTTAAGCGGGTTTGATAGACAAAAGTTATTCTTTTTTGCAGACCAATCAGAGGAATTAATAAGCAATTTGCAAATTTTCTGTAAGAGTAGAAAAATAAATTTTTGTGGCACAATCAGTGAATTTAGCGATCATTCCAAAAAACTATATAACTCTCAAATCTTCATAACTGACACAGGCAAAATACTATCTCGCTATAAGAAAATTCATTTATTTCCTTTAACATCTGAACGAGAAGTTTTTTTAGATGGTAATTCTCCGATTATTGTAAATTTTCATGGAATCAAAATTGGATTCGCCATCTGTTATGATATTAGATTTCCAGAATTATTTAGATATTATGCACAAAACGGAGTAGAGCTTGTTTTAATTTCAGCTTGCTTTCCCACTCCAAGACTTAGAGATTGGAAAATTCTTTTGCAAGCAAGAGCTCTTGAAAACCAGTTTTATGTGGCCGCAGTCAATGCCGTCGGCAGCGAACGGATAAATGACCAGAAACTAACATACTTTGGGCATTCACTATTAGCAAGCCCTAAAGGTGAAATCATAGATGAATTGGACGGAAAAGAAGGCACAAAAACAACGGTTATAAATATTAAAGACGTCAAGAAAGCAAGAGATACTATAAATTATCTTAACGACATTAAAAATGTTTATCAAAAAATGTCATTTGATAAATAGTCAACTTCGAGCAATTGCATAGAATATATTAAGTGTATATTATTCACCTAAGAAATTTGATAAAAATTAGAAAAAAAGTTTTAAAGGATTAAGATGAGGATACTTGTAACAGGCGGTGCTGGATTTATTGGATCCAACTTTATAGGCCAGTCCCTCAGCCAAGGCCATGAAATTATTAACGTTGACAAGTTAACTTATGCAGGCAATCCAGAAAATTTAGGATCCGACTATAACCATAAAAATCATATGTTTTATAAGGAAGATATTTGTAATAAGCAAGCCATTGAAGAGATCTTATTTAGAGAGCGACCTGATGTTATTCTTCATATGGCGGCTGAGTCACATGTTGATCGATCTATTGATTGTGCTGATGATTTTATTCAAACCAATGTGGTCGGAACCCATCAACTCTTAGACGCAAGCTTAAAATATTATAAAAGCTTAACAAATAAAAATAAGTTTCGCTTCCTTCATCTTTCTACGGACGAAGTTTTCGGTGCCTTAAATGAAACTGGGAAGTTTAACGAAACAACCCCTTATTGCCCAAATTCTCCTTATGCAGCCTCAAAAGCAGCCTCAGATCTGTTAGTAAGATCTTATTATCAAACATATGGTCTTCCGACAATGATCGTTAACTCTTCAAATAATTATGGACCCAAACAATATCCAGAAAAATTGATTCCATTGATGATTCTTAATGCTTTGGAACAAAAGCCGTTACCTGTTTATGGCAAAGGTCAACAAATTCGTGATTGGTTATTCGTTACAGATCATGTTGATGCTTTGCTAAAGCTTATTTCACTGGGTGAAAATGGTGAATCTTATTGCATTGGTGCTCATAATGAGATGACGAACTTGAGTTTGGTTCAATTAATTTGCAACTATCTTGATGAAATACATCCTGTGCAAAGTTCTTATCAAAATCTTATTACATTTGTATCAGATCGTCCTGGCCATGATTATAGATATGCAACGGATGCTTCGAAGTTGGCTAAAACAACAGGATGGTCTCCTAAAGTAGGCTTCCAAGAAGGATTGAAACAAACGATTTTATGGTATCTAGAAAGGTTTGATGTCTTACGGGTAAAAAGTGAGGCGAGAAAAAGAATTGGCTTAGGATGATAAAACTATGAAAATTGAGAAAGGAATTATTCTTGCAGGTGGATCAGGCTCACGGCTCTATCCTTTAACTTTAGCCTCAAATAAACAACTTTTGCCTATCTATGATAAGCCTGTCATATATTATCCTTTAACAACTTTAATGTTGGCTAGAATACGTGACATTCTGATTATTAGTTCACCAAGAGATTTACCTTCTATCAAAGCACTATTGGGCAATGGCGATAACATAGGAGTTCATTTTGAATATGCTATCCAAGAAAGTCCCAATGGCTTACCAGAAGCATTTATTTTAGGTGAAAAATTTATTTCTAATCAATCTGTTGCAATGATACTTGGTGATAACTTTTTTCATGGTCAAGGTTTATCAGCAACGGTATATAACACTGCACAGGATTTCTCTGGAGCACATATTTTTACTTATACAGTGGAAGATCCACAACGCTATGGCATTGTTACTTTAGATGCCGATCAAAAAGTGCTATCGCTTGAAGAAAAGCCAAAAAATCCCCAATCTAATATAGCTGTTACAGGTCTTTACTATTTCGATGGTACAGTTTCGGCACGATCAAAAAATCTGTCCCCTTCATTAAGAGGTGAATTAGAAATAGTGGATCTCATTAAAAGTTATATGGATGAGGGTCAACTAACTGCAACTCAATTAGGACGTGGGTATGTTTGGTTAGACGCAGGCACCCCTAAATCTCTGCTTGATGCCTCTCAATATGTTGAGGTTATTCAATCTCGACAGGGACATATTATTGCCTGCCCAGAAGAAGTTGCTTGGCGCATGGGATTTATTGATTCAGAATACTTTGAAAAATTTATCCGTTCCCTGCCCAATTCTAAATACAAAGAATATCTCGCCAGATTAATACAATAATAATATTCATCTTTCCTAATTTTAAATGGTACCTTCAATACAGACAAAAGAGTATAAATCAATAAGTGAATGTTTATTGGTTAAAATAAATTTACAAGTCTTAATAATCTCAATCTAACTGCTATTTATTCATCAAATGTAATCTTCTCCAACCTTTTATTGAGTTGCTAAGGATACTGTACTTTCATCAAGTTTAACATTTTCTTGTAAAAGTGAACCTTCGTGATCAGTTCTTGAATCTTTCATCTTAGCCTTAAAATCATATAATATAGCTGGGTCTGCATTAGATATCGTAGATTTTAACTTATCTAATTTATTAACCTTCTTAACTGTTTCAGCAACAGTTCCTTTTCTGAAAGTAGAAACGTAATGAACCGCATCATGCAGCACATCTCTCATCTGAAATGATTGACTAATAGCGATATCAATTAGGGCCAACACTGGTAAAATATAAACCATTCCATAAGCATTAAAAAATGAATTCTGAACAGCGTCCCGGGCTATAACCCATGCTCCAGTAACAGAAAGGCATGTTAAAGTTACAGATATAATTGGAATGATCACATTAAGTGTTGAATAATATGTGGACATAAATGTAGCTCTATCTCTTTTTCTTACCTTATTATAAATTGCATCAAATACGGCACTTGAAGTTTCATAATTTGCTAAAACATCAACCATTAAGATAGGCAGGGTCGTTATAATTGCCAAAGGATGACATAAAAACGGAGAATCAGAAAATAACAAGGATAATTCATAATTTAACAAATAATTTACGATAACATTCGCTGTAGGAAAAATCATACTTAGGATTTGAGTCGTAGTTCTTGGGCATCCTCCTTTCCATTCTTCTGGAGGCTCAGAAGTATTTTTTTCGCTCGTTATGGATGTCACTTTCTTCATAAACTTTTTTACCTTAGTGGTATCATCTAAAATTGCTGCGTCTTCCTTGTGTTGTTGGTTTGTTGCACTTAAAATAATATTATCGTCTGCTTTAGGTGCATCCTGGAGTTGATCCTCATCACCTAGCGAAACAATGAATTTATCGTCGGCTTCAGGTGCATCCTGGAATTGATCCTCATCACCTAGCGAAACAATGAATTTATCGTCGGCTTCAATGGCATCCATAAATAGTTTCCTTCTTACTTTGCTATTTGAAACGATAGTTGGAACCACATGCTCATCAATTTGCTTACTAAAATTTTCTTTGAATTCCTCGGCTTCTCTAACCACTGCATCTTTCCTACGAAATTTCGATAAAAATTTTTGAAAGAGAGAACTAGGGTTAGCTAATTCATAGTAGCCCACTGTTGAAGGCATGTAATTATATAAGAATCCTGGAATGGCTAATAGCTTTTGTTGATTATACTTATATATTTGATATGTGCCGGGTATGCTGGCAATTATTCCGAAAAGGTTGCAAGCAACGTGCTTTAGAACATTCTTTGATTTGCTGGAATGCAATATTTTTTTCTCCTCTTCAGAGATCGGATCAAATGCTTGAGCAATACGTAAAGCAGCCCAAATTGCTGCAGCTCCGGAAGCTATTACATTTCCGCTCGCAAAAGCCACGCAGAAGACTAGAATCCCCTGACCTGCCTTGCAAGTTACTTCAATATATGGCACACCACCAGTAGATCCATATAATGCAGCTATAATTTTAGCCCCTATACGCAGTCTACGCGCACACTGGCTGTCCTCTACTTGCTGATCTTCAATGATGTAGCGCTGTGTATATGATATTAAAGGGTTAGTATGTTGTGATGAAACTAAGGGGTCCTCTTCAGTGATCTCTGAAGTAATAGCTTTCCTTCTTATTGTTGCCGTAGCATCTGTTAGCTTATGAGGTGGAGTGCTGTGTAGGATACCTTCAGGCTTGTCTGTTTGCAAAGAACCGGCACGTAAAGGATGAAATTCAATCTCTCCCATTAAATCGCCTTGCTCAGCTCCAAATGAGACAGATAAAGTTAAGAGTGTTAGAGTTAAAAAATAACAAAATATTAATATCGAATTCGAGAAACGAATAAAAAATAACTTGTTTAAGTTATGTTGCATTTCTGATTTTCTGCCACTATTAATGAGAGGAATATATTATTTTATTAAAATGTATAATAATTATTGCAGTCTATTAAAGCAAGGGTTTTTGCATAATAAATTCGCATATGATGTGGAACATCATCATTTTATTCACATGAAATACAAAAATAATTACTTTATAAATTGAAAAGAGGTTTCTAAAAAATGGATACCACTCAAAGATGTAAAACTCTTGTATTCATCATATATATTTATCTGCTTACCTCAATACCCTCCATTTGCAAGGACATAAGTGATGCTGTTTGCCGACATGGGTTTTTTAGGAAGCACTCAACATATTCTACAAGAAACCCCTCCATCACCTGCGGATTGTTGCGTGCAAATTGATGAGTTTATACCTTTGCCTATAATAAGTGATATGAAATAAACTACATCCTTTGAAGAGCAAATATCAGTTTGCTGCCTTAATATATGGGAAATAGTAAGTGGCGTATTTAGCGAAAGATTGGAAGTGGAGGAGAATTTCATTAAAATAAACAGAATATTCAGTCTTCTAGAATCTTGCCCAGATAAAATTTTATGTTTAATGATTAGCAAACTAGACCCTTTATCCCTCCTTGCGCTTTCTCAAACTTGTACTAAATTTCGGCTACTTCTAGATGACGAATTTTGGGAAAAATATAATAGGGAAAATAATTATGACGAACTTCACGGGGATATCTTCTATTGGGTCACAAAAATATTCAGTACTTATAAACCTTCTCCAACAAAAAAATCGTTAGCTGACTATTTTTATAGGGTAGAATAGAGAAAAAAGATAAAAAATTAATTATGAAAGCTGCAGACCTTGGTTTATTTAAAGCCAAGAGCCATATACAAGCGAAACAAACATCTTCTGCTCATTTTAAAGGACGATATAATTATAGTGCTGATATTGGCAGTAGATACACACGTTCTCACAAAAAAACCTTCCATTGATTGATGGTGCTTTCAATGAAGGACGATAAATATTTATAGCTAAAGAAATAAGCTTCATAAATAATTGTATCAAAACCGCGACAAATCGTAGCAACTGAAGTAGGAGTTGCTAAGGACATATAGACACATTATGATGACACACATTAAATTACAATTTCATTATCCATCAATAGGTACTCGCAAGGAGATATATTATGAGACCAAAAAATCCAATCCGTGTGGCAATTGTTGGCGTAGGAAATTGTGCATCTTCGTTAGTTCAAGGAGTTAAATATTATAAGGATGCGCCAGATGATCAAATTGTTCCTGGCCTAATGCATGTTCGCTTTGGAAAATATCATATCTCAGATATTGAGTTTGTCGCCGCCTTCGATGTTGACGCGGCCAAGGTTGGTATAGATTTATCTCAGGCAATTAACGCATCAGAGAACAACACTATCAAAATATCTGATGTGCCACCGACTGGTGTTGAGGTCCTTCGCGGCCCAACATTTGATGGGCTAGGATATTACTATCGACAAACTATAAAAGAGTCTAGCAAATCACCTGTGGACGTTGTTAGTGTATTAAAAAGTACCAACGTTGATGTTCTAGTTTGTTATCTTCCAGTAGGCTCTGAAAATGCAACCCGTTTCTATGCGCAAGCTGCAATTGATGCAGGCGTTGCCTTCGTGAATGCATTACCAGTGTTTATCGCTAGTGATCCTGAATGGGCGAAGAAATTCAAGGAAGCAGGAGTCCCAATAATAGGTGATGATATTAAATCCCAAATCGGTTCGACTATAACTCACCGGGAGTTAGTACAACTTTTTGAAAAGCGAGGAGTAAAGCTCGATCGCACGTATCAATTGAACGTAGGCGGCAACATGGACTTTAAAAATATGTTAGAGCGTGATCGTCTAGTATCTAAGAAGATATCGAAGACCCAAGCTGTAACTTCAAATACCTCAGCCGTGTTAGCTGAAAGAGACATACATATTGGACCTTCTGATTATGTTGAGTGGTTGGATGATCGGAAGTGGGCTTTTGTTCGCCTAGAGGGCCGTAATTTTGGTGATATTCCTGTTACTCTTGAATATAAGCTTGAAGTTTGGGATTCTCCAAATTCCGCTGGCGTTATAATTGATGCAGTACGTGCAGCAAAGATAGGTTTAG
Organism: Alphaproteobacteria bacterium; assembly: GCA_016869075.1. Taxonomy (GTDB): domain Bacteria; phylum Pseudomonadota; class Alphaproteobacteria; order Paracaedibacterales; family VGCI01; genus VGCI01. Next base: position 224,389 of record VGEY01000001.1, read on the forward strand.
ACCGTGGAATTGGGGGGCCATTAATTGCTCCATCCAGTTATTTCATGAAGTCTCCACCGGAACAATTTCCTGATGATGTCGCCTACGAAAAAGTAGAGGCTTTTATACGTGATGAGATGTCGAACAGACTAAAGGCGGTATCGTAAAGATGAAAACCACATAATACATTAAGCTGTTTTCCTTAGAAATACAAATGATAGTAAGGATAAAAATAACGCAAGTATTATGGTGTAACCAGCTACTGTTGTAATGCTCGAAGCGAAGGCGGCACTTGCCTGTTCTTGTAGGTATGCACCTTCCACACCGCCCAACGAGAAGGCTTCTGCCATGACGACCGAAAACGAATTTAGAGCACGTTCTATAACAGAGCTCTCCATGTGACCACTTATAAGCCGATCTGTCAGAATTCGCTGGTAGTGAGCTGTTCCCAGAATACCAAAAATTGCAATGCCCAATCCACCCCCGAGTTCAATCGCCGTCTCTGCTGCCGCAGCAGCTGAAGCACTCTTACCGTAAGGAGCGGAGGAAACCATTATGTCAGTACCAAGTGTGTCGAGGGGTCCATTACCTAAATATACAACGAAAAGGCCAGCCAGCACCCACGCTGGGCCTAGATCTACACCAAACATTATTGTAATAAGACCTAATGATACCGCGAGCAGCCCCATTCCAATAATCACTCCCGCGCTTCCGGCTTTTCTAGAAAGAGTGGGAGATAAAAGCGCCCCAATAATTTTTCCAAGTGCTGCCAGTGCGATTGATGCACCCACGGCAACAGCACTTAATCCATAAGTAAACTGCAGGTATTGAGGTACAAAAAAAGTTAAGCTGTTGATGATGGAGGGCGCCAAAAAAAGTGTCAACAAGGCATTTGCTAACCCTGAATTGGAAAAAATCAGATTGAGATCCAATAAAGGATATCTGGCATTAAGTTGACGCCAAACAAACATTCCTCCGGCAAGTAATCCGCACACCAAACATAGTGCAGTACGGAAATTTATTTCGACTCTAACCAGTTCCTGAAGTCCATGCACAAAAGGGAGTATGGAAGCAAGGAAAAGAATGCTACTAAGCCAATCATAGTCTCTTTGGCCTTCAATTGTCTTACTTTTTCGAAAAATCATCGGATTTGCCATTAGCAGTGGAAGCATGATGGGAACCGCTAAGAAAAAAGTCGCACGCCACCCAAATAAATCCAATAATGCCCCACCGATGATCGGTCCTAGAGCGAATCCAGACATGTATGCAGAAGTAAAAATCGAAAATGCTCGTCTCCGCTGTTCAGCATTTTGGAATAATTCTCTTATCAATCCTAGTGTCGCGGGCATCAGAGTTGCCCCAGCTATTCCCATTGCAGCTCTTACGATGATTAACGCAGAGGCTGTCGGTGTCATGGAAGCTATTGCTAAAAGTACCGTGAAGAAAGCAGCACCGATGAGTAAGACCCGGCTGTTTCCCCACCGATCACACATTCCCCCCATCGGTATCAAGAATCCAGCGAGCATAAGGGGTGAGATGTCTAATATCCATAACTCTTCTACAGGTGTGGTATTAAAAGAGACAGCGATGTGAGAGAGGGCCAGATATAACGTGCTAAAATCGAATGCTAGCACTACTGCGGGACAGCAAAGCAAACCAAGTGCCAGCCATGCCCATTGCGTATCCGCGATCATTATCTCGGCTGTTTTTATAGACATGACATTATAATCCTTTTGTTATATTAATCCTGAATCTTGGATTCAAGTGGTAGAATATTAAAATGTATCTAAATCTACCCATTTAATTTGTTTTATTAGATCTCTGGCATGTCCTTTAGTAGTAAATTGAAGAAACTCTTTCCTTATCTTGCTCTTTAGAGACTTTAGTTTACCCAGATGAGAACTATAGTACTAATTGCTAGAGCCAGTTGGGAGATTTATGCCCTTTTATATCGTGCACTATTTCGATCTTACTTGACTTTCCTATTTGTAGAACTGCGTTTCCTCCAGACTGTCTTTAAGGCCCCAAACATTGAAATTTTTAAAATTCTGATAACGCATATATTCCAATGCTGCCTCCCAAACGAATTTACTAACTCATTGTCGCTTAAAACTTTCAAGAACGTAGATAGCGTAGATCTCCATCTCCCATAACGACCTATTCCTTGCGTTCCAGGGTCACAAACCCTATAATCCTACCTTTAACTGTGGCTACATAACCTCCTTCTTCATGCCTCTTTAAGCGGTTTTTCGAAGAAATTTAAATGATAATGCAGATAAGAATAGCGCAAGTATTACAGTAGAACCTGCAACTGTAGCAAGGCCCACAGCAAAAGCTTCACTTGCCTGCTCTTGAAGAAACTCACCTTGAGATCCTCCCAATGTGGATGCTTCTGCCATTACGACTGAAAATGAATTCAGAGCGCGTTCAACAACAGAGCTCTCGATAGGACCGCCAATAAGACGGCCAGATAAAATTCGCTGGTAGACAACTGTTCCAAGAGTACCAAAAAGAGCTATACCAATTCCTAGACCTAGATCAGTTGCTGTCTCTACTGCAGCACCAGCTGAAGCACTCTTACCTTCAGGGGCCGAAGAAACCACAATGTCAGTTCCAAGCGAGTCAAATGGACCACAACCAAAATATACCATTGTAAGACCGACAAGTACCCATACTGGACTTTGCTGAACTCCTAAAACTATAGTTACAAGGCCTATCGACATCACGAGAAATCCCATTCCAATAACCGCTCCGCAACTTCTCAATTTTTCTGAAAGAAAGGGAGATACAAGCGCTCCAATTATCAGTGCAATTGATGCAGGTGCTATTGATACACCCGCGTTAACAGCACTATATCCATGACTAAGTTGAAGGTATTGAGGGAGGAATAGTGTCAAGCCACCAACAATCGCAGGCCCTAATAAAAGTATAGCTAGGGCTGTTGCTAACGCCGAATTGGATAGTATTAATTTAAAATCTAGGAGAGGATTGTTAGCTTTAAGCTGACGCTTAACGAATATTGCCCCGGTCACCAAGCCCCACAATACAGAAATCACAGCATTAAGCTTCGTTTCTGCGTTCATAAGGGTTTTAAGTCCATGTACTAACGGAATGATGGTAATAAGAAACAGTATACTACTAAGCCAATCATATTCCTTTTGACTCTCAGCCTCAGGGCCTTTCGGAAAAATCATTGGACCAGCGATTAACAGAGGGAGCATGACAGGAACAGCCATAAGAAATATTGCACCCCACCAAAAATATTCTATTAAAGCGCCCCCGACTATTGGCCCAATAGCAAATCCTCCCATAAATGCCGAAGTCCATATCGAAATAGCTATCCTTCTCTTTTGAGGATTTTCGAATAGTTTCCTCATCAGCCCCAGAGTCGAAGGCATCAAGGTTGCACCCGCAATCCCTAGTGCGGCCCTAACGATGATTAATGCAGAGGCTGTCGGTGCCATGGAGGCGATTGCTGAAAGTATGATGAATGCAGTCGCACCAATTAATAAGAGGCGGCGGTTTCCCCACCGATCACTTAACCCCCCCATTGGCATCAAAAATCCAGCAATCATGAGTGGATAAATGTCTAATATCCATAATTCTTGTACTGATGTGGTGTCAAAAGATGCGGCAATGTGAGCTAGCGCCAAGTATAACGCGCTCATATCTAGCGCGAGCACAGCAGTTGGTAAACATAGTAAGAAAAGTGCTAACCAGGCGCGGGGTGTATCAGAAATTATTGGTTCACTCGACTTTATTGCCATTTTCGACTCTCCTGCCCGATTCGATATAAAAAATTTTACATAAAGCTTTTATATATTGAGATTATCATTTATGTCTAGTCTGAATTAATGCATTAAATATGCACAACACATGCGACACTGCTTTTGTGAAATAACTGATAGACATTTCACTATTTACATTTTAGTTTTCTCAGCAATTGGATTCCAAACCCCACCAACTTTAGGTGCATCAAGTAAATCTTTTTCATTATTATTCTTCTCTATAATGCAGAGAAGAGGATAGATATTTATACTACGTATCCACCGCTGTAGTCCTTGAGGCCAAATTTGGATATTAGTAGCATCATCTGGTGATGTTTTAAAATATTCCGTGTTTATATTGAAATGATATAACTCTGCGATTAATCCTTGAATAAAACATTGAGCGGCCTCATTATAGGTTCCCTGTAAATCTTCAATAATATACATTCCACCTGGACTTATATGGGGAAGCATTTCTTTAAGACTCGAGATCATTTGGTGACTTTGATGCCCTCCATCGTCAATCACAATATCAATTCTAGGGACTTCTTTTTTAATTTTCTTCCAAAGTTCAGGGTCGGCCTGATCTCCAACAAAAATTTTTGTATTCTCGTCAGAAAACTGAGTGCAATCTTCAATGTCAACCCCGTATACATGGCATTTACTGCCAAAGTATTCTCTCCAAAGAGAGAGGCTCCCTCCAGAATAAACGCCAATTTCAAGAATGTGAACTTCCTTATTAATGAATCTTTGAAAGTGGTTATTATATGCTTCTAAATAATGAAGCCATTTCCAAACTCCTTCTGTATTCTTTCCTTTTCTGCTCATATAAAGTTCAACAAGGTCTTTATCATTGTTATTTGAAAAGGTTGATCTGCTACTGGAATATGGAGACTGATTACTGGTATTTTTCCAATCTATAGCATACGCATATGCTTCCTTACGATAACGGTTCGCAGTTTCATCATCCAAGTGCGGTGGAGCTTTATGTTCACTCATAACATTTTCCCTATTATTATTTGATAACTATAATTCTGCTTTCAAGAGAACAAGAGATAAATATCAAATCCAATTTTTAATGTCCATAAAATTTTATGATTATACTACTCTGCATAACGTTGGCAAGTTCGTATCAACGGTAAGAACCTAAAAAACAACGTCACTCAATACCTTTTTGGAACACAAAAATGCCCGGATATCGGGCAATCATACTATCTGGAAAGTCAAGTCAGTTAGGCTGCTTAGCGTAAATTTAGTAGCCTGAGAAAAATTAGCATAATGCGAGCCTTGCGAGGATAAATCCTGCTAGTCTTATACTTTGAAACTAGTCGGTTCATCTGATTATATACCTACCATAATTATTTTCGAAATACTCTGAAACAAAAACCCCATGTCTTTCAACCAGTAATGCTTAGTTTAAGCTACAGGGTATGTCGGCGTATTTAAATCAATCCATCCTCCTGATTGAGAACTGGAATCATATGCGGCATCTATAGCTGCCGAGGTTACGAGAGCCTCAACTATTAATGGGGCACGTTTTGCCGGATTTCTAATTAAGTCCTCAAAGTCAATAAACATGTCTCGAAACCAACTTTTATGTGAAGGATCATTGAAATCCGAACGAATTATGGTTTTTCTGATTTTTCCATCCGATGCATAAGTGAGTTCATCGTCTTCTACAAGAATTGATCCTCGCGTTCCTGAGATGCTATAACAGGTGCTTCTGTGATTTGCCGACCATGAAAGCGTAAAGCTGACTTCTACATCATTAGTACATTTCATACGAACAAAAGCTGTGTCCTCAGTTTCCGGGAATCCATCGCGAAATCGTCCAGCGATGCATGAAACTGCTAGAGGCACTGAATTTGTTAAATTCATTGCTGCGTAAATGCTATGTGGCCCATGATCCCGAAGGATACCGCCTTTTGATATACTTAGTTTCCTCCGCCAATCTGGATCCCAACCTTCAACACCCAACGCGTGACCTATACGGAGTGTTTTAAAATCTGCGCGCACAATTTTGCCCAGTTTTCCTTCTTGTACGATTTTTCGCACTTCATTCAGCATGGGAGAAAACTTGTAGACGTGACAAGGATAAAAGAGTTTATTGCTTGATTGTATTTTTGATATCTGTTTTTGATATCCCGACTGGTCTGGCAAAAATACAGGCTTTTCGCATAAAGTATGATAACCAGCATCTAGAGCTTGCGCACTATATAAGGCATGGGTGTTAGGTGGTGTACACACGTCAATAAAATCTAGATCTTGAGATTGAACAAGTTCCTCAAACGTGGAATACGTCTTTAATCCAAAACTTTCTTCTGCAATGCGTCGTCTCTGTGGTGAAACATCGACAATGGACGTCACAGAAAGGTCTTTACACTGCCGATAGCCTGCGAGATGTCCAGTCGCTATCAATCCGAAGCCTATAATCGCACCTTTCATGTTGCTTACTCCATTGAATTTTAGAACTCATGAATGCAAAAACATTTTCTGAGTAGCCGCACGAAGCGACTATAGCATAAACATACAGAAAGAAAAGTCGATTAATAGATGGTTAATCGATCAAAAAAATGGTCATCCGTGAGCGCATTTCAACCCTATTGATGGAAACATATCAACATGATTTTTTAAACTGAAGAGTCACCTATATTTTAATAGACCTCATGTAGTAACGTAGAATTTACGAAAAAATTTTTTCATGTTGAATTCTAGTTAACGATTACCTCGAGCTCGAAGATTGTATTCCATATATGTGTGAAATTTGCAAAAGTAACTACTTCAAAAAATTATTAAGTTGTTGTGATATCGCTGGAGCTGCTCCAGACACGAAATCGCCATGAACTACTATATCTACTCCTGCTTCGCTGGCTATTAATGATCCTGCGGCTAAATCCCAATAGCGTAGATCCTGCTCATAGTATGCGTCTAGTCTCCCAGCTGCTAACCAACAAAGGTCCAAGGCAGCAGAGCCAGAGCTTCTAATATCTCTTACTTTTGGCAAAAGTCTAGATATTAGTTTTGCCTGCTTTAGACGAATTTCTGGATTTTTGGAAAAACCGGTCGAAATAATGGCATCGGAGAGCTGGCATGTGTTGCTAGCGTTGATATTATAACCGTTACATTTAGCTCCTAGACCAAGACCAGCTGTAAAGGTTTCTCGATGAGAAGGATCATATATTGCTGCAGCAACAATTTGTCCGTCTACTTCTGCTGCTATTGAAATGACATAGGCTGGAATTCGACGAATAAAATTTGAGGTTCCATCTATTGGATCGATGATCCATTTAATTCCTGACTTTCCCTCGTTGTGTCCGGTCTCTTCTCCTAAGTAACCGTCATTTCCTTCTTGCAATGATAAATTGTGAAGAATTTTTTTTTCAAGCTCTTTATCATATAATGTTACTTCCTCTCGATAAGGTCCTTTGTTAACCACCTTTAATAACTCTTGGCTCTTCGTGCTGGGCAAATACTTAGCCGCTTTACGTGCAGTTGTGGCACAGCGTGTAACTAGGGATTTGATATTTCTTTTTGTTATAAGAGTTTCCATTATATCTCCCTGGACTGTCTAAAGCGCATAGTAGTCGACCAATATATCTTGCTCTCATATTCCGACACACACGCCTAAATCAGTCTCACCCAGACGAGTTTTTAGATAGGACTTCTTGCTTTGGCAACAAAGTCTAACTCAAATGTTGAGCTAACTTAAACTACGTCAGAAAACATTGCGTTTACGTGCTGAGAAAGAGATTTGTCACGCTCGATGCCAATCCAATGTCGCCCAAGGCGGTTCGCAGCATGACAGGTAGCGCCAGTGCCTGCAAAAGGATCTAAAATCGTTTGGCCCGGCACGGTCAATAACTCTATTAAAAAAGCAGGAACAATACTGGGCCAACGATCCGCATAGGCACTTTCTCCCTTTTCTGTCAGATATCGCTCATATTGCTGGTCATATTTATCCGAGGTATCAAACTCAAGTAAGTTACCACGAATATACCGCGCATACGGCTCGCGCTGAGCGACGGACATTTGATAATGTCCGGAATAATCTCTACTCACCACCCAAATTGGTGTAATTGAATCTGGTAACCGTGACATTCCAACGCTAGGCTGAGGTCTCAGAAGCTGAGGGTTAAAGTAAAAAAGCTCCTGAATTAATTTCCAATCGCGGGACATTAGATAACGTAAAAAGGAAGAATGTTGTATAGACTTCCCAGATGCGTCACCAAGCCACAAGCCGCCGAGCTCAAACGCAACCACTCCCTGAGGTGGTAATAATCTTTCGAACTCATTAAAAAATTTAGCAAACCAATCGACAAACCTTTCACCCAAACGGTCGGCGTCTTGAATATTCGCATCTCCTTCAAAAGGAGGAGAACATATCACTACATCAACGCTGCCATCTGGAATATCCTGCATGGCAGATAAACTATCACCCCATAGATATTTTCCTAAATCCGTTTTAATACCTATATCTTTGCTCATTTAACTTCCCCTAATTACTAAGATTTATCTTCCGGAGTTTGCCCATTCAATTGCCTCATCAACCCATACTGTGGCGCCACTATTAGAATACCCGCCTAAGTAGTATAACAAAGTGGGCTGATGGGTACATGCAAGCGCCACTTTACGTTCAAGTAATGAGTAAAATAATTTATCGTCTTCACTTGTGAGCGTTCGAGCATCCTCAACACTATACTTTTCTTTAAAAGGCACAGCTAAAAGCAAATTGCGGTCCAAAAGCCACGCACTCGTATCAACAGGAACGTCCCGTACTTCTGGGCGATCATGAATCACATTGGACCCAGGAACTAAGACGCCTTTCTTCACATATTCCCAATATTTTTGCTCACTTTCCTCGAGTGTGTGTGCCCATGGCCATCTTTGTTCAAGATAAGGTTCCCCCATAGTAGTTAAAAGAGAGACCTCAGAATATACCGCAGGAGAATTATTTTGATAAGCAAGTGCCTTAAGTGATGACAGATGATTGGGCATCCATTCATTATCATCATCAAGGAATGCTATCCATGGATTTTCCGCCATTTGTATTCCCATATTCCTTAAAACAGAAGATCTACCAGGGCCGGACACATCACTAGACGTCCGAGGAACAAGATGGACTTTACATCGTATAATCCCGCTACTTTCAATAAACTCTTTAACGCTTTCTTCAATTTGTGGATCACCATCAACCAATACAATGTGCTCCGCAACAGACTCTATTTGATGTTGCACACTACGAATGGCTCTTCGAACTTCAACAGGTCTATAACGTGTCAGCGTAATTACAGAAATTCCAGACATAATTTACTCAACAGGATAATATTCGGATGAACGCACACAGCCGTCATCGGCTGATATGTCATTACGACACACTTCTAAAAACTCCCGACTTATAAGATCTTCATATTTCTCTTTAGGTCGCCATTCAGTTCTTCGTAACTCTTGATGTGGATGAAGTTTACCAACACTTCCCATACAGTTCTCACAAGCATTAAGTGGTTGTGACCGTGTTAGAAATTTATACAATGATTCTGCGAATCTCGGCTCACTACTAATTCGTAAACCATCAATTTCACTATTCCAGCCGCCAGCTACATCTTGCTGGGGGACAAAAACACTTTGAGGACAACGGTAGAACCAACCGTCTATAACTGTGTGCGAATGCCAGAAATGAGCGAGCTTACATGTTTTATAAACATCTTGGATTAAAGCACTATCTCGATTTTTATCTTCCGAATAACTAATTCGGAAATTTTCATAATAATTTATTAGCAGCTCAACTTTATGTGATGCTGCTTTCTTCTTGAAGGATTCAATTTTTTCTTGATCAGGAAGTCTGCTTGGATAGAGTGAAAGCTCTAGCCTATCAAGTACTTCCCACAATTCATCTGGTGCCTTATGAAGAAGTGTTGCATTGGTAGCTAATAAAATTTCATCAGCAATACCAGTACTAATAATTGTTTTAATAAGCTCAATCAAATTAGGATGTAGGAGTGGTTCGCCACCCAAAATTTTTACATAAGATGCGTGATATGAATGATTTAGAATCTCTAAATCGTGACGCACACTCTGAGGGTCGGCATCTTTCTTTCGATATAGTGGCGACAAGTGCGCGCAAGACTTACAACTCATGTTGCACTGTAAAGATGCGTTAATCTCCAGGCCTTCTGGGTTATAAACTTTGCCGTCTCTAAACTCGACACTTTGCATTTTTACTCTCGTAGTTTTTCTATGTTTCCAACCACTTTTGATACAGCAGATACTATATCATCCATATCTTTAGTTGTCCCTAAGAGAAGGTGGTGAAGAAAAGCGAAAGAAGTATTATAAGCTATATTCGCATTAGGTAAATCAAATCTTATAGGGTTTAATTGTTGAGTCAGTTCTTTCGTACTGGCAAACTTAGACAATAGTGGGTTATAGAGCACATTTATATTCATTGGTGCATCCAATGTTTCGATAAAAGTACCCAGCTCTACAGCCATAGCATCTACAACTCGATGTATAGAGAAAGGTCCCACTATATCTGGGTTTAACTGAATTACATAATCATAGTATGATCTGCGAGTCAGTCCTTCTGGTGGCTTTATGGTATTCACACCCGGTATGCTTTCTAAGGCACTTGCTAAATATGAAGCATTATCCTCACGCACTGCATTTTGTTCATCCAAGAGCTCAAGTTGAGCAAGCGCAATTGCAGCATGTATTTCTGACATACAGTGATTTGCACCAAAAACCTCACCCTTTTCCACAAGTTCTAACTGTTTTGACTTCGGTTGGGTTGTGTAAATTCGACCATTTGCGCGATACTGTTGAAGACGGTTATATGCTTCCTCTGAGCAGCATGTTACAATACCACCTTCTCCACACGTTAGGATCTTTGTTTGCTGTAAACTAAAAACACCGAGCTGCCCGAATGATCCCAGCTTTTGTCCTTGCCACTCTGCACCATGGACCTGTGAACAATCCTCGATTATAGCTATGCCGGTTCTCTTTGCAAGCTCAACAAAGCCATCAATATCAGCGGCAGAACAATATGCGTGCACTACAAGAATTGCAACAGTTTTGTTACTGATTGCTGCCTCTGCTGCTTGTAAAGATATGCTAAGTGTTTTGGGATCAATGTCAACAATTACTGGAACGGCACCCAAGTCAACAACGGTTGATGCACAAGCTACCCAGGTCAAACCAGGGACGATAACTTCCGTTCCCGGACCAACACCAACTTCTTGCATTGCGATCTTTATTGCAGCAGATCCATTCGTAGTCGCAATAGCATAAGGAGAACCTTGGTAATCAGCAAATGCTCGGCAAAATCTTTGCTCATAGCCCATAGAACCAGTGTAGGCTCCGCTAATCGCCCATCGTCCTGATCGCATTACAGCTTCAACGTTAGCCATTGTTTGGTCATTAGCAATCGGCCATGCATTCCATGGTGAAGTGCGAATAGATTTCCCCCCATTTATTGCGAGTTCATTACTACTCATTACTGCAAGCGATGATGCACTCATACAATTTTCTCCATATTAATCACTTCGGTGTAAGAATCCGAGACGAGCCTTTTCAATTCGCTGTAGAACTGTAGATTCATCAGATTCATAGCTTACAAATTCATTTATCAAAGACATACCGACATTAGATATTTCCCACACGGTATCTAAATCGTAAAATTGGAAAAGACGATCAGCGCGATCTATCATTTCGCGACCTATGGCTACATCCTTTTTTACATTTTTAAAATCAATGTCTGCGCGCGTAGGTATAGCTGTGATTGATCTTGAAGCTAATTCTTGAACCTCTTTTGAACCTAAGTATAGTAAAAAATCTCCAGCATCACTTGAAAATTTTGAACGCCCGGCAGCAAAAAAACCGTCTATTGGAGTATCTTCTCCTATTGGAATACTTTCATCTATGATTGGAAATCTAAAAAAATCAAGATGTTCAATACTGTCTGAAGGCACATACTCATCCTGAACATAGCTTCCGATCAAAGTCATTCCAGCTTTACCACTAAACACCCTTCCTACAGCTTCTTCTTCATCATAGGAATTTGCCTTGTCAGAACCAAACCATCCACTTTCTTGTAACTTTCGAAAGAATGAAAGTACTCTTTTAACACGCTCATCAGTGTACGGTATTTTCAAATCCAATAGTTGCTGATGAAATTCTGGGCCATTCAACCTCATATTTAGGTAATCAAACCAAGCTGTAGCAGCACAACGGTAACGTGAGCCTAATGCAAAAGGAACTATACTTTTTGAACGTAATTTTTCAGCAGCAACAGTAAGTTCTTGCCAATTGTTGATAGGCATATCAATTCCTGCTTCTTTAAAAATGGATGGACGATAATATATGCCCCACCAATAATAGGAAGTCGGTAGAAAATATCGAGCATCTCCGTTTTCAATCATTCTTTGAAATCTAGGTTGAAGCGCGGCATTCAACGTGGAAATTCCGCTAATTGATGCTGTCTTAATCATGAGTTCACGATCAATGAAGGACTTCATGCGATTTCCTGCAAACCAAGTCAAAATATCGGGAGGATTTGAGCTAGTGAGGTAACTTTCAAGCAAGCCTCTGAGTTCCTCATGATCTATAAAAACATGCTTTACCGGCCTTCTACTTTTGTCACTATTCCACCGCTCAACCACTTGTTTTATAAAAGCTTTTGTTGGGGGAGAAGTTTGGTCTGTTATAAACGAAAGGGGCTGTAGTTGTTCATCCTTTTGGCCGGAAGGATCTTCCGCCCCCCACATGCATTGAATAAAACTACACGTTAATATGATTAATCTAATGGCATTAAATAAAACAATTTTACAAGTTGAAAGAATTCTCATGATATCCTCCTGACTTAGTTGCTTTTATTCTTAAGATCAGATTCTTAGTACGTCTTTTTTTATTAAAATTTTTATTAAAGTATCACAAATTAAACCTCTTGGAATTTATTTGTCAATCTAATTTTTTCCCAAAGATGACGTATGTTTGTGAACTTTTCTTTAATAGCTTTAATTTATATAACTTATGTAATGTCGGTAGGGTTTTACAATCTTTCTACTGCATTTTTTAAGATAATTTTGCCTTTTCGTTTTCATACTAAATCAATTTGAGGTCAGTCACCTTTTATCCTTTTTATCAAAGTTAGATATAGAAAAATATTTAAGAAAATCTTATGGACAGAGAAATTTGGACCTGATAATAATGTCCTGAAATTAGAGACAAGAAATTACTTGTTTGACCCAATTTACAAAAATCAATAAGGGTTAGCATCACGATGATTTATTTGGTGTTTCCCCATCATTATGTCGGAGTGATTTAACAATGCCAGATATAGGACGCATTAAAGTAGGTGTAGTTGGATGTGGTGCAATTGCACAAATCATGCACCTTCCGCATCTCAGAGATCTTAATGAGCTCTTTGAAATCAAAGCCATATGTGACTTTTCTCCTCAACTCTTACACGCTATAGGTCAACAATATAGTGTTGCCACTAACTATAGGTTTACTGAATACGCGACGTTTCTTGAATCTGATATCGATGCTGTATTCGTCCTAACCGAAGGATCTCATGCACCCCTTATTTTGCAAGCTTTAAAAGCAGGAAAACATGTTTTCTGTGAAAAACCGCTTTGTTTTACAGTAAAAGAAGCCGAAGAAATTGAAAAAGTTACAGAGAAAACTAACAAGGTCGTAATGGTCGGCTATATGAAACGTTACGATCCTGGTTTTAAATATGCTCTTGACCTTGCTAAACAGATAGAAAACCCTCGTTATACCCAATTGACAGTTCTTCATCCTAGTGAGCAGCAGTACTTCGATATGCACGGTGTCCTACGTTTCGATGATGTAGCAAAAGAAGTGAAAGAAGCTCGAATTCAAGAACATAATAAGATCATAACACACGCTGTAGGCAATATTTCTGAAAATTTAAAATTTGTTTACTACGATGCTTTGCTCAGTAGCATTGTCCATAATACCAATGCATTACGCGCTATTTTTGGTGAACCTATCGGAGTCTTATCAACGCAGATATGGCCTATAGATTCTAATTATCCGACCATTAATACAGTCTTAGATTATGGGAAAAAACATCATATAGTACTGACATGGTCATACTTAGCCGGAGTTCGAAATTATGTTGAAGAGCTCTCGGTGTATTCAGATTCAGATCGTATCCAGGTAAAATTCAGTTCCCCATTTTTGAAAAATGTACCAACAATTGTTTCCCAAGAATATATGCACAACGGAAGATTAGTAACTAATAAAGTAGAGGTTTCTTTTGATAATGCATTTAAAGAAGAGTTAAGAGTTTTCTATCAATGCATAACGACAAATAAAAGTGTGCCTACTGACGTGATCGATGCCAAAGCAGATATTGAAATACTCCAATCTATATTGGCAGCTAACCAGCCGGAAGGACTTGGAGGGGAAGCCTTGGCACGACTAGTTACTTCCAACGATCGAGATTCAAAAGCAAATAAAATACTTCAGCCAATATTGGCGGTTAACCAACCAGAAGGGCCGTATGGTGAAGCCTTGCCAAGAGTAAATGCTTCCAAAAAATCATAATGAAGGGTAAATGCTCGCATGGAAAGTAGAAGGGATAAAGATCTTTCGCCAACAACTCAAAAAATAATATCTACAATTTCGAATCACGCGCTACCGGGAGGACCCGCAATTAATGAATATGCAAATATAGTAGTTGACCGTGCAGAAAACGCGTATATTTGGGATATTGATGGTAATCGGTATATCGATTTTTTCACTGGCGTTGGTGTTTGTAATATTGGACATTCTCATCCGAAGTTTCTAGAGGGTGTGATAAAGCAGTTTGCGCGATGTTCAGTCGGCACTTTCTATACGGATGTACGTGCCCAACTTTATGAAAGTTTAGCGGAGTTTCTGCCATCTAATCTTAAGCAAATACACATGTATTCTACTGGTAGTGAAGCGGTTGAAGCAGCTATTCGACTTGCACGAGCCGCAACCGGTCGAGAGGAAGTAATAAGTTTTTGGGGTGGCTTCCATGGCAAGACACAAGGAGCAATAAGTCTTCATACTGGGCCACGAAAAAAAGACGTGGGACCCTTGCCGCCAGGCACTCATCATATTCCCTACGCCTACTGTTACCGATGTCCTCTAAAACTCAAATTTCCAGATTGTCAGTATGCCTGTGCAAGTCTTGCAAAAAACATAATAAAAGAAAGTACTACAAGTAATATTGCAGCCATAATTATAGAGCCAGTCCAAGGCACTAATGGAAATATTGTTCCGCCTCCAGGGTATATTAAAGAGATACGCAAACTGGCTGACGACCTTGGAGCATTACTGATTTTCGACGAGGTAATAACAGGCTTTGGAAGAACCGGGAGATTTTTCGCTTTTGAACATGAAGGCGTAGTGCCGGATATTTTAGTTCTTGGTAAAGCCATGGGTTCTGGGGTACCTACAAGCGCAATAATAAGCGATGCGACCCTGGTTAAAAATACTTCATTTGCTTCACCAAGTGCCGCCTCCTCAACTTTTGGTGGGAATCCTTTATCGACTGCAGCTGCCTTAGCAACGCTTGAAGTCATTCGCGAAGAAAAGCTCATCGAAAGAGGCAATGAATTAGGAAAGGTAGTTGAAAGTATCATTGCACCATGGTCTAAAGAACTACCAGTGGTTGGAAATACTGGAAGCTTAGGCCTTATGATTGGTTTAGAGTTAGTCTTTCCCGGCACAAATCGCCCCTTACCTGATGAATTAACACGACAGTTTTTTTCCTCTTTGCTGAATCGTGGAGTTATGGCTATGGCGTATGGAAGCAGAGTAAGATTATATCCACCATTATCCATCGATGAATCAGATCTCAAAGACGGATTGTCAGTAATACAAACTGAGCTTCAATTGCTTTCAAAGTCTGTGGAAAATTACTCTAAGGATTAATTATGATGCGTATTGGGTATGTTCTTTCTGATAGTGGTCATCTAGCATGGACTGAAAAATGCGCCTTTGATTACTTCGAAATAAAAGGTGATTTTCTTCTTAAGCTTTCTCGAGATAAAAATCTCAAGGAATTATTAGAATTAGAGCGTGTATCAATAGAAGCCATGACATCACCACTGCCACGAGAGTTTGGGGCAAGAGTTGTCGGAGAAGACGCCGACCACGCGCATGCTCTTAAAATTTTTACGCAAATGACTGATCTTGCTGCCACTTTAGGCGTACAAAAGATCGTTTTCGGTAGCGGCCAAGCACGGAATATCCCTGAGCATTTCAATCGAGCCAAAGCATATGAGCAGCTTTTAGATTTCATTACGAAAGCTAAGAACATTTGTAATGATAGAAATCAAATGCTTACAATTGAGCCGCTCCACAGGGGGGAAACAAATTTAATAAACTCCTGCGCTGAAGCACAGAAGGTAGTGAACGCTATCCCCGAAATTTCAATAACAGCTGATTGCTACCATATTTTTACCGAACAACTGAGCATTAAAGATGAATTAAATAAGAGCAAAATAGCCCACGCTCATACATCATACCTCCCACGTGGATCAGGAATAATTCAAGAAGAATACCAGCAATCGTTTTTTAAAAAATTACAAACACTGGGGTGTAATAGTGTATCCATAGAAGAAAGATTTGATAGCGCAATCAGTATGAACGAAATGCTACTAACATTACGGCATTTAAGCAGCAACGCGGCATTGCTTACTAATAACTGGGCTGAAGGTGATGAGACTACAAGACAGTAATTTGTGACCTTCAGAACGCCTGGCCGGTGCAACATGAAGGTATAGTGAAACTTCCTCAGTATGCATCAACCAGCTGCATCGCAGGTTCGAAAGCTATCCTTAAAATGAAACAAAGCAACAGCTCTTTAAGGTAAAACACCAATAGTAAAATGATAGGAGAGAATTTTATGAAGAGTGTGACAGTGGTTGGAGCCGATGGATTTATTGGAAGCGCCATCGTCAAAGGACTCAGTCAAAATGGGTACAACCCAATCGCTGTTACCCGGAGCAGCAAAACAGAAATTTGCAATCCAGACATCGTATTCTATGTGGCTGGATCATCTACACCGCATAGTGCAGCGAATAACATTACAAATCTCGAGTATGATCTACATAGTCTTATTCAATTTTTAGATAGGTTAAAAAATCTCAAGACGCGACCTTTGTTCGTATTTGCTTCTTCTGCAGGAGCAGTATATGACCTTTCTGGGCCACGCCCTTTTACTGAATCTTCGCCTTTATTACCTGCCAACCATTATGGACGTGGCAAGTTAGATCAAGAAGCCATAGTGCGGCAATCTGATTGGGTGGACTCTCTAATATTGAGACTGTCTAACATTTACGGACCTCACCAGAAACCCAAGCCGGGTTTTGGTGTTATAACTCATTGGGCACAAAAAATATGTAGTGACCAACCAATAGAAATAATGGGAAATGCGGGGAGAGATTTTCTCAATATCTTCGACCTAGTGGATATTGCATTAAAAATTATAAACAGCTCCCAATCGCGTTATGCAGGCTTAACTGTCAACGTAGGATCTGGAGTTACTGTTAATCTTGAGGAACTTTATGAAACATTCGTAAAAGCCGCAGGTCGGCCTATAAAGGTGATTAAAACGCCAGCCAGAACGTTTGATGCGAACTCTGTTTCATTTGATATATCCTTAGCGAGAAAATTGTTTAATTGGCAACCAAAAATTTCACTCTTTGAGGGAGTAAAAGGTGTTTTAGAAGCTGCGTGCGCAGATTACTAAGAAAATAATTAAACTGATTGTCCTTTGTAAATAAACAAGAACATTTGTGATACTTTGGAAGGCTCTTTCTTTCTTCAAAGATTTCGTTATGAGATAGTTTATAAATTACATAAATGGTAACATATGAGTTAAAACAACGAAATTATTTCACTTGGTGAGAATTTGGAGAGAATGAAATTTTGAACCTCAGAAATGCGCCGTTAAATTCTTGATAAATAATGAAAAATATCGTATCGAGAGACAGATTCGTAATCAGTAGGTCGGAGGTTCGATTCCTCTCTTCAGCACCAGGGATCTTGCGGTCATCAAGCGATTCCAAGAAACTCAAAAAAATTTCCGGAAGCATATCGGAAGCAAATGGCGAAAATTCA
This sequence comes from Alphaproteobacteria bacterium, assembly GCA_016869075.1. Classification (GTDB taxonomy): domain Bacteria; phylum Pseudomonadota; class Alphaproteobacteria; order Paracaedibacterales; family VGCI01; genus VGCI01. The sequence continues at coordinate 242,256 of VGEY01000001.1, forward strand.
CTATGCCATTTTGGCTTTCTCAACATAGGAAGAGTGTGTTTGTTCAAAATGCATCAAATTATTTTGAAGTGCTTTTTAAATTTTCCCAATCTTTATCTCTTAAGGTAATTCTCGACTCATTACCCGTTGTTAGCCTATAAAAATCATTTGGCGGAACCATTTCAATTTCTTTACTCAGTTTTTCTGTTAATGATAATATTTTTTCATTTACTTTTTTATGTATTTCGCTAACCAAGGGCTTGTAAGTTTCAAAAAAACTTGAATCATATATATATTGATACAGTTCAGTAACAACCGAGGCTTCTCCCATTTGTCCTCTGCGATATATCTTTTCTGAGGGGATAAGAAAAACAAATGAACATTTTTCAAGTTTTGAACTACCAGCATGGGCAATATATTCATGACGCATATTTATTAGGTCTTCATGGACATTTTTATATTGTGTAGGAATAATGTCTTTACTGAGTTTGATTTTCCTTCCATCAGCTTGCACAAAACATTTTCCATAAGTTATAACCACTGATTTTACCAATGCTTTTACAAGTATTTGAGAGTTCGGTTCATCAATTATTTTGAGCAGCTCATTATGGAAGCTCAGAGTCTCTCTAATATCTTTCTCTATCAACTTGTACGCGCAAAGTTGTCTTGATATAGGTATGTCAATTTCACAAACAGTGTTCGGATTGCCATGCTTGTTTTTATAGTAATAGGTATATGTGGGAAGTCCATCTGGTTTAAAAAATATTTTTTGATACCAAACATCCGAAAGTTTGCCCCAATAACTTTTTCCTATTTGGTACATGTTGGTCTCCTTAATTCTTGCCGGTGCCAGAATACTTTAATTTTGGCTTTACCATTTCAATGACAATTGTTTTTGGATGACGCTGGCGTAATCCTCTGTAACATACTGGCCTGTGATGGCATCACGATATAGTTTAGACATAAGTCTCTCCTATCATTATGACTGGAAAAGAGCCAGTCGCTCCGACACGCCTATGCGTCCCCTGTGTATTAGACGTTTTGGGTGGCGGAGAGAGTAAGCGGCAGCAACCGCCATGAATATAGTAACTTTCTAAATCTTAAGATTAAGTATGCAATGAAAATAAAAGGTGAAGATCCCAAAGCTTTATTGAATTGGCTTTAAAGCAAGTTCTGCCATTTTATTAATTTCGTTAATTATTAACCTAAAGGTATAAGCAATATGCTGTATTTCAGTAAATGAAAAAACAACGGGCTTACCAATATTAATTACTTTATGGTGTAAAGAGCGAGGCCTTACGGCAATAGCTCTATTTGGCAAACCGATATTCTCATTTATTTTCATTTCTTTTCCTGATGCAAGGTCTACTTCTATGACTTCGGGAAAATACCACCACAACTGAACCTTTCCATCTTTAACAGGAAGTTTTTTCCTCTCGTATGCAATACTGCGAAAGTGGGTTAAAATAACTCTGATTTCGTTGAAGCTGTTGATAACTTGGCAAACTTCTTTTGAAAGAATAATGTTGTGGCCTTTTAGGGCTTTTTCCATAGCCGAGTAGTCACGATGTTTTTTCCTAATCTCATCCTGATGCTTTTTAAGTATTGTCGAAAGCTCATCTCCGGGTTGCAGAACAATTTCTTTCTTGTTGATCTCTAAAAGAAAAACTAGGTGTTCAATAAACGTAAAGAATGATTCAATTAATAAATTAAAGGAATTGTTTAATGACCAAATGATAAATTCTTTTTCCCAGTTTTTAAAATATTTCCTATTTATGGGAGAAGAGCTATGGTAAGATTCTATTTTGTTATCTTCTTTATAATTATTTATTTTTTTAGGCTTATATATTCCTGCCTGCGTAAATTTTGCAAATTGAGATGCTCGAGAAATGTCATGCAGAACAATTTTTATACTATCCTCTACAGATATTATGATTTCATGTTTCTTTACTGTCATTCCCTACTTTTTTCCCTTTCTAAAAATTAAAGAGTATTCTAGCGCTTAAGGTAAAATAACTATTATTGTTTAATATTGATATGCAATTCATCAGCTGGTTATCATTTTTTTTATAAGGAAGCAGGGCTCTCCTTTTATACAATTATTTTGGGCATTCATTCTTTATAGAGGGGTAGCTTACCCCCTATGACCCCCATTTGAACTTTTCAGTTTAGGCTTATTTTGAGAATCAAAAAATTAAACCTCATCGATCATTCATTTCGAAAAGTTGAGAAATGCGCGCTTACATGTTGCAGATGCAACGGCGCTTTTGTTGCATGCAACGTATCATGAAAATTGAGGAATTTTTGGTTTTTAGATGGGATTGTTCTCGGTGTTTTGGTAAGCTGCTGATAGGGGTGTTATCGCAGCGTTTGTATTGAGATGTTTTTATCCCTACCGAGAATCCTGATGAATTGTTGGCTGATTGCCTAGGTTTCTTTTCAAAGTCTGCTCATTCAAATGGCTCTAATCTGTCATTGTCTTCGCAAAGCCACCTAAAAGCTTTGTATGGTGATTTTAAGTTGACCCCCACTACCTTTCCCTAAAAATGAAGTCAAAGGTCATCGGGCGATCATTTACAGAAGATTAAAGGCTAATTTAAATTAAACTTAATTAAAAATTTATCATCTTCTTCCTCTTCTTCTTTTTTTCGATCTGATTTTGCTGAAGGAGGAGGACTTTAGGAGGAGGAAGAGTATTCTCTGAACTAGTATTCTCTGTATCAATACAATATAAGATCTGGTCAATTTGACCAGATCGATCCGGTCATTATGACCACATCGATCTGCCCGTTTGGGCAGACGAGTTAGATGGGTGGTTTGGTTGTTTTTTAGTCGCTATTACTAGCCCCAACCCACCCCATCGTTATTTGAAAAGTTTTTCTCTCAACAAACAAACTTAGTGTACCGAAGTGGTTGAGTTGTTGGGAGAACGTGGTTGCATGGGTGACTTGTCTATATTTGAAAAATAATCGACCATTTGTGCAAGATCGATATCCTTCTCTGCCCTCTCGGCTTCCACTTTAACTGCCATATGCCTTTGCTCTAATCTGTACTGAGGTTGTGCCTTCTTTCCAACCTTTTCTAAAAGCATATGGACGGCACCTTTAGTTGTAGGTGACGTTTCTTGCTCATAAACCTGCTTACATAGCTGCATAAATGACAAGAAGTTGTTTGTAGGTATCTCTCTGTTTAAAGAATCGTATAACTCGGAGAATATTCTAGGATTGGAGTATTTTGGGTCTACTTTCTCAACGTCATATATGAAATTTAAGCTTTCTCTAACGGTACTGACAGATATCTTAGCTCCAGCACTTATGTTAAAATTCATAGTCTCTGCTTCAGAATCTAGAAGACGCGCATCGCATCCTACTATAGGCTGTGTGGTTGAATAAACTATTGCAAAACCCCATAATAAATATTTTAACATTTTGTGTCTCCTTTCTTAATGCTTTAATATAGCATAACTCATGCCCAAAGTTATATCAGCGAGGTCTTGGGGCGTGGCAAATTCCCTTAAAAATCCAAATAAGGCAAGCGCTTCATGTTTTAGCTGACTGTCAGATTTTGTAAGAAATCTACCATTTGGTTCTCCTTTCAGCTTGGCTTTTTTATAAAACCAAGAGTGGACAAATTTTATACCTCGTGCTTCTACTATTGCTCCTCCATACCTAGCTTCTTGTGGGTTCATCTCCTGTTTATATGCACCCATTGAATTATCACTTTCTAGAAACCATGGGGGAGATAAGGCATCATGGTTGCTAGGAGAACTTTGTATGCCAGGCGGAGCAATCTTTATTATATACCTTCTAGTAGGAGTTTCAATAGTTTTCACAGAAGCTTCAAAGTATCCCTGATGTAAGTGAGCAACCGATTGATCATCGCTGGTGTGGACTTCTTCCTTCATATTTCGAAGCATAGTTGTACTCATTACTCCATTTTTTAGTAACTTCATTAGAACACCTTCGTTTTTTGCGACAAACTGTGGGGTAAAAAGAGCTAGGAATCTTTCCAATGAAACTATCTGTCCTGATGCTTGATCAAAAAATTGTTCTGCATAATTAGCCTTTGGGAACAGTTTGGGCACATTGAAGGAAGCTCTAAAGCCAAAATTCATACCCATTGCTTGCATAAAGGTTTGTTGATAGTTCATACTCAAATGAAGATCTTTGAACATTGCAGAAATGGGGCGGCGGGACATAAGTGTTAACTTCATTTTGGGATCAACCTGATGATAACTTTCTAATCCTTCGAGTGTTTCGTTCAAAAATTGTTCATCCGTTAACTCTTCGTCGGGTGTCATTCGAACTAGGGTTAGGGCATGCAAAAACATTAGACCACTCAATGGTTTTCTGTATCCTTCAATTATTTTGTCAAACAGTTCGGAGTTTGCTTCTCTCTGAGCTTTTTCAAATAAGTCTCTAAAAGGTAAGCTGGCACAAAAAGTAAGCATTAAAGGAGAATCAAAGCCAAAAATCCCAAAAAATAAGGGAATTGTATATTGTAGAGGATGCTGAATTGTAACTTGAGGAGATATTACAGGTTTCCAATTGGGTGTAGGCTTTGTGATATTTTGGTTCGAAACTTTATTAAACAAGGGAGAGCATGATATTAGACAATGCCGGCTTAAGTCAGTCGTAATTTGCTCAGTCCAAGCTAAAAAAGTGACGGATTGTTGTTTGGAGAGCAGTCCCTCCAGAATATTGAGGGCGGACAAAATGCTATCCATGCATATTGCTAAGTCTTCATACTCATGATCTGAAAAGGGATTGGTAACAAACTCTATATCATTTGTATCAATTACAATATGCCATAGTGACTTTGCGTTCATTTTATTTGCTACTAGGAGAATAGGTTTTCTTTGTAAAGTAAAGTTTGTTAAACCCCAAGGACAAAGACCACTACTCTCTTGAAATTCAAACCCAAGTTTGAAGGGCATTTTATGAGAATGTAATTGAGGTGAGAGTACTGGTTTTTGTGAGGTATCAATATCTTCTACTTCTTCAATTTTTACCGTTGAAAGAGAAGGCGATGCAGCAGCGGCGGCAGGGGATGTTCCAAGAGTTTGTTTCTTCGCATTATCATCAGCCGCCCAAATGGTATTTGGTGATTGAGTGCTTAAAAAAGCAAATAAAAAGAAAAAACAAAATCGTATAAATGTTCCAGTCATGATCTGTTCGCTTTATTTCACCAAAGATTTCAGAAGTTCTTATCTTATATGCTTATCAAGTAATCAAGTCAAGAAATTGCCCATCAATACTGCTCTTTGAATATTATTCTTTCTATAGTTAATTCTATATACTTTTAGTGGGATATCTTATTTTGGTTCCAAATAATTCGACTGCTTGTCTTAATGGAGCATCCGCTAGATGGGCATATCGTTGGTTTGTGGCAGCTTGGGTGTGTCCTAATAACTTCCCAACAATACTAAGACTCAGGCCACTCGATACCAAATGCGATGCGTGAGTGTGCCGTAAATCATGCAGGCGTACATTTTCTAGGCTGGCTCTCTCCAAAATCGTTGCCCAAGACTTTTTTATATCTTGTATAGGCTGCCCATCTATCTTACTAGGAAAAAGGAAGTTACTTTGTGATGCCTTCTTCATTTCTTGTAAAAGAGCAATTGTTTGCTGCGAAAGAGGCAGATATTCCATTCGCTTTTGTTTGGTTGTATGTGCTGGTTTTGTCCAAATACCTTTTTCCAAATCAAATTGATCCCAAGTTGCTCGTAAAACTTCATTACGTCGCGAACCTGTTAGTACAAGTAACCAAATAGCATTAGCAACATTTTGATTAGGATAGCTTGCGAGGCTCAAGCCGAGTCTTTTTAGCTCTTCTTCGTCGAGCCATCGATTGCGTTTTTGCTCCTGGTATTTTGATACGCCATTAACAGGATTATCCGTGCGCCATTTCCAATGAATGGCGATATTAAACATCTTACTCAATAATGCGCAGACACGATTTGCCATGTAGGGTGTTTTTCTCAAATCATGGTGTAGATATTGAACGTCTTGTGTCGTGATCTCTTCAACTTTTTTATCAGGCCAACGCTTGAGAATAATTTTCTCTAACATTTGCTGATCTTCACGAAAACTCTTGGGCCGCTTGTTTGTCTTTGCATGAACTTCAAGATACTGATTAGCTAAATCTGAAACAGAAGGTCTCGTTTTTCGGAGGTGAGTTTCTTGAGAAGGGTCGGAACCTTTAGCCACATCGCCTAAAAGACCTTTTGCTATTTCGCGGGCTTCCTCAGCGGTAACGGTTCCATGTACGCCAATCTTCTTGCGACGTGTTCGTTGAAACTCATTGCGATATTGCACAAAATAGGTTCTTCTTCCTGTTGGATACACCCTCAACCCAAACCCTTTAATTTCACAATCCCAGATGAGAAGTTCATCAGTTTTATGGGGTTTAATGCTTTCTACATATTTCTTGGTGAGTTTCATAATCTAGAATGTTCGTTTGCATGATATTCTCCTTTTTTTAAAATAAAATCATTGTGATATAGATTTAATTGTTGGTTTCGTAATTGCAATGTAATCCTCCACCCGAAGGAAGATTGACCGATCAAGACGGCCGGCATTAAATGCCATCTCCATTGCCTTGTCTGCTATAAGAACAGGGTCAACTATCATCTTCAATTGTGGGTGAAACGTAAAGGGCGGGATCGAACCCATTACGCATCCAGTGAGTTCCTGAGCTTTCACAGGTTGACTCATATGGACCGACTTGGCATTGGTAATTGCTTTAATTTTGTCAAAATCGACCTTTTGATGTGCGGCTAAAACCAAAAGATAATAGTCTTTTTGCTTCTTAGTGATTTCAGCTGAAACAAGAATTGCTTTTGCGCTTTGTTCTATAGATGAGCCACGTAAAGCTGCTACTTTATCGCATTGCCCTTCTGCAGCATGTTCAACAACTCGGAAGTGAGCCTTCTGATCGTTTAAGAGATGCACTAATCGGTCAAAACTATCTGTTGAGGCTGAGCTAGATGGTACATCTTTGAGCTCTTTCGTAATATCTTGAGATGCTAGGAAATCAGCAGCAGAGGCAGCAGCAGAAGCTGCAGCTAAGACAGTTCTTGGCTTGTCTTGTTCGCTTTGGTCAATAGCTGGTAGGTCCATGGCATTTGAGAGCGAAAATGTTGCTAATGTCATAACAGTTGTATTCCTAACTATTCCAGATGGTAGACTTGATTTTTTAAAAATTACTTTCTTCTCTAACATGTATATTCTCCTTGCATTAAGTGTTAATATGATTAAAAAATTTAATACTTAATTTATCTAATCATGGGTTCAATTTACTTATCTATAATTGGATATATAAGTAGTAGATATTTACACAGTAAAAAATACGGTTGTGTGATAAGGTTTGGGGTTTTGTTAAAAACCCCTCTTTACTTGAATGAAATTTAATTTCTTACAGCATGCAAGCTTCCGATCGAGACACTTTCTTACGGTAAGAGTGAATATGTGGATGAGTGAGTACCTGCGGTAACCTATCAATGTGAGAAATCATAATTAAATGATGCTTAGGCGATGGGTGTATCTCTTAATACTGGTGGATGACAGAAGTGACGACACCTAAAATAAAGAAGTCATTTTCCTCTCTCACTTCAAAGGCAGGGTATTCAGGGTTTTCAGCCAAAAGAGCAACCTCTTTCCCTTTAGAATGAAGTCTTTTAACTGTTAATTCCCCATTTAAGGCCGCAATAACAATGTCGCCATGCTTAGGCTCAATAGATCTATCAACAACCAAAATATCATTATCATTTATTCCAGCATTGATCATCGAATTGCCTGAAGCTCTTACAAAAAATGTTGATGATGGATGGGGGATTAAATGCTGGTTGAGATCAAGGGACGCTTCTAATCTGTCGTCAGCAGGGGAAGGATAACCCGCCGCCACACGACTTTCATAAAGAGGGAGATTAAGGTTACTTGCTTGCATCGAACCGAGTTGTTTCAGATTGTGACCAATTTTAAAATGTTGCTTATTTTTTGAATCTTTAAAGGAACCAATGTATTCCTCAACATCTTTAAGTAGCGATAAAGGAATACGCCTCGCTACCGTTTGTTCGCCAAAAGGGCCTGAGTTTGTTTTTCTCCCCGCACCAGGACGGGCGCCACCTCTTGCCATTCTCGTCTCCTCCAAAGAAAAGTTTTTTTATTTTAGATTAGTGTACGCTTATCATAAGGGTGTTTATTATACTTGTAAATCATTTTATTTTGCATACCAAGAAGCATAAAAAATGGCATACTTAAAATACACAAAATGAGCATCATAGAGGATTGATTCTTATGTGCGGTAGGTTTTCTGTTAGTCTCAAAGGAAAAGAAGTTGAGGAAGAATTCGGTATTAAAAATGCAAACAACTTTATTTTTGAATCCTATAATGCTGCACCCTCACAACTTATGCCTGTTGTGTATATGGATGACCAAAAAAACAAGCTTCTCGCTTTAATGGAATGGGGATTTCTTGCGCCGTGGGCCAAGCAAGCAAAAGATCCGAGACGACCCATCAATGCTCGTTTTGAAACAATAAATAAGAGTCGCCTCTTTAAACCATCTTACATGCGAAAAAGATGTTTTATACCCGCACGGGGATTTTATGAGTGGTGTGATGAAACATCGCCTAAGCAACCATATTATTTTTACAAAACAGATCAATCCCTTTTTGCTTTTGCTGGACTTTGGAGCCTTTGGGAAAATGAGGCTGGGTGTGTGTTTAGTTTTGCAATTATCACAAAAGAAGCTGAAGAGTCTGTTAAACCAATTCACAGTAGAATGCCTTTTGTATTGAATAAAGAAAACTATGATCAATGGTTAGTCGATGCGCAATTACCAGATAAGTCTCCATCTCTGCTAAAACATCCTGTAAGCTTAAATGTAAACTCACCAAAAAATAATGATGCTAGTGTGATTGCCGACATAACTCTTATAAAATCTATGTGATATTCCCCATAGCATTTACCTGAATCTCAAGGGTAACCCGAGCCCCCTTTTGAAGATCGTTCTTATTGGTTCTCAGAATATAATAAGGAATTTGAGGACTGTCTGTTTGTATCAGATGCTCAGTAACCCCTGGGCGTACTTCTCTCGACGAAACCACTTCTCCTTCGACGATGGGTGGCGGGGTACACGCAGAGAGTATAACCAAGCAAATTACAAAACTCATTAATTTGAACATAAAACCTCCTTTTGTTAATAAATTATGGTTCAGGATATTGAGTTAAAATTGGGTGTAATAGAGGTCTTTAAAATGATTATCATAGGGAAGAGGATTAAATGTTCGAATAACAGTCGTTACGACGCCTCGAACAAAAAAATTCATTCCTCTTGTAATTGTTAAAAATTTATCCAAACCATTAGCAGTTAGTAATTTAATCTGGGTTCCATCGAAATATATTCTCCTTAAAGTGTGTTCACCATTCAGTATAGCAATAACAATATCTCTATGCTTGGGTTGCAATGCAGTATCTACAACAAGTAAATCATTATGATTTATTCCTGCCTTGATCATCGAGTGGCCAGAAGCTCTATAATAATAAATTGATTTTGGATGTTTTATCAGATACTTACTTAAATCCAAATGCCTGACATAGGGATCATCAACAGTAGAGGGATAACCCGCAGAAATAAATACTTCAAAAAAAGGCAGTTTAAGCTTGATTGATTTAAAAGAACCAAACGAACTTAAACAGTTCTGATCGAGTTTAAGGTCTTTCCTTGTTTTGATAAATTTTGACCAGTCAAATCTAGGTAAAAGCTTCGTAGGCACTTGGTTTGATAATTCACGACCATTGCAGGGTAGCTGCATAGAATTATTATATACATTTTCTTTGCGAATCCTATTTGTAGACATCTTTTAACCTCATTTTTTGATTGTTGTACATTATTCATACATGCAAAATGTAGAGCTGTCTAGTACTTTTTATATAGATGAGGATTCTTATTGTATTGTCCTCTAAGCCATAGTATTGCTTTGGCATTACAAAAATTTATTCTAAGAGGTACCTTTCATGATGAATCGCTTATTTTCTTTTGCATTATTAATAGTACTCAATGAAATTCAAGCGAAGGATGCTCTTTCTGAATTTGATATACCCAAAGGCGTTGCAGTGGTTGTAGGTTGTTCTGGAGAAGGGAGGCCATTTGCAGGACCTATTGCTCATCAATACTTTAATGAATCTTTGAACCCCTTAGATGAACTTGTGGGTGATATTGAGGAAGAAGAAGGATATTATGGGAATCACGACCATTCTTCTTGTTTTGACGGGAGAGAGACCATATTAATTGACGTTTCACCTGCTCATCCAAAAAACAAATGCAAGCATATCCAAATATCTTGGTTCGACTTTGTACCTTCCCGTTATTTCAAAGAACCCATTGATGTTTTATTTTTCGAAAACTTTCCCCCCCGTATGAGGGGATTAGACGAGATGCCGAGTGATCTGCCAGCTTTAGTTGAAGCCATTCGCTATGGTACTCATCTATTAGCACGAGGTGGAGACCTTATTGTTGAAGTCGTTCCAGATGTAGCTATGACAAGTGATAGTGAACCGCTGGAACCAAAGGATTGGTCCCCTTTTGTAGGCTTATACCCCGCTGATTTTAATGTATGGAAACAAGCCTATCTCAAAATTAAAGAATTCAAAAAACTCAGAGCTGCAATGGATCTTTTAGAAAAGGAAGTACCCCTATTCAAAGAATCAGCACAGGATATTTTCGTTTTACCCTCCCTGTCACCACAAGAATTACTAAACGAGCACTATCAAGATTTTTTTTATGGTATTGCTACTCTTGCCACAATCTTAGATAAAACCCCTAAAATGATTAGTTTTCTGAAAGAATTGGGGTATATAAACGTTAGTTTACAATGTTATAGAGATAATCCTTTAAACCATCGAAGGATAAGTTATCATTTGAAAGGAACAAAGCCCCTACTCACTATAAATGAATTTTTAAAACTCCAAAGAGCATTTGATTTATACCAAAAGAATCAATTAAAAACCCCATCCCCAGAGAAAGGTGCTTAATAGATTCACGTTTTCAGTTTTACTAAGAAGGTCCTTTTTCTGCCATTCTCTTCCTTACTAAGGTTGATGGTATTTGTTAATTTTTCATTAACTATTTCGCTTTTAAGATCAAATCATCGATGATTAAGAATGTGAGGAAAAAATGCTGACATCAAATCTTCCGTTGAATCTTAGCACGTTTTTGGTGGTGTTGACGCCGATTCTTACTTACTCTTTACGGAGCTTTTTTCCCCAAAATATGGATAAATTTAATTCCATGGCCGGGGGGTTAGGTATTGTTGCCATTATTGTTGCGATGATGCCTGGGATTGTTTCAACAATTCCTCTCATTTTGACAGAAGATCATTGGACTTATCTCACAACATACCCACGCGTGTCTTATGTTGTATTCTTAACGATATTGTTCGGATTCTTCATCATGTACACTTTGGAAAAATTTGCCCACGATAAAACCAAGCGAGGAGAGGACCCCTCAAATCTCCTTTACTATACACACTTATCTTGCTTGGGTATGTTTCTTTTTGTGGCCGTGTCTGTGCTTCCTCCCATCGCAAAAGGCAGTACAGCTTCTTTATATCTATTTAGCTTAGTTATCTGTTTCGAAATTTTTCTGGAAGAGAATGGCTTGATAAGACATTATAAGGAGAGATTCCACAATGGAACGCGCGCTCTTATTGTGGGGTTTGGCCTTCTTGGGTATTTCTTTGGTGTTCATATGGCCGAGAATATGCCTCACTTGTTCTACGCAGGTATACAAGGAATCATCGCTGGCGCCTTCTTGCTTTGTATCGTAAAAACGGAATTTGCTCTCTTAGAGCAAAGCTCCCACTTCCCTACTTTTCTGTTAAGCGCCTTGTTTAAAATTATTCTTTTGTTCTTAATCTTTTTTGTTTTTTAGTCACCAAGGATTATCACCTAAGCTAATGAAGTTCATTGAAGCAGCAAAGAAGGTATTGTCTTCTGCTCCCCCTAATTAGTAACCACGACCTTCTGGCTTATAATCACTAATAAATTAGAAATCGCAAAGGTAGGATAACCATCCTATTGTCACGCCGAGCAAAGCATAACAGGATTTCCCTTCACCATTTCAACAAAAGAAACGAAGCAATCCATCTATTTTAGGTGTTCTGAATTACTTCACCACACGACTTGATGGAAAGACTCAATATACAAGGCAAGAATGAAAATAAATTGCAAAACCTAGATTTAAGCTGGTATAATATAAATACGATATGGTGTGTCCGAGATGGTTGGAAAAATATAACTTAGATTTTAATCATAATAATTTCAACCACCCTAATTTAATTTAAAGAAATTTTTATTTGTTGGCACACTGACTTAAGTCGTACCAAACATTGGAGATATGGGATGCTAAATATTACTTTCAAAATAATGATCTTGTTGATGTGTATTTTGTTACCTTCCTGTGTCTTAGCTGCTGACGGAGATGATAAGGGAGATGAGGCACAATCCTTAACGCCCGTCAGAATCTCCATCCCTGATTTTAAGAAAGTTACAAAATGGTCAACATTTGATTCTCATTTTTTTCCTGAATCCCAACAAAAATATGCTTTGACACTCGATTTGAAAGACACTGAGGGACTATCTCTTTTTGATTTTAATGAACTTCTATGTCGCGTGGCTAAAAATGAAAGAATCTCACGTTTGATTGGTTATGTAGAACTATTGGAAGGTACGAGTTTTCGATTTAATAAAATTAAACCTGGTCTTTCAACCTTAATTCAGCAAAATCCTGACATTGCAGTTAAGTATGTTCATACTGGTATCCAAACTCCTGCAACTCCAAAAAAAACCTTACGAAGTATCGCCTCAACTAGTGGTTCATCGTTTACAAACCCATCCGCCGGAGTATTCGTATTAGTGCCTAAAGGCAAGACTGAAACTGCTGAATTGATTAAAACAGAATTTTCAAAAACTATTAAAGGTTATGAAGTAAAAACAGAATTAGAATCACTAGAAGCAGCATTTTTGTCCGTAGAACACCGCAATGGGCTTGGTAATTGGCCACCCTTCGAAATTACCGAAAAAGATCAAATTATTGAACTCCATAGCAGCGAAATAGCCACCTATAGGTCAACCAGCAGCAAACCTCCCACTCTTATCAGCGTCACTGGCATGAGAGATCATTATTTCAGGGACCTTCGTGAACTTTGTGATGCATACACCTCCATAAAGGCATTAAGAATAGTTGATTCTACCATGGAGGTAGGAGACTTAGATGAACTGCTTCCTCTCATTGGAACACGGCTTAAAATGATTGATGTTTCAAGTGCCTTTAGTCAACTCGATAATGATAAGGTTTTGCCAGCCGTTCAAGACTATTTAAAGGGTAAAGCAAGAGAAGATCTGCTAGAATATTTTGCATTTAATCCTTTGTCTCCTCGCAATCCACCTACTCAAAAACTAATGGATATCATCAATGAATACGCCGCAATCATAAAATCGGGTGGCAATGAATAGATCCTTTTTTTATGTACGCTTCTTAAAAAATCTCATACTTTTTTTAACACTTCTAATCTCTGTTACAAGTGCATCAGAGCATGCTTGTGGTAAATGCAAGTATGGTTTCCGACGCGCTCATACAACCCGTCTTGTTATACAAACTGGGGAGAATCTTGAATGGGATGCTGAAAAATTATTTTATAGAGATATTTCTGATACTGCAGAAGAATTAAGGCGCAGCTTGATTGATTCAGACGCATTCGGAATTGAGGAAGGTAAAAAGAAAGACGAAAAAGAATCTCCCAAAACAAGGAACATAGCGTGCTTTGCTTTTGTATTTTTTGACCAAGAAGGCAAACAAGTCGGTGATAAACCTTATTTTTATAAACCAAAAGCTATAAAAGACAATGTGACTGTTCCCTTTTTCTTTTTTAGTGGAAGACGCCATAGAACGTATGTTCCATCAGATGGTCCTTACGGTTGGGATGCCCTTAGTGAAACAGCAATAAAAGAAGAAGATGGTAATTACAGATTTTTTCCAGAAAAAAGGATGGAGTTATTTAAAGATCCTTTTGATAGTGCTTATATTGAATTGTTTAAAAGCATGGAAACCACATTCACTAAAGAATTGGAGCTTTTTGTTTGGCGTATTTGCGATAAAGAACCCTTGTTTGATTATTTAAGAGCAAGGGAACAAAGGAAAATAAAAAGGGAGATATGTGATGGCTTTTTTGAACCAGTTAAGCCTCACGTATCTGTTGTCAAAATTCAAAAAAAGGCGGCCCATTATCGACCTGTAAAAGATACGCAAGATTTTATTCATAGTGAGCAATTTGCTCTCTATAAGATGTCCTTCGATTTTGATTCATTTATTGACTCTTGCGTAGAACACCTTGGAGAGAAGGCGAGTGCGGTTAAAAAAGTTGGAACGTTAATTTATACACGAAATACCATGTGCTGCAGATGTGGTCATTCTATTATAACTGATTTTCATCATTCTGATGATTCAGAAAATTTTTCTCCTTTTTTAACTACACTAAAAAATAAATTTCGTGACCAACCTTTAGAATTCCTATTTGTTGCCGCTGCCCTCTATCCATATGAAAGTAATGTAGGAAGACTTGACAACTTTGAAAGGGAAATCAGAGGTGTGCCTATTGTTGCTGATAAAGAAGATATGACCTTTAAGGTCGGCGGCTTTATTCCAAGTTTCACAAACCTACCCGAGATGATTTACCATTATCATTTTAAGAAAATAGAGAAATCAGACTCCCAATCAAGCGAAGGCTCCTTAAAACCCTCCGACGTACACGAAGATGTAGTGGTTAACTTGAGACAAAATCCTAGTTTAGATGATGTAGTAGAGACCCTGCAGCCCTCATCATTCACGGGAGTTAAAGTTCTTTTAAGAGAAAATAGTGAAGGACTCCCCATCCATGCAAAACCAATTAATACAATCGGCGGACTCGGAAAAGAATACTCAATAGATGGAAAGAAATTCAAATTGCAAAATGTATCAGGTACCTCTATGCGTTGTTTTTTCAATACTCTAGGCTTGATTGCTGTAGAAGAGATTGGAAAATTGAGAAGCAAGGGAAACGATGTCATTACGCGTTATATGATTGCAAATGAAATTATTTCTGCAGCAAGAACGCCGCACCAACTCCCTAAGGAAGTGAAAGAGGCTATTAACTTCACACTTTATGAAGCGCAACGCAGTGCTATTGATATATTAGAAGAAGCCCGCTCAACCGCGCTGGCTGCACAACCTGTTATTGCGGATGACCAAGACACCCAAGCACTTCCAGAGGTTCTACAGAGCGCAGCACAAAGAGGTGATGATGCCTTGGACGATTTAAGGAAGAGAGCGCAAACCTTAGAAGCATACAAGTCTTTTCTTACCCATCATATTTTAAAAGAAGAAATGATGGTGACTCTTCACGATGTTCAAGGAGATTTAGGAGGTAATGAAAATTCTAATTTTACATCAATAGACGCTGTTGCCTATGTCAATAATTTAGGAATCAGAATCTTTCAGATAAACCCCAAAATGAAGGATGAATTGCGTTTGCTCCATCAATTTATTCCTCAAGGAGCCGCAGAGATTGCTTATGTTTATTATGAGTATGAGGGTGCTCATTTTCAGGCGCTTATTCCCCAATAATTTTCTGTTGAGAGCACTCCATAGAATTCCTTGACTTAATAAGCGCTGAATAATTGGTTTTGAATCAGTAGCCGAGATTGTCGTATTGGCTCGTGAGAACCCTCCCCTCGCCATAGTACGTGATGAAGTTATTTTACCAACCTCTATTTATCTAATGGGATCTGCATTAGAGGAAAGACACCTGGAAATTTTGTCAACTCTTCTAAAGATTGAGGTATACTAGTCCCAATAGTGTACTGAGATTTTTCACGTTTTTCTCTAAAAGAAGCCAGAAGAAAAAATGGTACGTCCTCCATTTCAAATTTTGCGCAAAGAGCTTTTTTAAATTCAAAAAGAGCCCCTGAGGACATCGCACATGAGCGCACCAAAGAATGGCTGCAAACTGGACAAATATCAAAACGAGAATGAAGGTTTATAACCACGGCGTATGGGCGTTCTTTACCTTGAGTAATTTTCTCTAAAATGGATGCTGCTTGCAATCGTATATAGTGGAGAAATCGTTGCTCACTATGCCAGTAAGTTGCCACAACCTTACTACTAATATTGTCAACCGTCTTACTTTGCCTTGCGATGTGTCCCTTATGAGCCTTTGTAATTTCTTCTATTTCTTTCAGATTTTCCTGAACGGTTTCTTTCTTCATTTTTTTTCCTGCTTGCTCAAGAGCTGTGTGAGCGTCACTATTTGTATTGTCGAGTTTTACAGACTCACGCTCAAAGGCCTCTTTATCTTTTCTTAAATCTTGAAGTACAGCATATCCAGGTGTTCCTTCTCTTACGCCTGCAAATGTTGCTTCACTTTGAGCAAGAATGTCTCTAATGGGTGGATGGCTTTCTTGAAAATGAACTCTTTTCATAAGTAATTGAAATGATCGTTCCTTTTCTGCCAGCATTTGACATATACCTAAAAGCTTCTGTCTTTCTCCCCCATCCAAACCCTCCTGTCTTTGAAGAAGGGGAGCATAAGGCCGAATAGCTGTTTGAACTTCCTCTAAAACAGGATTATTCACCAGAGAAATCCAACCACTTTCGAAGGCATAGGGGAAACCAGAAGAACCACCCACGATGTATTCCTGTTTGAACTGACCCTCATAGACAAATGAAACACTTACAAAAACAATATTGGTTGGTGTATTGGCGGGGAGGATGTCAGAAACATCTTTTTCCAAGTGAGCTAGCTGCATATGGTTGCGCGTAAACTCAAGTGGTTTTCCCTTATGAAAAAAATTCAGATTTGGAACTCCCAACCATCCCTCTTCTGGACCTCCTGCGAATGTAGGTAAATTGAGAGCAAACAACAATAAGAGAAAAAATATTATTTTTCTATTCATCAGCAACTCTGAGGTGGGATAAATTGCAATTAATTTAATAAATTAATGGGCTTCTTGTAACTTATAAAAGCGTTCGTGAACTTCCTTCCACTTTGCAGGAAATTGGGGAGAAGCTATTTCCTCAATTTCGCTTTTATGAAAGGCGATAACTTTCTCAGTGACGCGCGCCTTATCTTCTATATTTAAACCATTACTTACGTCGTAACGAACCCGTTGAACGAGCCTATTTTCCAGAATATTAGCAAACGAGATGGAAGGCTGGGTGGCAAGGAGTCTATACAATGTTGGGGCATCGCCCTCTTCTATGCCATCGCAAGAAAGCTTAAGAACTCGGAGAGATGGAAAGAGGGGGATAAAGCCTTCAGCAAGTTTTTTAAATCCAGAATTACCAAGAAGACTAGACTCAATAGTGAGAGTTGTTATTCGTCTTCTGTCGCTTTCGTTCATGAGCTTTGCTTGCTCTATGAGTCTTGTAATTGAAATATCCTCGACGTTATAGGGAGCAACTTCGTCATTCACAACATTCAGTTCACTTAAATTGAGCACTGTTGTTGTATCTGGCAATGCCATTAATTCCTTCAGAGAAGTTGGGACAGCAACTTCGCCCTGTTGGCGTTCTGCTGAAAAGACGATAGATGTTAGACCTATAGAGAGCGCAAGAGTTATAAAAGATATTTTTTTCATAAGGTTAGACTCCCTTAAAAAATCCAGCTTTAGTTTTATGAATACGTCGCTTGTAATTTGCTATGCTTACTTATTGTTCTTTAAGTAGAATTATTATACGCAAAAAGTAGTGAATTGTCAATTTTTGTGGGCCTGGAAATGCGGAGCTTCCGTTAACAAACAACTTCGCCTAGGTTCCTGCTTTCGTTGGAACGACTAAAATATAAGAGGCGGGAATGGCAACAATATGAGGAGGAAAGAAATTTGCAACAACAAGAGAAAGAGAGAGTAAAAGAAAGCCCCATTACCCCCTCTTTAAATATTTGCCTATAATAAACACCAAAGTATCTAATTACTTATTGAGTCCTGGAACGACGTGTTCCAAATCAAACACCCCATCATCCTGGAGGGCCGCATCACTTGAAGTGGCCATATATAAATTTTGGGTAATTTTGCCGGTCTTTGTATCAAGATAATTTATTGAATTCCCAATTTGTTCTAATTTTGACCCGCCACCGACTATAGCTTTCATTGAAATATCCTGTAATAATATCATGACAATCTCCTTCTAAATATAATATAAGTTAATATATAATATTCATTTTTATGCATATTTTAATATATGTTTATATTTAAAAAAATCAACTCATATTGCCATTTTTTTATTATATCACGACAGAAAAATACTTTAACCTACGTTAAAAAAGGGGGGAACACGTATCAATCACCTCTTTGCCAACTAACAAAGGGTCTGAGCGTTGAGTAAAAATCATTTATTCTTTTGCATCATCACTTGCTTTCGGGCCCCCAGAAGTCCCTTGACGCAATTCCTTCTTTAAATTTTCCCATTCCCTTTTAGCAGGTATTATAACCAGTTGTGCTCTTCTTAATGTTGGAAATTCTTTTAATATTTTGTCTTGTATAACCCTTAATTCTTCAAGTACGTGCAACTCATTTAAATGAGAGTGACTTAACAGATATTGTTTAGTTTCATTTTTAGCAGTCGTTAGCTGCACTATAAGGGCCTCTATTCTTTTTTTCTCTTCTGGTGGCATTTTCTTTTTCTTAGGCTCATCCTTTTTTTCTAATTTTTGCCTTTCCAACTCGCGTTTTTTCTTTAAAGAATCAATTTGATTTCGGATTGCTGGAATTTCATATAACAAGCGTTCCTTCCTCGTCATAAGATTTAAAATCTCAACTGATATATCTCCTCTCATTTCCTCTTCACTACGTAATGCTAAAGCCTCTTGTCTTTCTCTTACTCTATCCAGATCTATTCCCCATCGTTCTTTAACGGTTAAAAGTTCGTGGAGTTCATATAAATGGGGAGCTTTCTCGGAATTTGAAGAACCAAGAGGCTGCACATCGCTTCCTTGCTCAGCATTTTCTGAAGGAGCAAGTTCACTTAAAGCCGCAATAGCAAGCCCACTTTGTTGCAAACTTCTTATCAATTCTAATATGCTTGGCTTCTTTTCTTCAGCCCCAGAATCCACCAAAGCATCTCCACGTGGAGGAGATTCAGACAGCTGAGGTGATGATGGTTCCTGTGCTGAAGGAGCAGGATATATCGCGGCACCCACAACTGCTGATGCACTGGTAACTAAAGCACTTGGAAGCCCTTGGCTTTGCCTTCTTTTACGAAATGCTTTTTCTAATTCACTTTCACTTCCAATGGAACCAGATGTATCATCACTCGCTTGCAGAGAACCAATATTAGAAAAGAACAAAATAACGCACGCCAACAAAAAAGTATTTAATCGAACAATCAAATCCATATTCTTAACATCCTCATTTTTAATATTTAACTTTGAATTATATATATCAAGATTTTAACCAGTTGCAAGACTATAGTTTTTAATTTTAACTTTGATATTTAATAATAATAAAATTGAATACTTTTAATTTATATTAATTAAACAATCAAACGAACACATTTAATAATTCTAATCAATCTAAGCCTTATCAGACTATTTATGGATTTGTCGCATCTTGAATGACTCCCTTTGCGCATACACAACAACACCGCCCATGCGGTGGGTATGGAGGCGCTCGAGGAGTGCTGAGAAGGTGTCTTTGACACGCTGGGTGGTGTCTGGTGTGAATGAACCCTTTGAAGTGTCTTCACGCGCCTCAAGATTTTTCAAAAGATCTTTGTACCACTTTATGTATTGCTCCGTGAGATCTTCTGCTTTTAAAAATGTCCATCCGGTGGCATTTAAGTCACCTTTCAAGTGTTCCACATCCATAGGCCATATGTCCTTACCAGAGAAATCAACCAGTTTAATTTCCTTTTTGGAATGAGCTTGAGCGGTTGGCACAGAATAATCAAAAAGAACGATAAGAGCACCCGGATTTGCAACTTTTGCAAGCGCGTCAAGGAGCGCCTTTTTATCTTGAAATGGATAAAATGAATTAAAAAGAATGAAAAAATCAAAATGCTGAGCGGGGTAAACTTCTACCACTTTAAGAGCGTCTGCTGTTTGAAAATGGATGCCTGCATACTTTTCTTTGGCATACGCGATGGAGCATTAATTAATATCCACCCCATACAAATTTTTAAATCCTTTTATTTTTAAATATTCAAGCGTCCCTCCAAACCCACACCCCACATCTAAAACATTGCCTTCTTTCAGTTGAGTCCTCGAGTGTGAACACAGCTTCTCCACTTCTCGAAGAATAATATCAATGGCCTCTTGGTCGCCAGCATGTGCATAATCACCACCTCGTAATTTAGACAAAAGAAGGCGCATAGGATTTGGAGGTGAAGAAGTGGCACTCAAGGGTGTATGCATCACGCTGATTATTCCCATTAGAGAAAAGAGGTGAAGAACTTTTCTTACTTTCATAATCCAATTATTTTTTTGTATCAGCAATGATTTTTCTGGTTCTGTTTGAGTGTTTCTATAAAACCATTGTCTTGAAGCAATTATAAAAACTAATTATTTTCCTCAACTTTAATTACAAACGGTACATAAAGCTCTTTGCCATGTATTTTTATTTGAGCAAATAATTTAATGAAACCGGGCTTTTCAGGTTGAAGATGAAACTGCAGCTCAGGACCGCCTCTATCTGCTGGACTTGATGGTTCATCACCCATAGGGTGAACATGAACGATATAATTCAAATCATCTCCAAAACCAACAATATGAGCAAATGCTCCCATAATAGGTTCTAAATCTTGAATTGGCTTTCCCTTCTCATCTGAAATATAGATTTTCCCTAAGGTAGCTTTTCCTGCTTTAAGCTCTTTATCCTCAAGGGACAACATAAAATTATAATTATCAACCGTGATATTTTTAGATACGGTTTTATCAGGAGAAGAAGATTTTTGACCGGTTATTAAATCTACGCTCACATATTCTTGAACATCTGTTGATGAGGGGTGCAGGTCTGCCCACATTTTATAATTCGCTTTCTTTTTTGGCGACCATTCAAATGTATAAACACCAGGCACAGTATCAATTTTGGGATGAATATGATGATAATCTTCAAGACCATCATCAATAAGCAAAAGATGTATTTTTTCTGTATGGACCACCTTTAAGTCACTTTCCGTAAGTGGGCTACCGTCTTTAATATGGGAAAGCTTGATTTTAATAAGCTTCTTATCTCCTTTATCATCTATTTGAAAAATTGACATTTTAACTGTGGGTTGATCAGAATTTTCATGTAAAGCATGTGCTTCCTCTGAAGAGTGTTCATGTCCAATATGCTCATTAAGGGCAAAAAATGGAGGGTAAAACAGAAAAAATAAAATTGTGAGAATGACCAGGTATCTTTGCATCTTCTTTACCCCATTAAATTATACAACTTCCTAAGCTCTATAAAACATTAAATGACCCACCCGCACTTTTCATGTATCAGCAATGATTTTTACGGCCACTTGCTCATGGTTTTCGTTAAAAGCAAGAAACTCTACTCTATAATGTTTTTCTTTTAAGAATTCTTGCAGCGCTTTCCATTCATGATTTTCATAGCCTGGGTAATTATAGAGTTCATCAAATACAATAATGGTGCCATCCACAATGTTATCTCCCAAGATTGTTAGAACATCGCGCGTGGAACTATAAATAGCACAATCAACATGTAGGAATGCAATGGGTGTTTTTTTAAGAATCTTTGCTTTAAAAACTGGCAAAGCATCTTTGAACCATCCCTTATAAAGGCGGACATTTTGAAGGACGGCAGGAAACGGAGCATCCTTTTTAAAAGCAAAGGTACCTTTTTGAAAAACCATATCTTTTCGTATCCAAGCTTCAGGTAAGCCTTCAAATGAATCAAACCCGTAAACAAGGCGATGGGGGTTAAGACCTGCAATAAAGTTGATTGTCTTTCCTGTACAGGTTCCTGTTTCTATAAACATACCATCAGAAAGAGTAACGGATTCTGAAGCAAATTTGATCACTTCAGCATCCGACTGGAATCTTTTAGCATGAAGAAGATTTTCATCCACAAACTTGAGTGCTTCGAGGCTTTTGCCATAATGCTTATCGGCGCTTTTAAAATGGAGGACCTGCGCCCCTTGATACCTATCCGTACCTGGTGGAATTTCGAGTACTTGGCTCCAGTCATACGGCTTTAGTTCTTCAGCAGAAATGTAGCTAATAAAAAATAATATATATAGAAAGAAGTTCTTGAGATTCATTTTTTTTCCTCACTTTGTTTTCTATATATAGTCTCTTCTATTTAATATTTTCAATATTTTCTTATCGATACTTTTTTCGAGCAGCCATGTTCGTATTAACAAAAACGATATTTTGATTTTCTGAAGGCTTATGATGAAGTGAGAAGTGATAAACTGAGATAAGGTAGATAAGAATGGCCGAAATTAAAATAAGCATGATTCCTTCAAAGCCAAGATATTCAGCCATGATTACACATCCAAAGGACGTCACCAATGTGGTAAAAACCCTAGATAAAGCATGGGCAGCTGCCGCTTGCGTGTATCTTCCTATTGGAGGAAAGGCCTGAAGAAATAGAACATATGCTGGCGTAATACCTTTTCCTAAAATCATGAGTCCACACTGAATGGCAAAGATGGTAAAAGGCCCTGCAGCATGATCCATAATTGAAGGCAAGCAAAGAGAAAAGCATAAGAATATGAGCCCTCTTACTTTTAAAATTTCCAAGGGATAAACTTTTAAAGCCAGCCAGCCATAAAACAAAGAGGCCAATGCTTCTACACCTCCTACAAAGAGATTTTGGGTGATAACTTGCGCATAAGTATATCCATATTTACTTGTTAATAAGCCCCCTAAATAAATGAAAGTTAAATAAAAGTAGAGAGGTCTTAAACAGTCAACTCCCACATAGCACCAAAAGTTTTTGCGTATTTCCTTTGAGGGAAACAAGTCGATTAATTTGGTTTTTTTCTGAGGATTCACATTTTTTTCTTGCAAAAAATCCGGCGTTTCTCTGAGCTGTGTGCGCGCAACAGACCCAATAACTGCAATGCCTGCGCCAAAATAAAATGCCGTGCGCCAGCCTTCCTCGCTGTTCGTTAAAAGAAAAAGAGTCCCCACGAGAAGAGCAAATGTGCTTCCCAAATTTGTAAAAAAGATGACAAGGGTTGTATAGAGATAAGAACGAGGCGCTTGTGTTGTTTCAGTAATATATATGAGCGCACCAACAAATTCTCCAATAGCTGAAAATCCTTGAAGCATACGACACACAATCATGACAATTGATGCGGTTATTCCAATTTTTTCATAAGAAGGCAAGCTTGCAATTGTAAATGAACATAAAGCCATGATCATGGTGGTGATAATAATTGTGGATTTTCGACCGTAATGATCTCCCAAATACCCAAAAAAGAGAGCGCCAGCGGGTCTCAAAATATAAGTAGATGAAAATGTAAAAGCTGCTATAAGAGCTGTACTAAAGGGATCGGTTTTAGGAAAAAAAACGCTGTTAAGAATGAAAGCCAAATGAATGTAAAGATATAAGTCAAAATTCTCCAGGAATGAACCTATTTGGATCAAGAAAAGTGTCTTTTTGTCATTTACAACCGGCGTATCGCTAATAATAAATATCCTTTAAAATTCAAAAAGTTCTTTGAGAAAATTGTTTTCTCATTCTTATTAATTGATCATTATCTTACCATAAATAAAAATTATACAATAGATGTTCTTGGAGCTGCATACTTATTTTTTGCCAGTTTTTTTGCTGTTTAAATCTCTCTAAATGATAATTAAATTTGGTGTTTGATAAAACATGCCCCTTGTTTTCATACCCCCTATTTATACTGCAAAAATATGTCATAAATTTTAGCCAATTGACAAATCAGCCTATTGCGCCTACCTTAGGCTCAACTAATCTGGGGTCTTTTCTTGAATTTATGAATGTTGACTCGACCGAATAAAGATAAAGCTGAGATATAACTGGAATAGTATAAATCAAATGAGAACAGGGAACATACAGTTGGGCGGAAACGTCTTACCACACTCTTATAGTGTGACCTTGAGCACTTTAAGAACTCCTGTTCTTATCGTTTCTCTCTTAGGAAATGTTTTAGAATATTTTGAATATGCCATTTATGGATTTTTAGCCCCTACCTTAGCTCTTCACTTTTTTCCTGACAGCAATCCTACAACTGCACTCATCCAAACCTTTGGTGTTTTTGCTGTAGGATCACTTGCCAAGCCCATAGGAGCTTTAATTTTTGGATATCTAGGAGATACACGTGGCCGTCGCGCGACATTGCGCTATACAATGATCGGCATTGCTTTTCCAACATTTGCCGTTGGAACCTTGCCTGGTTATGAAGCATGGGGATTGAGTGCTGCACTTGCCCTTGTTTTATGTCGCATGTTGCAAGGCATATTTATGGCCGGAGAATCAGACGGTGTACGCATTTATGTCTTCGAACATCTTGGAAATAAAAATCCATGCTTGATCAGTGCGCTTATCAGCTGCAGTGCGTATCTTGGAATTGCCCTTGCTTCCCTTGTTGCTTCCTATATACCTGCCGAAGGAGAAGCCTGGCGTTTTGCATTTTGGGGCAGCGGTACATTCGGTATTATCATCTACTTTTTAAGGCGTTATTTAGTAGAAACTCCCCCCTTCTTACAGGCGCGACTAAGTCCATCTCAAACTATAAGAGGGAAACAAATTTTCAAGAAACATTGGCCATCATTGATTCGAACCATTATGCTGTGTGGCGCTGTTGGGGGTCTGTACCATTTCTACCTTGTTTTCCAAGCAACATATCTCACTAAAATATTAATGCTCATTCCAGAAGCCGCCTCAAAAGCCTATTCTTTTTGGCTCATCGTTCTCTATGTTTGCGCCCTTCCATTTGCGGGTTGGATCGCTGATCGTGGTGGAGCTGCTCTTATTGGTATCTCAGGAGGGCTTTTGACACTTATCCTAGCTGTTTTCCAGCTTTTGATACTGTTAAAAGGATTGGTATTTTTACCTTTAATTGCTTTAACAACCCTTAGCATGGTATTTTTTGTAGCTCCTGGCTACTTCTTCTTAACACAACAATATGATGTCTCTATTCGTTTTCGATGTTTGAGTTTTGGTCATGCCCTTGGCTCCATGCTTTTTTCAGGAACCACGCCTGTGGTAAGTCTGTTTCTATGGCAAGCAACATCTTTGTCTTATGCTCCCTTCTTGTATTTTATCTTTCTCATTATTATGGGATTAGGTTCCTTTATTTGGGGTACCCATGATAAAGCTTACACTAAGCTGCTCACACCTTCTTTCGCACCTGTGGCCCTTAACACCCAAAATGCCACCTCTTCTGCTCTGTCGAAAGTTGCTTAAAGCAGAACTGAAAGTAAAATATATTTTTTAAAAAAAATTATGAGCGTTGTTGAATACGTTTAAGGATGAACACACGTAGCGCACTTGAAAGATTATGAGAGCGAGGAACTGGGATATCTTTGTCTACTTGACGAATGAGCGCCGCGATAGACAGTCCATCTACCACGGCAATTTCTCGTAAAGCTTCCCAAAATTCAGCTTCTAACGTGACGCTTGTTGCATGGCCAGAAATAACGACAGATCGCTTAATAAGAGATGTTGGCAATTTTAAGAAAAGACCTCAACCTGATTTAAAACAGCAGATACTTTAAATGTGCCATAGTCCAAGGTCATGCGAGAAATGACACCACTGGGCAAAGCATCTTCCATAATTTCATAATCCGGATCTGGGCCACTGCTATCTAAGGCATAAATCCCCATTCGCATTGGCCAGACTTTTTGCGCGGGAAATAATTCTTTATTTGTAAGAGCCAATTTTGAATCTTGGCTTGGTCCGATAACCGTATCAACTAAGACGGGTTCATGTGTTTCGCTGCTTCCATCAAAGACGATATTAGAGACTACTTTCTTCCCTTTTTGAGCTTCAGTAAGTATGTTAATGAGGTGCTGTGTTGGAAAAATAGTACCAACCGGCAATTGAATTGTTGATTCTTCGGGCTGTTGATAAGTGACAATTCCTGCCCCTCCTTTGCTTGCAAGAATAGCTTCACCACTAATACACTCTTCTTGTTCACCTCGTAATGTCCGTGCGGTAAAACTATATTTCAGTCCATCTAATGATTCATAAGTTGCCAATGTTGTGATTACTTGTTCAGCAGAACCATCTTTATAATAAATATGCAAAGTAGATTTTTGTTCAATGGCCCAACCGTCACCAACTTTTGCAAGTTGAATCGTCATTTGACCTTTTGCATCCGCTATATCTTCATCATTAAAATTTTTGTCTAATGAAATGGCATATTTCGCCCGATGGGGAAGTAATTTAAAAACTCCTGCAGGGGGGGCTATAGTCGATGGTGAAGTAAGAGCAGATGTGGATGGCGTTGTAGACGAGGGTATTGACGCCACAAGAGGCGCTGATGGCAGAGATGTAGGTGATATATGGGAAGTCTTGTTCGCTTGGGAATCAGATGTCTGAACCGAATTCTCTTTTATACTAGCGGGCGGAGGAGCACCCTGCGAACCAACTGTAATAGTTGATAAGGGTTCAACTTGCTCAGCTTTTCCTGTAAATGAAAAAGAAAAAATTAGAAAAAAGCACAAGCTCCAAATAAACATAAATTTTTAAGCCTTTAATTACTTTCAGAGACATCCTTTGCTATTTATATTGCCTAAACTAGTAAAAATTGAAAGTTCTTTTTACAAGGAAAGAAATAAATATTTTCTACCTGTCATCACAATAACACGCATATTTTTTTTGTAACCATCTTGCTCATTAAGCAAGAATCGGATACGTCTATAATATAGAGGCAATAAAACAGTGAGTATATGAAATGAAAATTAATTTTCTTGAAAGAAGTCTTGTTTCAGAAGGAACACTAGTAATTGGAGCATTTGAAGGTAAAAAATTACAAGATGTTGCTTCTGAAATTGACAAAAAAACTGACGGGGTCTTGACCCGGAGCATAGCCATTAAGGACTTTAAAGGAAGCAAGGGGGAAGTACTCCGCTTCGTGGCCCCTCATGGTTTAAAGATCAGCGAAGTTATTCTTTTAGGACTTGGTAAAGAAAAAGACATAACACCCCTCTACCTTGAAGAACTCGGAGCTACTATCTCTGCTGTATTGGAAAGGTGTAAGGATAAAACTGCGTATGTAAACCTTCCCGCAATCACAACTAAAACCATCAATGAAAATTTATCAATTGCTCATATTGCTTCTGGAGCACTCTTACGATCATGGAAATTTGATAAATATCATACAAAGAAAAAGGACTCTGAAAAATCCCGTCTACAAAATCTTGTCTTTATGAGTGGTTCTCCAAAAGCTGCTAAGAGTGCATTCGAACCCTTAAATCAAGTTGCTGAAGGTGTCTTCTTAACACGTCATGTCGTTTCAGAGCCACCAAACGTCATTTACCCAGAAAGCTTAGCAAAAATAGCTAAAGACCTTAAAAATGTAGGTGTAACCGTAGAAGTTCTGAATGAAGCACAAATGCAAAAGTTAGGAATGAATGCCCTCCTTGGCGTTGGTCAAGGAAGTATTCGTGAATCGCAGCTGGTGGTTCTCTCTTGGAACGGTGGAAAAAAATCAGAAGCTCCTCTTGCAATTGTCGGGAAAGGGGTTACTTTTGATACGGGTGGTATTTCGATTAAACCCGCGCAAGACATGGATGATATGAAATACGACATGGCAGGATCCGGCGTTGTCTTAGGCTTAATGCGTGCGCTCGCAGGCCGCAAAGCTAAAGTTAACGTCGTTGGTGTCATGGGGTTGGTCGAAAATATGCCTTCTGGTTCAGCCCAACGACCCGGCGATATTGTCACTTCCATGTCTGGCCAAACAATAGAAGTTCTCAATACAGATGCTGAAGGACGCTTGGTTTTGGCAGATGCCCTATGGTACACCCAAAAACGTTTTAAACCGCAAGTGATGATTGACTTGGCAACCTTAACCGGAGCAATTGTTATTTCATTAGGCCATGAACATGCTGGTCTCTTTTCTAATAATGATCAATTGGCCACACGTTTAAAAGATGCTGGAGATGCAACGGGTGAAAAAGTATGGCGTCTTCCCCTTGGTGAATTTTACGATAAGGACATTGATTCTGGCGTTGCGGATGTAAAAAATATTGGATCAGGTCGTGGTGCCGGCAGCATCACAGCTGCTCAATTTTTGCAACGTTTTGTAAACAATATCCCTTGGGCACATCTTGATATTGCTGGAACAGCTTGGGATAAAAAGGGTCGCACATTGAGCGTCAAGGGAGCAACAGCTTTTGGCGTAAGGCTCCTTAACAAATGGATTCAAACACATTATGAGTGAAGCAAAAGCGGAAGTATCTTTTTACCAATTAACAACGCAACCTGTAGAAAAAGTTCTGCCAAAAATTCTAGAAAAGGTTTATGGCGGTGGCATGCGTGCACTTGTTGTTGCTCATTCCACCGAACATATGAATGTTTTAAATTCAACTTTGTGGACTTATTCACCAGGAGCGTTTTTGCCACATGGGATGAGCGGACGGACTTCTGATGAGCCACTTGATCATCCCATTTGGTTGACTTTGCAACCCGTTAATGAAAACAGAGCTAATGTCGTTGTATTAACAAATGAACAGTATATAGATAATTTATCTGATTACAGTCGTTGTGTTGACATTTTTGATGGCAATAATTCATCAGCTCTTGAGGCTGCACACGTACGCCAAAATAAATATCTTCAAAATGGGCATCCGATTGTTTACTGGAAACAAACTATGAGCGGTACGTGGGAAAAAGTTCTTCCTCAATGAGATTCTTAGAAATCAATAAATATCTCTAATTATCCTTTAATCTATAAATGTTTTACATATATACTTGATTTCTTTTATAAAACGTTTTCAAAATAGTTGTATAATTATCTTTTCTTAAGCGTCATATGATATGAAATATTTTTTTGTCCTTTTGGGAGCCCTTTATTGTGCTTGCCCCCCGTCCCTGGCTGAGCCAGCTGATCCGAAAGCCTACCTCCAAATGCTTTTTGAGAACAAGGGTGGGTATACAATTCCTGAAGAGGAGATCACTGCAATTCTCACTGCAGGAGGTCACCCCCAATATGGTGAAATTACCTATGACAGCGCAAGTCACATTTTAAATGATTTAGATCTTACGAAGAATGATGTTTTTTATGATTTGGGCTCAGGCGTTGGAAAATTGGTCTTGCAGGTATATCTCACAACGCCTGTTAAAAAAAGTGTTGGCATAGAGCTTTCAAAAACGCGTTGGAACATTGCTGAGACTTGTCGCAGACAGATCGCTTCAGATGAACACACAACAGCAGGCCGCGATTTGAGTTTTCTCAATCAAAATATTTCTGCAACAAATATTTCTGATGCCACGGTTTGTTTTATTTCAGGCATCACATTTCCTCAACCTCTCATCCATTCAATTATGGATCGCTTAAGTGCGATAGATCATGAGGTAAAAGTTATCAGTGTCCTTCCTTTACCATTTCATAAACACTTTAAACTCTTGAAAACCTACACCCTTCCAATGTCATGGTCTCCGGAAGGTGTCGAGGTTTGTCTTTATCAACTCACGCCGACCTCACAATTTGAACCTGCTGAAAATCTCTCTAAACTAGATAGAAAGAGGAAAAGAAGAGTCCTTCATGAAGAGGATTGAAGGGGACAAAGTGCCTGTTGTGTGTTGAGGTAACCAATTAACACATTCTATTAATTACATGAGGTTTAACTTAATAAAGCAAAAACCATAAAATATTATAATTATGCTTTGATATGATTTTTCAAAAGTATTGACACATAAAGTATTTATGTAATAAATTAAATAGTGTTTTCAATAAAATCAAAGGTAAGACTACAATGAATCAAAAGTTAACATTAGAAAAATTTATTTTAGGCTTTTTTCTATCCTCCGCTCTTGTTCACTCAAGTATTGCTATGGAATTAGAAAAACATCAAGAAGCACATTATAAATCATTGCTCCTTCTTAAGGGGCCGGATGGTCAACCTAAATTACATAATATTGAGATGATACTTCAAGAGACGGGAGGCAATCCTTCTCTCCAGGCAACTCATGAACAGGCGATGACAGATCTTATATCCCTTTTAAAAGTAAAGGACCCTGCTGGAAATCCTATTTTAGAACACATCGAAGCAGTTCTTAAGCATACTGGAGCTAATCCAAAATATTCAGCAACTCATGAACAGGCGATGACAGATCTTATTTCTCTTTTAAATGTAAAGGACCCTGCTGGGCAGCCTATTTTAAATCACGTCGAAGCAGTTCTGATGCATACTGCAGCTAATCCAAAATATTCAGCAACTCATGAACAGGCGATGACAGATCTTATATCCCTTTTAAAAGTAAAGGACCCTGCTGGGCAGCCTATTTTAAATCACGTCGAAGCAGTTCTGAAGCATACTGGAGCTAATCCAAAATATTCAGCAATTCATGAACAGGCGATGACAGATCTTATATCCCTTTTAAAAGTAAAGGACCCTGCTGGGCAGCTTATTTTAAATCACGTCGAAGCAGTTCTGATGCATACTGGAGCTAATCCAAAATATGCTTCAGTTCATAATGAAACCTTGAAACTTCTCGAATCGATGACCAATCTCAAAGGACCTGATGGGAAGCCAAGATTGGATGTGCAGCAAGCGCTTGCCAAGTATCGTGGGGCAAGCTAGTCAAAGTTTTTTCACCTTTGTAGAGAGCGCTGCGCAAATGCGCAGCAGCTTCCTGCAAGAATATTGCTAATCAGCATAAAATCCCACTAAATTTAATAAAAAAAGCAAAAGAAGGATCCATCAAGAAGAGGATTGAAAACCAAGGCCCCTTCTTAGAATGTCCTCTTAAAAAGCAATGTAGTGCTCAAGAATGTATTTGCGTGCTTCTTCAATATTTTTACCAAAGCCAAATAAACCATGCAACAGTCCGAAGGCTTTTAAATAGCGTGCAAAACGAATTCCGCGTGAGGCCAAACTCTCAATCTCTTTATTTATTTTAATAATTCTATGGGGGTCTTTAAGATATTTTGAAACAAGTACATCAATATACATTTGCGTCAATGTTGGGTGATTTTGTTCAAATACACCATCAAATATTATATTGCTTAATCCCTTATTGTATAAGCCATATTGACCTCCAAGAACGGGATCATCGGGAAATGAATCATACACATAACCTTTTGCCAAATCTCTAACAGTTACAGGGTTATGCTGGTCAAAGCTATCAACTACAAAATCTATTGCAGCTTGAACATCCCGCTTGTATCCATACTTTTCGAAAAGAAGTCCTTTAAATTTTAATTCCATTCCGTCTTCAATGTTGCCAGCAACCAACTCTTCTATGAAAGCTACAACTGTTGGAGAAGCTCCTGAATGAAGAGCCCAAGGTCCCCCACTCAGTTCTTCAAGACGATCAGAAATTGCCACATCGCTCCCTTGAGATACCCCATATTCTAGGACATCGTTGATAAAATCAAAGCTCATGCCATAATTAATTAGAGATGCGTGGGATAATACCTCAAAATCAGCAAGGAGTGCCACATCATCGACACTCTCTTCTCTCTCAAATTGCCTGTTCAAACTCTGAGGAACTCTCCTTTGAAAATCCAACATCCAATCAAGTGTAACCTCAAATGCACCGGCACTTACTTCAGGTTCTTGCCATAATTCTTCCAGAATAAGTCTTGCAGCTAAGACATCTTTCTTATAAGCATACATTCCTTTTCTAAGCCCCATAAGCTTCATCATCATTGCTCTTGGGTCATGATGACTGGCTAACAGTTCTATAATGTTATGTTCGACATCCGATACTAGGGATTTGCTTGAATTTTCATTAAGGCCCTTTTCAAAACTCACATTATTTTCATCTTCGCTCCTAATACATGAAGGAAGTGAATATGGCATACTATCATAATTCAAACAGTTAAAAAGTAACATATGTAATGAAAGGGGAGTTACATACCTCATTGTTGGGCGAAACGTGTTCGACCCCTCTTTATACATAGCTCCGAGGAGATGAGAAAGATATGAGCTAAATCTTGCGGAACACCGCGTTGGATTTTTAAAAATTGGCCATGTGGCAAATTTTTTAATAAAACCTAGGGCATCATCTGCATTTTGTAACATGTTAAGGCGCATCCTAAGAACATGCGCAACTACATTTTCTTTATTCCAGGTTTTCACCGATCCATAATCGCGATGAAAAGGACGACTAACAATTTCCCATACCTGTGGATTTTTATCGAGAACCTGATTCCAGGCCCTACATACTTGAGCAATGTGTCCTAAATCAAAGGGCGTAACGTAGCCAAATACACCATTCGCCAGAAGAGCGGTATCCCATTCTTCAAAGGGATAAGAGTCAGGTGAAGAGGCTGGTGACGTTGCAACACTTAAGGAAGGTGGGGGATTCAATGCTTCTTCTTTTTTACCTGAGCATTCAACAGCTTGACCTCCTATACTTAATCCTAAGGCAAGGGTGCTAATCCATACTGATCTCAATTTACTTATCACTTTAAAAGCATCTCCTTTATGCGAGTTAATAAAACATCGTAGCCTTTATGTGGTTATTCTTATCTGCAATTTCAATAGAATTTTAAATAAATATTGTTGTTTTGTTAATGTTGTACTTATTTTTATACTTTCATATACGCTATAGGGTATAAAATGAGTATATACTCTATAGCGTATAAAACTGCGAAAATCACTGAAGGATTTTCCTCTTTATTATTTGGCTAAAAAGCCGCTATGATCCTTGGTATTAAGGGAAAGAGATTATGTCTGAAAAATTAATACAACCTGTACGCGGCACCCATGATTTAATGGGGGAGGAATATCGTAAGCATCAAAAGATACGTTGCATCTCCTATGCTGCAGCAGAAAAATATGGATATGAACCCATCGATACTCCTATTTTTGAGTCCACAAGCATCTTCAAACGTACCATCGGAGAGACGTCGGATATTGTTGGAAAAGAAATGTATACCTTCCAAGATCGCGGGGGCGAAGACATTACATTACGGCCAGAAGGAACTGCTGCAGTTGCCCGGGCGGTTATTTCAAACAGTCTTACCCAATCTCTCCCTCTAAAATTCATTTATGATGGCCCCATGATGCGTTATGAGCGTCCTCAAAAGGGGCGCATGCGCCAATTCTATCAAGTGGGCGTTGAATGTTTTGGGATTGAAGACCCCCTTGTGGATGTTGAAACCATTGCATTAGGTGCACACATTTTAGAGCAAATGGGTGTCCTGGCACGTACGAATCTAGAAATTAACACGCTGGGAGATGTCTTAAGCCGAAATGCTTATCGTACAGCGCTTGTCGACTATTTCACCCCTTATAAAGACCGCCTTTCCTCTGATAGTCAGACACGCCTACAACGGAATCCTTTGCGAATTTTAGATTCAAAGGACCCCAAGGACCATGAGTTTATTGTCAATGCTCCTTCATTTGAGAAGTTTTTAAATGCGGACTCTCGCGCTTTTTTTGATAAAGTTTGTAAAGGGCTTGATGCACAAAAAATTTTATATAAATTGAATCCCCACCTTGTTCGAGGTCTTGATTATTATTGTCATACTGCTTTTGAATTTACGACCACAGATCTCGGTGCACAAGGAGCTGTCTTAGCTGGTGGACGTTATGATGGTCTTGTCTCTCAACTGGGGGGGCCTGAAATACCAGGAATAGGATGGGCCATGGGCATAGATCGTGTTGCCATGATGCTTGAGGAGCTCCCTCCTCTTCCCCGGCCTATTTCAGTTATTGGTGTCGGTGAAGCTGAAATGGAACCAGCCTTTCAACTTGCCATGGATTTGCGCCGCCAGGGAATCATCGTTGAATATTCTTATTCAGGAAATATGGGCAAACGGCTCAAGCGCGCCAATAAAGTTAATGCCTCAATGGCCATTATTATTGGTCCTGATGAAATTGCCTCGGCTCAAGCAACTGTTCGCCATTTGGATACCGGAGAACAGAAGGTTGTAGCATTAGCAGACTTGAAACACTATCTTGTCGATACACTCACTAAAAAATCATAGGGATTATTCGTGTCTTTCTCTCTCAAACTTGAACGTCTTTTACAGCGCTACAACGACTTACGGGATGCATTAGCCGCAAGCACAGTTGCAGACCCTCAAGAATTTGCAAAGACCTCAAAAGAATTTTCTGATCTTACCCCAGTGGCTGAGGCCATTACCCATCTTAAAGAAACAGAACAAGAAATTGCAAATCTAGAAGAGATTCTTGCTGACCCAACAATCGATAAAGAAATGAAAGACCTTATATTATCCGAACTCCAGGAGCTTAAAGTAAAAAAACCAGATTTAGAACTTGCTTTAAAAATTCTTCTTCTTCCGAAAGATGCCGATGATGAACGCAACGTGATCGTAGAAGTTCGCGCGGGAACAGGTGGAGAAGAAGCAGGCCTCTTTGCAGCTGCATTGTTACGAATGTATCAGCGCTATGCTGCTGTTAAGGGCTGGAAATATGAACTTATGGAAATGAATGAAACCGGCATGGGGGGCATTCGCGAGGCAAGCGCATCCATTTCAGGAAAAGGTGTTTATGCGCGCTTAAAATATGAATCCGGCGTCCATCGTGTCCAACGTGTCCCTGAAACAGAGGCAAGCGGCCGCATCCATACTTCAGCTGCTACGATTGCTGTTTTACCAGAAGTTGAAGATGTAGATATTCATATTGATGAAAAAGATCTGGTCATAGATGTGTATCGGGCTTCAGGCGCAGGTGGCCAACATGTTAACACGACTGACAGCGCCGTTCGTATTACCCACATTCCGACAGGCGTGGTTGTGACACAGCAGGATGAACGCTCCCAACATAAAAACCGAGCCAAAGCCATGAAGATTTTGCGCGCGCGCCTTTACGAGGCTGAAAGGATGCGTAAAGATGCTGAACGCGCAGCGAGCAGGAAAAGTCAAATTGGCTCTGGTGACCGATCAGAACGTATTCGCACCTACAATTTTCCCCAAGGACGTGTCAGTGATCATCGCATCAATCTTACGCTTTATAAGATACAGCAAATCATGGAGGGGGAGGCCCTCGATGAATTGATTGATGCTCTTACCGCTGAAGATCAAGCTGCAAAGCTTGCTGAGGTAGCAGAATGACCACGAGAATTGACTTTTTTATTTATTAAAATCTATAAGAGTAAGATTCGGGATAACCTGATCAACTTTTTGCCAGTATAGAGGGTGCGTTTCTTCTAATCGTTGGAAAGAGTTGGGGAGACGTCGCTGCGCGTTGTCTCCGGTCGTTGCTGTCTCATCCTTAATGTTTACCCTGGCTTGAATGGGGACCATTCCAGATCCAGAGCGAATTTTAGATGCATTTTGCCATTCTTTTGGAGACATGCCTTTTTGAGAAACTTCTTCAAAGGCAGGAACCTCTTCTTCAGGAGCAACCATTGTCTCTTCACCAAAAAGCATTGAGTCAGGGATATAGAGCTCATCTGAATTATTAAAACTTTCATCAATCTCTGGAAGAGTTTGTGCCAAAGCAACCTTTACAAACCCAAAAAACAGTATAAAAGGTATTATTTGTCTCAGTGTTCCACTTAGCATAATGTTCTAGCCTTTAAAAAAATTCTCATGCCCTCAGAATATCTTTTTAAGGTTAACGGAAAGTTGACAGAGAGAAATTAAGCACTAAGCATTTGCTCATATTGCCGGATTTTTATAAACGTTTTATAGTTATGGTAGATTAATGAATGAAAGTGTTTCCTTATTGTGACTAAGCCTCCTTCTTTTCTTAAATTACAAAATCCCATTAGGAGCTTAGCTTATCGGTATACACCCCCAAAGAAAAAAACACCCCTTACTATCGTCTATCTCTATGGCTTTCGATCCGATATGAATGGAGATAAAGTCCTCTACTTAGAAAGTTTATGTAAAAAAGAAGGGCTTGGCTTCCTTGCCTTCGACTACTCAGGACATGGGAATTCTTCTGGTAAATTTGAGGAGGGAACAATCAGCCGGTGGTTCTTAGACTCCCTAGATATGATAGATCACTTTGTAAAAACCCCCGTCATCCTTGTGGGGTCAAGCATGGGGGGCTGGTTAGCGCATTTAGTAGCCTTACAACGCCCTCAAATCGTTAAGGGATTATTAGGAATTGCCAGTGCGCCTGATTTTACAGATGAACTTATGTGGAAAAGGTTTAGCTATAAGCAGCAAACTGAGCTTATAAACAAAGGAAAGACCGTCATTGCAACTGAATATAATTTAAAAGGATGGACCATCACCAAGAAACTTATTGAAGACGGCAGAAAACATCGTCTTTTAGGAAAAACCATTAAATTAAACATCCCCATTCGCTTGCTGCATGGAACTAAAGATGCAAATGTTCCCATTACTTATTCCTATCAACTCCTTGATTTGCATACCACTTCAAATATTGCGGTAACCCTTATCAAGTCAGGGGACCACCGTTTATCACGTAAAGAAGACTTGATAATCTTAGGCCATACCTTGCAAGAACTTATTGAGACATATCTATTGACAAAAGAGGAGTAAGACTTTTATCAAAGGGTTATATTCATTCACGTTGAGTATAAGCCCAGATGGCGGAATTGGTAGACGCGCTAGCTTCAGGTGCTAGTGGGCGCAAGCTCGTGGAAGTTCGAGTCTTCTTCTGGGCACCATTTCTATGGTCGTAACATCCCCTTAAAATATAGGACAAGAAAGGATAAATAACCCGTGAAGATCCAATTATATAAAAATGATTTACCAGATGGGCTTGATCTGGGTAACTTGGTTGCTATTGACACGGAAGCTATGGGATTAAGGCCACATAGAGACCGCTTATGCTTGGTACAACTTAGCGCCGGGGACGGTCATTGCCATTTGGTTCAGTTTCCTAAAAGAGAGTATGAAAAGGCTCATAACTTAAAGCGCCTTCTCAAAGATCAAAAAGTGACTAAATTATTTCATTTTGCACGCTTTGATGTCATGATTTTATTCCATACGTTTGGCGTCATGGCGACTCCCCTTTATTGCACAAAGATTGCCTCAAAGCTTATTCGTACGTTTACAGACAAACACAGTTTAAAGGATTTGTGTAAGGAATTGCTCAAAGTTGAAATTTCAAAACAGGAACAAACATCTGACTGGGGAGCAGAAGAGTTAACATCCGACCAGCTGCGTTACGCCGCCACTGATGTTTTGCACCTACATGCTTTAAAATCCCGCCTTGATGGCCTTCTAGAGCGAGAAAACCAGATGGAAATAGCCCAAGCATGCTTTTCTTTTATCCCTACGCGAGCCAAGTTAGATTTAATTGCTGGTGAAGCGTTTGATATATTTGAACACTAATTTGCCGCTATTATTGATTTTTCTTGAAATTTAGTGCACATAATACTGTATTACCTTAGTACTTCATATCAGGATCGTTAGATATGTCTAAAGCTGTTGCAATAAAAATCGTCCACGATGAATCTTTGATTTTAAAGACTGCCCGTGCAGCCCTTTTGACCGAAACATCAGGATTACAAGCTCTTACAAACTCTTTAGATGAGAGTTTTGAAAAGGCTGTTAAGCTCATTGAAGCCCTTTCTACCTCTGGGCGCGTTATTATAAGTGGGATGGGGAAAAGTGCCCATGTGGCCAGGAAGATTGCCGCTACATTGGCTTCCACAGGTCAACCAGCTTATTTCGTCCATCCGGGTGAAGCAAGTCACGGCGATCTTGGGATGATAACGCAGCAAGATTTGGTTATTGCCCTCTCCTATTCAGGTGAAACCCAAGAATTAAGTAATCTTATTACTTATACACGGCGATTTAATATTCCTCTCATTGCTATTACCGGTAAAGAGACGGGCACTCTTGCAAAAGTTGCCACTGTAGCCTTAATTCTACCTACTGTTGCCGAGGCATGCCCAATGGGTCTTGCCCCCACGACCTCTACCACGATGATGATGGCTTTAGGCGATGCTTTGGCCATTGCTTTGCTTTCAGTACGTGGGTTCTCTTCCAATGATTTCCTTGTTTATCACCCTGGAGGACTCTTGGGAAGCAGTCTAGCGCGTGTTGGAGATAAAATGTACAAAGATGAAAGACTTCCTTTTGCACGTGAAGATACCCACATGAGCGATGTTATCCTTGAAATGTCATCAAAAGGGTTCGGCTGTGTGGGAATTCTCAATGATCAGGGATATTTAACGGGCATAATAACCGACGGCGACTTACGCCGCCATATGAGCCCAAGTGTCCTAACACAAAAAGCCATAGATATTATGACCGTGAAACCAACGGTTATTACTGCTGATGTTCTCATGGCTCAAGCTCTTTCTTTATTAAACCAAAAATCAATCACAAGTCTTTTTGTGGTCGAATCCCTCACCTACCCTGCTAAGCCCATCGGTATAATTCACATTCATGATTTCTTACGCATGGGGGTTATGTAAGTTCCATGGAAATTAGGTTTACTTAAATGAAGCCAAAGTTAAATAAATGGAATTTTACTCCTCGCATGATGTTGCATGACATCCAAGCTCTTAAGAATAGAAGTCGTATTATTGAGCGCCTAAAATACAGCTTACCCGGAATTGCTCTTTTTGCATTGATGATTTTGATTTGCTGGCCACAAGCCCAGAAGTGGATTTCTACTCAACAACCAACCTTAGCGAAAAGTGCGACGGTTCCTTTAAGAAATAACACGGCCACAAATCCGGAGTATCGGGGAACAGACGATAAAAACCAACCTTATACAATTACCGCGGACTACGGAACTGAAATATCGACCGAGGAAATTGATCTCACAAATCCAAAAATGGTCATGACATTAAAATCAGGGGATTATTTAACTTTAAAAGCATCATCGGGCAAGCTTAATAAAATGACAAACAATATGCATTTAATAGGTAAGGTTACTTTAACACATTCCCATGGGTACATTTTAGAAACACCTGAAGCCTGGATTAATTGTAATCAAGGTACTGCCTATGGTTCCACTCACATTTCTGGAAATGGTCCCTCAGGTATTATCCATGCGCAAGGATTTCGTTTAACAGAGAAGGGTAACAAAATTAGCTTCATGGGGGGAACTCAATTGCTCCTCCGCACCCAGGAGAAGCAAAAATAATGAAAGTTATATGGTCAATTTTATTAGGTAGTTTTGTTTTATTTGAAGCCGTAAACGCGGCAGACTCACCCCCTCTCACTTCTGAAAATCAATCAAATATTAAAATCACATCAGAACAAATAAACTGTGAGCAAAATCAAAATACATGCACGGCTTTGGGGAATGCAGTAGCAGAAAAATTGAACGATCCTAAGAAAAAAATTTTAAAGGCAGATAAAATTACTGTTCATTTTACCAAGAAACAAGGAAATGAGCCTACGAAAATTGCTCTTTTAGAAGCAGAGGGAAATGTTTTTTTTATAATTGGCGACATTATCATTAAAGGAAAAAAAGGGAATTATATTACCGAAAGCGAAACAGCAGAAGTCTTTGAAGATGTCAAAATCACTGATGATAAAAATCAACTGGACGGAAATTATGCAAGCGTTAATATGAGGACAGGACACTATTCTATTAAAGGGGATAAAAATCGCGTTCAAGCTTTGATTTTTACGAAAGAGAAATGAAAAGAGATAAAAAGCGATCAGCTATGAAAACTAACAGAGTCAATATACATGTCAACTAAACAAATTATACCCACAGGCCTTGTAGCAGAAAATCTGGGAAAAATATATAACAAGCGGCCTATTCTGATAGGAGCAAGCTTTCATCTTCAAAGAGGAGAAGCCATAGGTTTACTGGGTCCGAATGGTGCTGGGAAAACAACATGTTTTTCTATTATTACAGGTCTCATTTCTCCTGATATGGGTAAAATTTGGCTTGATAATCATGATATTACACACCTCCCCATGTATCGGCGAGCACGGCTTGGCATTGGATATTTACCCCAAGAGGCTTCTATCTTTCGCGGCATGAATGTAGAACAAAACATTCGTGCTGTTTTAGAATTAATTGAACCTTCACAAGAACTCCGTGAGCAAACAATTGACTCCCTCCTCGATGAATTTTCTATTAGTCATTTGCGCCAATCTCCAGCTGTGTCTTTATCAGGAGGCGAACGGCGCCGTGTGGAAATTGCAAGAGCTTTGGCTACCTCCCCTCATTTTCTCCTCTTGGACGAACCATTAGCTGGCATTGACCCCATTGCCATGGGCGAAATTCGGGAATTAATATTGCACCTAAAAATGCGAGGTATTGGGGTTCTTATCACAGATCACAATGTTCGTGAAACTCTTGATATTGTGGATAGAGCTTATATCTTACATAATGGACAAGTCCTCATGGAAGGTACGCCGGAAGAAATTATTTCTCACCAAGACGTTCGACGCGTTTACCTTGGAGAAAGGTTTAGTCTTTAAGATAGTATTAGGTAGTATTTGGAAAAAGGTTTGTTGGTTACATCAAAAAGAGGGAATAAAGTAATGAAAATAATGACTTCTGGGAAGCACATTGAAGTTGGAGAAGCCTTAAAGACGCACATTGAGACATCTTTAAAAAATATCGTGCAACGCCAATTAGGTGACGTTTTAGAAGCCCAAGTTGTTGTTTCGAAAGATAATTATCAATTTTCAACAGATATTTCTATCCATGTAAGTAAACATTTTACCGTGCGTGCCCATGCTCAAGATACAGACCCTTATCGCAGCTGTGATTTAGCTTTGGAAAGAATGGAAGCAAGGATCCACCGCTATAAAACCCGTTTAAGGGACAAAAAGCGGTCACACGATGATGACTTTTTCCCAGCCCAACAGTATGTCATCAATACACATGAAGAAGATAAAGGAGAGGATACTCCCCTTATTATTGCTGAAATGCAGCATGAAATTCCAACTTTAAGCGTTGGAGAAGCTGTCATGCGTATGGATTTAAGTGATTCCACAGTGATGATGTTTAAAAATTCCAATTCGGGCCATTTTAACGTGGTTTATCGTCGTAATGATGGCCATATTGGCTGGATTGATCCGAGCATTGTAAAAGAATAAAAATCGCGCAGAAAGATTTGTGACTCCCTTACCTTCTAGCATAGTTCCTCAATTCCCTTGACTTTAAACGGTTTTGGTAACGTCTGCCGTATTTCCACCTGGGGTCACAAGAAGAAGAGAATCATACTTCGGTGTGTTTGCGTAATTGACAACAAACACCAAATTAACAACACTCTTATTATTACCAAACGGCATTGGAAAATGTGTACCATCAGGTACATTAGCAAAAGCTGCAATAGCTTGATCCAAATCATCTGCTGCTGCGTGAAACGGATTCTCCCCATCGCCTCCAACAATTTTTACTAATTCTTAATCTCTCATAAATTTGATTGTCATATACCTTTCCATACACATATCCATATGGGCAAGAAGCGGCCATAGCTCCCAGCCTATATAAATAAATTTGGTTTTGAAGGTGTAAAATTCAAGGTGTTAACGAGGGAGATCAAAAACTAAAATTTCACTGCTTTTGGATGCCTTAAAGGTCAAGGGAACTCCTCCTTGGATTTGGGCCCCGTCTCCCTGGGAGAGAGTCTGTTCATTGATCGTAACGTCCCCTTTTGCTACCTGAACCCAAGCTTGCCGGTTCTCAAACATCTTATGAGAAAAAGACTGTCCTTCTTCCAAATCCAGGACATACAGGTTCGCATTCTGATGTATTATTAAACTTTCATCTTTACCATCTGGAGAAACCAGGAGGGTGAGGTGACCAGGCTTGCGCTTGTTTCGAAAATCCTTTTGTTGATAAGACGGAGGCAATCCTGCTTGATCAGGGATAATCCAAATTTGCAACAAATGAACGGTCTTATCCTTATCAGGATTAAGCTCACTGTGCATAATACCTGTGCCCGCACGCATCAGTTGAACTTCTCCTGGAACAATGACAGAACCATTTCCCAAAGAATCTTTATGTTCAAGTGCACCTTCTAATACATAAGTAATGATCTCCATATCCTTATGACCGTGCATCCCGAAACCATTATTGGGGCTCACTTTATCTTCATTAATTACCCGTAATACACCGAAGCCCCTATGCTCAGGATCGTCATAAGAACCAAAGCTGAATGTGTGCTTAC
The DNA here is from genome assembly GCA_016869075.1 of Alphaproteobacteria bacterium. Lineage (GTDB taxonomy): Bacteria > Pseudomonadota > Alphaproteobacteria > Paracaedibacterales > VGCI01 > VGCI01. The sequence continues at coordinate 284,420 of VGEY01000001.1, forward strand.
TGTCTAACCACCCAATAATTGTAAATCCTCTTTCAGCAGAGGGCCGAATTTGTATCATTTGCTTCTCCTTCTGGTTCATCATTGGTTTGTTTGTATCCGAATGGGTAATGCTCACAAATCCTACCCATAAAATAAAAAGTCTCATTAAGTTTTTCATGCTACATCCAAAAGAGTATCCAGGATTTCTGTATCTATAGGTTGCTTAAAGATCTCAGAAAGATCACTCGACATTTGATTGGGGTCCATTTCATAAACCGAGATCCCATTTTTTCGGCAATATATAAGTTCTTGACGCACGCCCCAAGACTTTTCCCACCCTTCTAAACAGAGCACGATCATCCCTTTTGATGTTGCCAAAAAATTAAAAAGAAACGGCATAAATATCTCACGACGTTGTTCAAGTGAGGAAACATTAAGCTCTTTAGAAATTTCATGGTCGTAGACAAGGGGAGCAAACACACAAATTCCTTGGCGTAAAAAGGCTGTGGCAACTTTTAAAGACATTCTTAAACGGTACGCCTGTTCTTCTTCCGTTCCTTGATAGGGAGATGCTAAGTAGAAAAACCCCTGTTCCATAAATTCCTCAAGAATAAATATTTTTCGAAACAAGGCTATGTTACTTCAGCCCCACTCCAAATGACAAGGGGAAGCTCCGGCAGAGAGTTTAAGCAATCTTTTTCAAGACATCATTAATCATATTCATAATCGGTGTACCAGGAGTAAAAATAGCCGAAACACCAGATTGAATTAAGAAAGCATGATCTTGCGCTGGCAATATACCCCCGCATATAACCTTAATATGGGGGGCTTTTAAAGTGTTGAGAGAATTTATGAGAGCAGGAATAAGAGTTTTATGCCCTGCCACTAAAGACGACACGCCTATTACATGAACATCATTCCTAATTGCTTGGTCAGCAGCCTCTTCTGGTGTTGAGAAAAGTGGACCTACAGTTACTTCGAAACCGCAATCAGAAAACGCATTAGCTATAACTTTGAGACCCCGATCATGCCCATCTTGCCCTAATTTGATAAGAAGTATACTAGGTTTACGCCCATGGTTCTTAATAAAAGTAGCAACGTCCTTGTGCACAACCTCTAATTCTTTTTGATCAGGAAGATTATGAGCAAAAACACCATTTAGAGGAGTCGTTGTTGCCTTATAGCGGCCATAAACTTCTTCCAGAGCCAATGATATTTCCCCCAAAGTAGCACGCGCTCGTGCAGCAACAAGTGTTGCCTCAAGAAGATTCTCTTTTGGAGATTTTGCGGCGGCCTTGAGAGCCTCAAGAGCAGAATTACATGCGGCCTGGTCACGTGTAGCCTTAAGTAATTTAAGATGTGCCAACTGTTCTTGCTTCACGGCTTGCACATCTATGTCTAAAAGGGGTGAGTTTTCTTCCTTATCCAGTTTAAATTTATTGACCCCAATAATGATATCTTCGCCTTCATCAATGCGAATTTGTCGGCATGTTGCTGCTTCTTCAATACGTCGTTTCGGAAGTCCTATTTCAACGGCTCTGGTCATTCCTCCCATCGCTTCAACCTCATTGATGAGGAGCAAAGCTGCTTCCATTAAATCGTGCGTCAACCTCTCAACATAAAAACTTCCACCCAATGGATCAACAACATGGGTCAATCCTGTCTCATGGGATAAAATTAATTGTGTGTTTCGTGCAATACGTGCGGTTCTCTTTGTCGGAAGTCCCAGAGCTTCATCCAATGCATTTGTGTGGAGTGATTGTGTCCCCCCTAATATGGCTGCCAACGCCTCTAGAGTCGTGCGAATTACATTATTATCCGGATCTTGTGCAGCAAGACTCACTCCAGAAGTTTGACAGTGCGTACGTAACATGAGGCTTTGAGGATTTTGAGGATTAAAGGAACGCATTAGTTTTGCCCATAGAAGACGTGCTGCCCTTAACTTTGCAACCTCCATAAAGAAGTTCATTCCTATAGCAAAGAAAAAGGAGAGACGGGGTGCAAAATCATCTATTTTTAATCCGCGCGCGAGGGCAGTGCGCACATATTCTAAGCCATTAGCCAGCGTATAAGCCAACTCTTGAACAGCTGTGGCTCCTGCTTCATGCATATGATAACCAGAAATAGATATAGGATTAAATTTTGGCATTGCGGTTGAACAGTATGCGATAATATCACCAACAATACGCATGCTCTCTTCAGGAGGGTAAATATAGGTGTTACGAACGAGGAATTCCTTCAAAATATCATTTTGTATAGTTCCTGCTAATTTCTCAACGGGTACGCCTTGTTCTTCAGCAGTAATCATATAAAAGGCTAAAATTGGGAGCACGGCCCCATTCATGGTCATGGATACACTCATTTGATCGAGAGGAATGCCTTCAAAGAGTCGTTTCATATCTTCAACAGAATCAATGGCAACCCCAGCTTTACCAACATCTCCTGCGACCCGCGGATGGTCAGAATCATATCCCCGATGGGTTGGCAAATCAAAAGCCACCGATAATCCTCTTTGACCACCAGCTAAGCATTCCCTAAAGAAGGCATTGCTTTCTTTTGCGGTTGAATATCCTGCATATTGTCGAAGTGTCCAAGGTCGATTCACATACATCGTTGCACGTGCCCCTCGAAGATACGGAGGAAAACCAGGTAAAGAATCTGTCTCTAGACGCCCCTCCAAATCTTTATGGGTATACAGTGGTTTTATTTGTATCCCTTCTGGCGTGTACCAAGTTAAAGAAATGCTGCTTTGTCCTTGAAGTTCTATTTTAGCTAGAGCTTCCCAGTCCATCTCAGTTTTTTCTGATTCCTTCTTCATTTTTTTAAATCCTTGTTTGCCTATTTCATAGAATTTACCTTTGAGCAACCCCCCAAGAATAAGAGGGAGGTTGGCTTGGAAATTGGGGAGGATATTGATTCCCATAATGTGAGGGGACCGAAACAGATGGGTTTGTAAAAGGGTTTCCCATTGGGTTTCCCATAGGGTTTGTCATAGAATTATTATAGGTTTGTTGAGGAGGCGGTGATGATTTCATATTTAAACATTGAGGCAGCAAATCCTCAGCCTCACACATCAGGCGGCACATGGCTCTAATGGAACCAAACTGAGAGCATAAGTCTACATTACAGGCTTTATAGCAATAATTATCAATGATAGCTTCACATTTGGGATTTTTTGCTTTTCTGCAAAGATCTTCTAAATCGAGCGCTGGGTATTGCGTGGGTTTTTCATCTGCCGCAACAGTGTCTGACATTGGCCTTTTGGCCATGTTCTGCATGCGCTTCGTGGCTGCTGGGCTTATACAAACCAACAAAAGTAGCCAAACGACTGTCGTTTTAATGAATGTTTTGAATCTCATAAAGCAGCAACCACCCACAAGTTTCCTTACTTTTAGGATAGTCGTTTAACTGTAAAGATTCAGTTACTGAAGAGTTTCTAGCTGGATATCTCTCTTAACATCACCATGCTTGCCCAATGGTGGAAGTTTGGTATCGCCCACAAAAAAATCGATTCCCCCAGCATTTCCTGTATTCACAATAACACCTGGCTTGTTTGGAACCACGTACTCTTCCCCCTGTTTAAGCACTTTCATAAAGTAGACATGGCCATCTTTATCACGGACTTCAACCCAAGAGGGTTCGCGCGCTTTTAATATAATTTTCTTGTTGGGTGTGTTTTGGGCAAGAGGAGAATTTTTTGATTTTTCTTCCTGATTTATCAATAGCTTAGAGGAAATCTCGGGCGCCTCTTTAGGGGGAGCCAATTTAGGAGGAGATTGAACTGGAAGAACAGGTGTAGAGGCTAATTCAACGGGTTTGTTTTCAGGCTCTTTTTCCAAAGGAGGTATCACTATTTTATTTCTTGTTCCTTGAATTGGGGAGGGAGCTTGAATGGGAGATACATTTTGATCACTTGCACTCGCTTCTACTGCAGGAGGTAAGGGCTTAGAGGAAGGTCTTAAAAAGAGGTATCCCATGGTAGCCACAATAACTATGAGAGCCGCTGAAGCAGCCAGAATGATAGCATTCGGCTCCTCTTCTGAAGGCATGGGAATGGGAACTTGACTCCGTTCATAATCAGGCAAACTTGGCAACGTATTTAGGCGCCGTATAAGCTCTTCTTCATCTAGGGTAAGGAAGCGCGCATAGGTACGAATAAATCCTAATATATAAACACGCCCTGGCAAGTCAGAAAGCCGCCCTTCTTCTAGATCTTTCAAATATTGTTGTCGAATATGAATTTTTGAAGCTACTTGTTTTATAGATAAATGTTGCTCTTTTCTTACATGTGCAAGAATCCGACCAACTTCACAGAATACGGATTCTATAATTTCATCTGATTGGTGGTTACTATAGTCTCTTGCGATATTTTCAGACCCCATTGTCCATTTACCTCTTAAATGACCCCAACTGCACACTAGTTAGAGCAAAAAAATCATTCATATGCAAGAAATAAAACAAAACGGCCAATTTTGGAATTATTCACAGTAGTACACACTGTATTAAATTTGTATTTAACATCGTCAATAACGACAATCAAACTATTAATAAGTATATTAATAAATTGTAAACATTTATTGATTTTAGCCTTTGCAAATATATATTAAACATCAGAGGACCCAACAATTCAGAGGACAAATATCAATGGCTACTATAAATGGGACATTTTTGAATGATATAATTTTTGGTACATCATTAAATGACATTATTGATGGAAAAGCCGGGAATGATACTATCAGCGGTAATGCTGGTGATGATTCGATTAATGGTGGTTTTGGTGATGATTTGATTGATGGAGGCATAGGTGCTGACGACCTGAAGGGCGGAGATGGAAATGACATGATTTTAGGGGGAGCTGGCAACGACACCCTCAATGGCGGCCTCGGCAATGATAACCTTGATGGTGGAACGGGTAATGATATCCTTATTGGCGGAGATGGAAATGATCGTCTCGATGGGGGAGCCGGCAATGATAATCTTTCCGGCGGCGACGGAACTGACCTCTTCGTTGTCAACACAAGCACAAACGGAAAAGGAAAAGACTATATTGACGGCGGAAGTGGAGCAGATGCTTTAAAAATTGTAGCTACACCTGCTCAACTATTTGCTTTACAAGGTGCCATCGCAGCCTTTAATGCTTCCAATAAAAACGTTGTTTTTGATTTTGGTCAATATCTTGCCAATCATGGGGGTGATCGCACGATATTTGATGTTAAGGTAATCCGGGTTGAGCAAATTAAAATTGAAGTCATTGGTAACAATAATCCTATAGCTGTAAACGACGGTACGGTTGCAACAACCACCGAAAATACGCCTGTTACGATCTTAGGTTCTACCTTAATGAGTAATGACACGGACCCTGATCCAGCATCCATTTTGTCTATGAATTCTGTGAGTGGCAATTCCCATGTTTCCCTCAATGCTGCAGGAAACGTGGTGTTTACACCTGGAACAGATTTTGATTATTTGTCGGTAGATGAACCAACCTCAGTAACTTTTAACTATACAGTTAAAGATCAATATGGCGCCATTTCCAATCAAGCCACTGCAACCATACTTGTTAAGGGTGTAAATGATATACCTGTTGCCCATGATGATGAAATAACGGTTGCAGATGTTTATTCAACAACTTTTAACATTATTACCGGATCTTTTATAGCGGATCCTGGACTTATTTCACATAATTTAGGAATCGATACAGATGTTGATCATCTGGACACATTGAGCATTAGTCAATTAGGAAACTTAACGATAGATTTTGATGGCCTATCTCTGCCCGATGGGCTCTTATTCTCAGATATTATGACATATACTGCAGAAACTCTTGGCCCTGATGAATTAGCCCATTATAGCTTTACTCCCAAAGCGCCCTTCGACAATAGTCTTCTCGATTTAGGTAACACCCCAGGATTTCTCATCATTAAAAAAGATGGTACTGTTATTTTTGATCGTGGAGATGCTTTTGATTTTATGACCGAAAATCAATCGATTACTTTATCAGTTGGTTACACAGTTGACGACGGTCATGGTGAAAATTCTTCAGCTAATCTTACAATCACGATCGATGGTCAGGATAACAATGACGTTTTCTACGGCACCAGCGGGGATGATACTTTCAATGCCGGTGTTGGAAAGGATATATTAATTGGAAATGGTGGTAATGATACTTTAAATGGCGGATCAGGTGACGATGTCTTTATTGCTGGCAGTGGAGATGACACCTACATAGGGGGAGATGGAAGCGATACCATTGACTATTCACAAGCAACCTCTGAGTTGACTGTTGACCTGCTTGTTGTAGGACCCCAAAATGTTGGGGGTGGATTTGGTTCCGATACGCTTAATACGGTCGAAAACATCACCGGTGGGGCATTTAATGATACGTTAAAAGGAGATGGAAACAGCAACACCATTATTGGAGGTGCTGGGAATGATACTATAACAGGGGAAGATGGCGGAGACATACTGACCGGTGGTTCAGGAATCGATACCTTCGTATATTTGAATAAGTTACCAGGAGGGAATGATTTTGGAAATTTTACAGAAGGGCCAGACACCATTACTGATTTTAATTCAGCTGAAGATGTTGTTGTTTTTCATGCTGTTGGAAATATGGCGGGGCCTTTAGCCCAAACAATAATATCAGACGATGGTACAGGCGGCTCCCTCGCCACCTTTCGTGGCGATCTTACCATTGATTTTAAAAATATCCCCTATTTTGACGGACAAACAATTCACGACATTCTGCCTGCTGGCCATATTGTGTTTATATAAGATAGCGACCCCCACCAATAGTGTAATATCATTTGAAATAACACCTGTTTTGTCAGCGTTCATTTTTTGGAACATACTTTTTCCCATTCACCTACCTGCTTATTCAACGTGTTTGCTAGTTTATTAATTCCAATCAATTTTCGTACCTTGATGCATTCTTCTGGTGTGAAGAATACCCTATCTTTGTTACAAATTATCTTTTCGACTTCGTACTCATCGTGACCCCAATTTGTTTCACCTTGATCTCTCAAAGCTCTGAATCTACGTACAACTCCTTGTGCTTCATCTCTCGCCTCTAATCTTTCATCTCTCAATGCATCATGGGCTTTTTTTGCTTCTTCCAGACACGCACTGCAAGCCGGAGAGTTGGGTGGAGGTTGTTTTTGTAACGAGCAGCTTTCAGAACGAGCAGCATCTGCCATAACAATGCTTATAGATATGATAGCAAATAGGGCGATAAATTTTTGTTTCATTGTGATTTCCCTTTCTGAGCACTCATTGAACAATAACGTAAAAATTATACAATCTAAGCAATTACATACTATTAATAAGTGTAATTGAATAAATTTAATGTTTTGTTAAATGCGCTTGATGTGTCAGGAATTTTTTATTAAGCAATTGAAAATATTATGAATTTCCAGTCTGATCGCTTCGCTTACCCCAATAACGGACCCGCCCAGTATCCACATGAACAAATTCAGAGTAGCGTCCAACACCGCCCGCTTGCAAAAACTTAGCAGCTGCTTGTACTTGTTTGAGGGTACGTCCTGGCACATAAATATCTGCGGCTTTTCCATAAATGTGCTGGCTGTTTTTAGCAACACCACAACTTTTCTCATTCAGCATTTTATTACTTTTGGGAGAGCGGTAACCCGAAATAAGATGGAAGGGTTCATTCGTGTCTAATTGCTTTTGAATATTATGAAGAAGATGCAGCAAATTACGATCAATTTCATGTGTTGTTTGAGTTCTATGGTCTCGAAAGAGATGATTTATCTCATCTAAAGCAGTCGTATTGTATTCCCCTTTCATCCAGAAAGCACATTTCTTTAAAGACTCTCCCGTATGACGATTATAAAAGCTGAGTAGAAGATCTTGCTCTTGTGATGCTGGGAGCAAATTTTGAGGCTTAATGTTTGGATTGCCAATCGCTTTTGGAATGAATAATGAAGGAGCTGCCACGAGTGATAAACTAAGGCTTCCTGATAGTTTTAAAAAATGACGACGGTTGACGTGTGTATGTGCTTGGGTCAAACGTTTAAAAATCATGATGTCCCCTCCTCATTAAAAAACCACACGCCTTTTTAAGACGTTCGAAAAGACTTGTCAATTATAAGAATGTTATTTTATGACCGAACGCTCCCTAAAACCTTCCTTATACTCATATTATACACCCATTAATTTCATTGCGTCATCCGTATGCCTGTTCCCCTTAGCTGCATTGGGAATAAAAATGGCATCCAATTCATTGAGGATATCTCCCTGGAACTTTAAGGAAGCAGAAGCAACATTTTCTTCAAGATAATGTTGGTGACGCGTTCCGGGAATAGGAATTGCTGTAGGAGATTTTTTTAAGATCCATGCAAGACAAAGTTGCGCTGGGGTACAATTATTTTTCTGCGCAAGGAGAGCCAGTTGTTGTACAAGATAGGCATTATTCTTTGCATTTTCACCACTAAAGCGGGGCAATCTTCTCCGTGTATCTCCTTCTTCTAAGTCTTCTCCGGAAGTTAATTTGTTCGTTAAAAATCCTCTCCCCAAAGGACTAAAGGGAACGAATGAAATTTTGAGTTCTTCACATAACGGAAGAATGGACTCTTCCGGTTCACGGACCCATAAAGAATATTCCGACTGTAAGGCTGTTATTGGATGGATTTTATGAGCACGCTTTAAACTATTTTCATTTACTTCAGAGAGTCCTAGATACCGCACTTTACCTTCTTTTACCAATTGTCCCATTGCCCCTACCGTCTCTTCAATAGGAACAAGCGGATCAACACGATGAAGATAATAGAGGTCAATAACATCAACTTCTAGTCTCTTGAGACTTTGTTCACATGCTTTCTTAACATAGTCAGGACGTCCATTAAGAGAAATGGCCGCACCATTGATTGTCATCCCTGTTGATTGAGACTCACGTACAAAGCCAAACTTTGTAGCCAAAATAACTTTATCTCTATAGGGTTTAATCGCTTTACCAAGAAGAATTTCATTCTTGCCTGTTCCGTACATATCAGCCGTATCAAAAAAGTTTATGCCCAATTCAATTGCTCGGTGAATTGTCTGTGTAGATTTTTGATCATTGGTTGAACCATAAAAATCAGACATTCCCATACATCCCAAACCAATTTCAGATACGTGTATAGATGTGTTCCCCAATTGCCGCTTTTGCATTTTACTTTCTCCTTTCTCTCAAACTATAACTTCTTTTATCTCATTCTTTCATTTATAAATTTTATGTGCTCCACTACTTTTTTCATCCATTAAAATCATTGTTAGCGCTTTTGCGAGTTCCGAAGAATTTGTTGTATGTGGAAATGATTTGATAAAACGCCCCTGACGATCCATCAAATAAATCATCGTGCTGTGATCCATTAAATAATCAGCCATAGTCCCATCGGGTTTGGTTTTTGCAGCATAAACTTTATAGAGCTTTAAAGTGGAAGAAATTTCTTGAGACGTTCCAGTGAACATTTTGAATTTAGAATGAAAGTTGGTCGCATAAATTTTAAGGCTTTCAACCGTATCACGCTCCGGATCGATTGTGATAAATATGGGCACAAATTCATCTATGTCACGTCCCAGTGCTTTGAGAGCACCTGATATGTTTTGTAATCCCATCGGGCAAATATCTGGACAAAATGCATATCCAAAATAGATGAGGAGGTACTTACCCCTGTATTCTTGGCTAGAATGTCTCTCCCCAAATTGATCTGTTAGGGTGAAATCACCCCCCAGATGCGAAGTCCCTTGCCCTGGAAAATCTCGAATAATGACACTTTCTTGATCTTTGAGCTGATGATAAATAAGCCAAAAGCAAACGAGAACCACACTCATAGCCAAGCTTATCGAACCGACGCCCCAGCGACGTGACTTCATATTTAACATGCTCTGCCTCTGTACCTTTTTTCCCTTCTTATACCTTACCATAAAACGCTGAAATGCGCCTTTAATATCTCACCCATCTAAATGGATGACGTTTTAAATATTCGTTTTATTCTTAGCATGATTGATATACAAATTTTGCACCAAAGAGGGGCTTGTTATACAATAAATGAATTGCAGATAATATAATTTATTTTAACAGATACAAATTTAATAAAAATATATGATTTTGAGTTGTTTTTTAATAAAGATGATGATTATATAGCTTTGCGGATATTACTTTTATACATTTGCAGCCTAACAAAATTAGACTGCATAAATAAAAATAAGAAAAAAAGTAAATCCGCTTTAAAGAATAAAAATGTAATGAAGAAAATAAAAAAATAAAGGGTATGTTTTTAGCAGAAAAGAAATAAGTGTAGTTAAACGTGCTAACTACACTTATATCACATAACAAATAACGGTTTACCCATATTTTTTCATAAGAAAAAACCTAAGAAACCCAGTTGTTAACTGCCTATATCCTCCGCAGATTCCAGGATCTAAAAACGTGCATCACCTGGACTCTGCCCTAAGAATATTAAGGTCAGAAACATGAACAGTTTAACTGATAGCAAGTTTTGCGCCCGTTTGCATATGCGCCAATTTGTCGCACATTTAAGTCTTGCTTTTCCCGAATTTTTTTCTTTTGGCTACTCCAAAGACTGCACGAAAAGAATTTCCACATCTTTCGATCTGCCGCTTGCAAGTTTTCGCCAAAAATATATTCTTGGCGGCTTGCATGTGCGCGCGACATAAAGAAAGGGGAGCGCCTTGCAACTCTCCTTCTTTTCCGCCTGGCTGGTTTCCTGCCTATGTCCGTGGAAAGAGAAAGAGATCCCAGAATACTTGCTATTGCCGACTGTCCCTCTCCTTGAAATCGCCATAGCTCTTGTTATTTTTATTCTTTTGCTGGCCATTTATATCTGGATGATGTCTCAAAAAATAACCAACCTAAACAATGCATTGACTGCCAACCAGCTTGCCCTAGCAAAGGAACAAAAAATTTCTACTATGGGCGCATTATCTGCAGCTGCGGCTCATGAATTAGGTTCTCCTCTTAATACAATTTCTCTCGTTATTAAGGAAATGTTATCCGCTCTTCCCTCTGAAAGTGCCTTACAAGAAGATGTCCAGTTAGTGGCCACACAGACAGATCGATGCCGTGATATTCTCCTTGAATTATCACGCAATATTCGCCAAGAAGAGGACCTTCCGCGCCAAAGCCTACCTCTATCGAGTCTTATAGAACAAGCCGCGCAGACCCATAAACTCCCTCATATTACGTTGGCTATACAAAAAGAAACTCCAGATCCTGAGCCCACATTTATGGTTACTGCCGATTTAATGCACGGGCTTGGAAATATTCTCCAAAATGCCTTCCAATTTGCGACCTCAACCGTCCGCATTACTCTTAAATGGACATTAGAAGAAGTAGAAGCAGTCATTCAAGATGACGGCCGCGGCTATCCTCCTGATCTCCTCCCGCGCCTCGGAGAACCACAACCTTCAGGACGCAAGAGCCCTACCGATGAAAAGGGCCGAAAAGGTGGACATATGGGTCTTGGACTTTTCATTGCAAAGACTTTATTGTCGCAGCGACAAGGTGAAGTACATTTTTCAAATGACGGTGGGGCCCGCTGTTTGATAAAGTGGCCTAGATCCATAGAAATTGTGGATTCAGAAGTTAAGAATAAGGCTAGCATTAGCAACCGTAGATAAGTTATTTAAGTAAAGGACCTTGATTTATGTAAAGACATGAGATTGTAACAATAAGGAGCTCAAGCCATGACTCAAACAAATCCTCCCCTCGACAAATCGCTTCTCATCATCGACGATGACGCCCCTTTACGGGAACGCCTTGCCAAAACAATGGCAAAACGTGGGTTCACCGTATCAACAGCAGACAGCATTGCCCAAGCACGCGCTTCCATTCGGTGGAATGTTCCAAATTATGCCATTGTTGATTTGAAACTGAATGATGGTTCAGGCTTGGAAATTGTTGATGAAATTCACGCTGCCAATACAAAAGCGCGCGTTATTGTTCTCACGGGTTATGGAAATATTGCAACAGCAGTGACAGCCATTAAACACGGAGCCACAGATTATCTTCCAAAACCTGCAGACGCAGATGCTATAGAGAGGACACTTATGAATCTTAACCCAGATGTTCCCCCTCCTCCGTCGAACCCTATGTCACCTGACAGAGTTAAATGGGAACATATTCAACGTGTTTTTTCGGAATGTAATAATAATGTTTCTGAGACAGCGCGTCAGCTAAAAATGCATCGACGCACGCTCCAACGTATTTTGGCAAAGCACGCACCGCGGAATTAAATTTTTGAATGGGTGGTCTTTAAGAGACTCACTTAATCTTTTTTAACTTTTCCATCCGAAAGCTTTCGTTCACCTTTGGCTTCGTCTTTCTTCTCTTCTCTCTTTTCTTTTTTCCTCATTTCATACTCAAGCGAATGTTGTGTAAACAATCTACCCATTTCCATCTGATCAATTTTATCATAATCTGTCAAAGCAGATGGCATAAGTGTTTCTAATTTTAACTCCCTTGCCACTTCTTTCAAAAAGGTAATATCCCGGAACTCGGGCGCACTATTTTGATATGTTGTTCCCCAGCTTTTATAAGCTCTCGCCGTTTTGCGCGCTCCACTCCTCATTGCTAAATATCCTTCATTGATAGATCTCATTCCAAACCAACTCGAATTAGATCTTAGATAAGTTGCATAATCAGAATGAAACTTTTTGAGAAAACTTTCATAAAAAATATCTCGAAGCTCTTCAAGACGATCTCTGGTGAGGGGTTGAGATGACTGGAATGTAAGAAATTGAGAAACAGGCGGCGGGGTTACTCCCCCTGAAACTACAGGGAGCGAGTGTGAAAAATCATCAATGCATTCTAAAAATAAATAATATAAGGTAAGATCCATTTTTTCACGCGCCCAGTTCCATCCACCTTGCTTTTGTTTTTCCATATTCTGGTTACAAAGTCCTATGGCCGTTTTTATGGTATCTAAATCAGTAAGGGGGGCCTTCTCCAGAAGAACTTTATATTCTTCTTCATTATCAAATTTTACGAGCATTCCTTCGGAACTTTGTTCAGCTTTGGGTAATGAAGTTCGATCTTCAGGGGATACGTCTGCACTCACAGGTAATCTTTGTCTAAATTCTGAACCCTCCTCAGTAACAGGTGATGAACCCAAACTTGGAGCTGCAGATTTTACAGATTGGGTACCAGCAATTAATGCTGTCTTTGCTGTTGCATCTGTTTCAATTTGACTGGAAGAAGAAGCGCTTTCACCTCTTTGATATTTTTGTTCTTTACCATCCTTTTCGTCTAAAGTTCCACCATTCCCAGCTCCGATCAAAGAAGAGCCTGGAACTTCTGAGGTCATTCGTAATTTGTCCTTAACCTCAGCAATAAAAGCAGGATCTCGAAAATGAGGAGCGGCGTCTCGGTATGCGCCCCAATTTGTTACAGCCCTGTATGCTTTACGTACTCCACTCCTTTTCCATAAATACATCTCGGTACTTACCCATTGTCTTAAACCAGAGGCTGATGCTTTCATTCCAACTTGTAAAGGTGCAATCGGAGGAAGAGCCGCTCTAAGATACGCCCCATAATCTGTATTGAATTTTTTGAGAAAACTATAGAAAAGAATGTTCCGAAGTTTATCAAAACGAGCTTTAGGGGGGAGTATATAAAAATCAGCTAAAGACATTGGCATTGTCGATTGAATTACATCAGAAGATGTATGTGAAGGCGCTTGTTTAGAAAGCTCGTATATACGCTTTATAAAATTTAAATAAACGACTAAGTCTTCTCCTTCTCGCCTCCAATCCCAGCCAGGTTGATTCTCTAAATTATTTTTTTCACAAAGTGTTATAGCGTCTTCAATTGTCTCTATTTCTGTGAAAGTGGGTTGATCAATAAAAAGTTCATAACCCTCCGCAGTATAAAATCTTGTTCTTGTGATGAGTTTAATTTGAGCAATTTGGTCTGGACTAGCGAGATCAAAAACTGATGCCCTTAACATGGGTTTAGAAGGAGGCCCCATTGGTTTTCTCAACTTTTCAAAATCTCCGACATAATCATCCTGAATTCTTATTTCTCGTGTAGCGGAGGATGCATTCACTGGCTGTAATGGCAACGAAGTTCCCTCTCCCTTGACTTGCTCTGATGTTATGGCATCAAAATTTAAGTCAGAATCATTACCAGTAGACTTGCCAAGAAGACGGCGAATATTCGTTATAAGAGCTCCAAGTTCACCAATTTTACCCTGTACAGATGGAGCACACACTTTATAAAGGGGACATTTCTCAAATGCTTCATTTGTTATCATGTAGCGCAACGCTATATCTTTCAAACCCCCAACCCATGTATTCCAAATGTACTGATTTTTTCCATGGATTTCACCCTGAAGAGTTTTTTGATAGGACATTCTCAATTCATTACGTGCTTTTTGAGCACCATATTCTCCTTTATTAGCTTCAACATAGGCTTCTCTCAAAGAAGCATTAGCTGGATCTGTTAGTTGTTTAGCGAGCTTCAATCTTAATTTATAAAACTCGTCCTGAATAAAAAAGAGGGCTTTAAGAAGAGTTTCATAATCTTTAAGTCTATTGAGTTCATCTTGCCAATTTAAATCTGTATTTTTAGCAAGACGTCCATTAAGCGCAATTTGCCTAGCTAAAGACCTAAAATCCATTCGGATGGCCTCAAAGAAATCAAAAACTCTGTCTATAGTGAAGGCAGGTGTTTCCAAATAGGCGACGAGTGAACCATCTTCCTCATTCATTTCCTCCTGGGCTTCTTTTACTTTTTCCTGAGCTTCCTTTAAACGCTCTAAATAAGGACCAGGATCTGCAGCGCCAATTTCCCTGGCATATGCGGATCCTATTCCATTAACAACAGTTTCAACCGATCTTGTTAACAAACCAGGATTCCTCATTTTTAATGTATCAATGCGAAAGGAATTGAGAAGGTTTCCATAGAGTGCATTCTGTGCTTTTTGTTCAATTTGAAACCACAACCACGGATTTTTTGTGCTCCACGGAGCTTTAGCTCCCGTGCGCTCTTTATAGGCAAAAACTGCATACCCATCTTTAACTTGGTGTAGTACATCATATACAAGCCGAAGATTTAAAAAACGGTCCACCCAAAATTCAAGTTCTAGGTGATATTGAGGAAGATATTTATCCATACCTTCTTGAATTCTTATTTTATCATCTTCTTTTATAACGCCTTTCTTTAAAACTTCACGACGTATGCCATATCCAACTAATCGATCAAATCCTTTGTTCGACATTTGATAGCTATAACGCAAAGCAAGATACGGATTTTGTCCCTTTAGTTTGTCAATAAACTTACTCCTTTCAGGAGGAAAGCTCCCAAACAAATCCGTTTTCTTTTTAGAAAAAAAGCCAATGACTGCAGCAACATCCTCACCTACAGCTCGGTAAACTCTGTCAATTTGTTCATAAGAACTCCTTATCATTCCCAGAACCATTGATTGATAGCCATCAACTGTGCTCTGTATATATTTTGTCAAAAGACCTTCAGCAACTTCTTCTTCTTTTATCCACTCTCGCATCGTTATTCCATGAGGCATAACTTCTTCTTGATATCCAGGAATTCTTGCTAAGGCACGATCTTGAACTTCAAATAACTCTTTTCGAAGCTCTGGCTCTGAGATATGCATGGGATACATGACGCTTGGATGTTCGCCAACTTCGCCAGCTCCAGTTAGAGCACTTCGTGTAAGTTCTAATAAAATATGCGCTGCCTTGCCTGACATATGGCCATACCTTTAACTTGTCTTCTTTGATTTAATTTGGTCTGTTATATCCGATACCACTGTACTTATCTGCCCAACAGCCCACCCACCTGACAGTGCCATAGAGAATGTAACAAAAGCCGTTAATAATCCTTTTTGAATGGCATAAGGAATTGCAGCATACCACGAAAGGGAAGATGAAGTCGTATAAACAACTAGCATTTCAGAAATTCCATAGTAAATGGTGATGCCGTACATCATCCATCTAATTTTATCAGTTGCAATAAAATCTTTAAGAACGTATGGCCTCTTTTGAACAACTTCAGCCACGTGATCGTTAAATTTACCCATGTCTGCCTTAAGCATTTTGTTATCTTTTTCTAACGCTTCAATTTTAGCTATTAAATCTTTTTCCGTTACCAGTTTTAAAGAATCTGTTGGTATGTCCTTTGAAGAACTCCTCTTTAAAAGGAACGCTCCAGATTTAGCTTCTCCTTTCTCTGATCCTAAAAGCTTTTCTAATTCTGCGAATCTTCTCACAAGAGCTTCATATTCTTCACGAGAAACCGGTGCTTCTGCTTTTAAATCTTTTTCTAATGTTAAATGAGTTACTGAGCCGGATTTTCCAAGATCTTTAGGTGCATCTTCCTTTTTTTCCTGCTTCTCGGCTCCCCAAGTAACTCCCACACTTCCTACTAAAATAAGCACCCAGATAAAAGAGATTAAGGTTTTAAATTTTTTCATTTTGTTTCCTTCCCTGATTCATTCAATTTTAATCTAAAAATATAAATAAAAAGTTAATTAAGACACACACCATGATCGCGCGCAAAGTTTAATAAACTTTGACGCACGTTGGCTTGCGCAAAACCACAAACGTTTGTCATATAATCTGAAATTTGTTGGTACGTCAGGCTGCGGATCATTTTTTTGACATGCGGTATAGCTGCTGCTGACATGGAAAGGGTTTTGAATCCAAGCCCAATTAATGCTAACGCTTCCAAAGGCCGCCCGGCCATTTCGCCACATAAACTTAACGGCACATGGGCGACTTGGCATTGCTCTTGAATTGATTTTAAGAGGCGCAAAAAGGTGAGTGAGAGCGCATCATATCGATCAGATAGGCGAGGATATTCTCTATCAATGGCATAAAAAAATTGAAATAGATCATTACTTCCAACAGACAAAAAATTAACATAGGAAAAAAGCTGCGGCAATTGCCATGTCAGAGAAGGCACTTCAATCATTGCTCCCAATCGAACTTGTGTGGGAACCATATTTCCTTTTTCCCGTTCGCGCTCTATTTCTCCTTCAACCAATTCCCTTGTTGCTTTGACTTCACTCACTTCAGCAACCATAGGCAACATAATGGTCAACTCTCTACCAGCGCATGCCCGTATGAGTGCGCGAAGCTGATAGCGCAACAAAATGGGTCGATCAAAAACCACACGCGAGGACCGCCTATCCACAATCGGCATTTCAGATTTTAAACGCTCCAGGTAGGGGAGAACTTTATCTCCTCCCACATCAAGCGTTCTAAAAACGATGGGATATTTACCCGCACGATTTAAAATCTCTTTATATAAATGCGTTTGTTCTGCCACGTTGGGTAATTTGGGCCGCATCATGAAAGGTATTTCTGTACGATAAAGACCCACACCTTCTGCACCAGCAGATTCAATATGGTCAACATCTTCCACTAAGCCTGCATTCAAGAGTAATGTTATATGAACACCATCGAGCGTTTCAGCTAATTCAAAAGAAGGAGTCGCCGACTGATCAAGCGGTCGTCCTTTTCTTTCTACAAGCTTATCATCCAACTGTTCAACCAATTCGGTGGCAGGACTTACGTAAACCCGCCCCTCATTGCCATCCACCAGAAGTGAATCCCCTGGTGTAATTTCCGACATAATATTTTTTAATCCACCTACGACCGGAATATCTAAAGAACGAGCAACGATTGCCACATGAGAGGTATGAGACTGCTCAACTAAAATGAGCCCTTTTAAACTGTTTCGATCATACTCGAGAAGTTCCGCTGGACCAATACGATCGGCCACTATTATAATAGGTTCACTGGCTTTTCTATTCTGCTGCGGTTGTGTTTCAGATGTTATGAGATGGCGCTTGAGACGATTTGAGATATCTTCAAAATCACTCATACGTTCTTGCCAATGCGGTTGAGATTCCTTACTAGCCAGCTTAGGGCGAATGGTATTTAAAGTTTGATCGACAGCTTCTAAAGCATCGCATCCACTTTTAATTTTATCTCTTAATTTATTTTTCCAACCAGGATCCTTAGCGAGCAATAAATAAATTTCTAAAATTTCAGCAGAATCATTTTTATTTTTGTTAGATGCAATCTTTGTTTGAAGACGAGAAGACTCAGATGTTTTATTGTTAGTAACGAGATTTTGAATTTCGTAATTGAGATGCTCGAGGGCCTGATCGAGTCTATTTAATTCTTCTTCAACTCGATCTGAATTTATTTTTTTATCTGAGGGAGAAAGAGCCATTTCAGTTGATTGATGCAAAACAGCTTGACCTAATGCCACGCCCATATTAAGGCTAATGCCATCAAATTGGCGAGAAATTGTCCTCCAACTTTCAGTGTTTTCTCTCATCATTTAAATATCTACCCATAGTACTATGTTCCATAGGCCACCTGTACTTGCCCATCGGTTTTATGAGCAATAAAATTATTTGCTTGAGCAATGAGTTCTTGAAAAATTTGGCTGGTTGTTTGTTCTTGTGTAATCATGCCCACACTTTGACCGGCCATTAAAGATCCATTTTCAATATCACCGTCAATAACAGCTCTTCGTAAAGATCCAGCCCAAAAATGTTCTATTTCCAATTGGGCCTGCTTTAAATCTAATTCACCCTTATCAACCTTTTCTATCATTTCTCTCTGCTTTTCAAAAAAATGCTGTGTTGCAGTGTTGGTCAGTGCACGCACAGGAATAACAGGAAAGCGAGGATCAAGTTGAACAGATGCAACTGCATCCCGTGCGTTTGCTTTTATAAAGGCTTTTTTAAAATCAGGATGGGCACGTGATTCTGTGGCGCACACAAAACGTGTACCCAATTGAACACCTGAAGCGCCCATTTCGAGATAGGAAACAATTGCCTCACCACGGCCAATCCCTCCCGCAACGAAAACAGGAACTTCTCGAATCTCCGGAAGAACTTCTTGAGCTAATACGCTTGTAGATACAGGGCCTATATGGCCGCCTGCTTCATTTCCTTCGATAACCAAAGCATCCACATTCATTTTCACTAATTTTTTTCCAAGCCCTAAGGTAGGCGTAAAGCAGATAACCTTCCCGCCATATTCTTTAATCATTGGAATGGCTGACATGGGTGGTAGCCCACCTGCAAGAACAACGTGAC
>VGEY01000002.1 GCA_016869075.1 Alphaproteobacteria bacterium
CGTATACGTAAAAAGGTTTAACTCAAAATCAATGATGCCTACTAAGAAAGTGGAAAATTGCCCTGAGGGCATAACATTTACCAACCGATTATTTAAAGCATCAATAATTTCCCCAGGATCATCAGCACAATGCTTAAATTCTTGGATTAGAGTATGCAAACGAAAAGTGTGTAAGGCTGCCCGAATTCCTTTTCCAGAAAAATCACAAATCCAAATTGCTAATTGTTGCGGACCGATATCTAAAATGCCCCAAACATCGCCACTTAAAAAGCGAGAGGGGACAAACAAAGAGCCAATATTAATGTTGTGGCGTTCTTCTAGTGTTTTAACAAGGTGCGATGAAGGAAGAAGTGACTTTTGAACTTCGAGGGCTTCGTCAATATCTTCTTGCGCGAGCGTGTGGTAATCTTCCAGTTCACGCAACAGAAAAGCATTTTCTAGCTGGACTTTAATTCTTGATAAAAGTTCCAAGCGATGAACTGGCTTTATTATAACATCACTTGCCCCTGATTGCCAGGCGCCAATGCGTTGTTCAGGCTCACTTAAAGCAGTTTGAACTATAATGGGGAGATGGCGAATTTTTGAGTTTTTTCTCAAGGATTGAATCACTTGGAATCCGTCCATTTTAGGCATCATCAAATCAAGGATGATTACATCTGGGAAAAATGCTTCAATTTTTTCTAAGGCGTCTTTACCATCCGTAGCAACTTCTAAATTTTTAAAACCTGCGCTCTCTAAATAACTGAGTATCAACTCTCGGTTCATTGCTGCATCATCAACAACTAATATACGACTATCGTAATAGGGAGACGTACGTTGCCCTCCATTTTCATAGCGGGTCAACAACGGAGTTTTAGGTATAAAATCTAAGTCGAAGGATTTTTCCATTTTTTTCAGCCATCACTTCATCTGCAAAGGAGTGAATAATTGCAAGCCCTTGAACATCGCTCGAGATTTTAGATACTGCATGATGCCAATCAAATCCTTTTCCAGAACTGATTATTACGACATCTGCCCATTCTGCATTAAGATGAAAATTAATTTTCAGGAGTCGTCTAGCTAAGAGCTTGTTTTTGAGTCTTTCTTTAATTAAATCACAAAAATTTAAAGACTTCTGACGGTTATTGAGGCAATCAACCTCGAGATTACTCCATAAAATTGCATTTGTCACAACTTCGTGTGTTGAAGTTAATATTTGTTCACACAAAACAGGATGTAAGAAGGTTCTATGTAGAAGAAAATGATCAATAACAGCGATTATATCAATGATATATGCTGTGAGAGTTGTCAAAGAGAGAGCAAGCTCTCCTGGAGGTGCTTCAAACCCATTCAAACCATGTTTCAGTGTTGAATCCTCAATTAAAACCGTATTCCCGTTATGAATGGCATCAATTAAATCTTGTGTTGTAGGACTTGTTGTAAACAAGATAGCCCGACTCGCTACATCCGAGGATTTTCCAGAAGTTTTCTTGGATAATTTTAAGGATTGTACCTGATCGGGATTTTTTTGAGCCTTTTCAGAAGGAATTACTGCCATCGGGATTACTCTATATTAAACAGGCTATCAAACCGCCCTAAATCAAGCATCTTTTTTACCTGACCTTGAGCACCTTTTAAAATAACATTGCCATTCACAGACTGAAGTTTATCTCTAGCAATCAGCAACATTCCCAAGCCTGCAGAATCAATAAATTCAAGCTCTGTTAAATCAAACAAACAACACTTGCTGTTATTGTCGGTAACAATTTGTGTTATTTCACGAAAACTGCTGTAATCAGCAAAAGTTAGTCGGCCCTTCATGTCGACTTCAATCTTTGGACCTGCAGATTTCAATGTATAAATCACAATAAACCCCCCATGAATATAGTGTTTCTTACCCTCTTATGATTTTAGTTTAGAAGATGTGATCTTAACGGAAGGTTAAAACAAAAAAAATAGTGACGATTTCTTTTTCCTAACCACTTGAAGGCAATGCTTATAACCCATTTCTTCTCTCTTTTGAAGTGAGAGGTAACCAAGAATTCCTCCTAAAATTTTACTTATCAAACCCCTATTTTCTATGATATTTTTCGATATATGCTCGCTCGAGAGAAAAGTTTTTATATGAAGAAAGACACATCTAAGCAATCCTCTTCCTCTCTCTCAGGTCTCGGATTTGCGTATCGATTAGGATTAGAATTTATTTCAGGCATTTTAGTTGGTTTAATTCTGGGATATACTATTGATGAGGTTTTTGGAACAAAGCCTTGGGGAATGGTTGGAATGGTACTTTTAGGCTCAGCTGCAGGCCTGCTCAATATATTCCGATTGTTAGGGTTTTATACACCATCTATAAAGCCAAATTCTAAATTTCAAGGAGACAAAAAGGATGGTTGATCCGTTACATCAATTTACAATCCATCCATTAATTAAATTGGAAGTAGGGGGTTGGGATATTTCATTCACCAATTCTGCTCTTTTGATGGTCTTAACGACACTTCTCATCAGTATATTTTTTTATTTTTCTGTAAAACCCCGTGCGATGGTTCCAACGCGCTTCCAAATGGTGAGTGAATTATTCTATACCTTTATATCTGATATGATCCGCGAAAATACAGGGAAAGCAGGGCTGCCTTACTTTCCTTATATCTTTAGCTTGTTTTTATTTATTTTGATGGGAAACATGCTCGGGATGTTTCCCTATAGCTTTACCTTCACGAGTCATATTATTGTAACTTTTACTCTCGCAGCCCTGGTGATTAGCTCCATCACCATTATAGGATTTGCGAAACATGGCTTCCACTTTTTGCGCTTGTTTTTCCCCTCGAACACCCCTCTTTATATTCTTCCCATCTTAGTACCCATAGAAATTATGTCTTACCTCATACGCTCGGTAAGTCTGTCAATCCGACTTTTCGCAAATATGATTGCAGGACATGCCATGTTAAAACTTTTCGGAGGCTTCGCTCTTGCATTAGTCGGTACTATCTATTTTCCTGTGGCCATTGCTTCAGTCGCTTTGAGCGTTCTCATCACAGGATTTGAATTTTTAATTGCCCTCCTTCAAGCATATATCTTTACGATATTAACTTGTATATATTTAAACGATGCACTAAATTTACATTAAATTGTTATTTCAAATTTTTGATCAACACGGAGTATATATTCTATGGATATGTCAGCAGCAAAAATGATCGGTGCAGGATTAGCAATGTTAGCATTGCTTGGAGTTGGAATTGGATTGGGATTGATTTTCTCAAATCTTATTACAGCCATTGCTCGCAACCCTTCAACGAAAGATGATGTTATGAAAGTTGGGTTAATAGGCTTTGCCTTAACAGAATCTATTGCTTTATTAGCTTTCGTAACAGCATTAATTATTTTGGCAAAATAACTCTACAAAAATTAGTGAGTTTTCTCCATGCCACAATTTGATGTTACAACATTTTCTTCTCAAATTTTTTGGCTGCTCATTTGTTTTGCTTTTCTCTGTATAATAATGGCAAAATTTCTGGTCCCAAGGCTTATCGCTGTTTTAGAAGAAAGGGAGCATCGCATTCAAGAAGATAGGAATCAAGCAGACATCTTAAACGCTAAAAGAGAGACTTTAAGAAAAGAAAACCTGGCCAGCTTGGCCGATGCCCGCTCAAAAGCACATGCTCTTCTTCATCAAGCAATGCAAGAAGCTCATCAAACAAAGGCCAATCGTATTTCCTTTTTAGATGATGAGCTCATTACTAAAACGAAAAAAATTCGTAGTAACATAGAGTTACAAGCCCATAAAATTTTGAGTAATATTGATCCCCTTGTCTCTCAAGTAGTTAAATCAACCGCCCCACGCCTATTAGGGCAACCTCTTTCACTCAAACAAATTGAAGAAATTCTTAAGAAAAAACGGAAAATAAATTAAATGGACCCAACTCTTGTTGTCTTAATAAGCTTCGTCATTTTTATGGGGATTGCCTATCGGCTGGGGTACAAGCAATCTATGGCAGCTTTAGACAATAAAATTGAAACCATTAGGACGATGCTTAATGAGGCCACAAAAGCCAAAGAAGACGCTCTCCAGGCTCTCAACGAAGAAAATCGTTACCATGGGGAAATTATGGAAGAAATCGAACTCATAACAAAGCGGACAGAGGAGCAAGCCCTTCTTTTACGACAACAAGCCCTCCAGGAAGTGGACAAAATTATCTTCAATCGACAATTAGAAGCAAAAAACATGATAGATCGTTTAAGGAATGAGGCTATTAATACCATCCAAGAAGAAGCAACTGCTAGAACTCTCGCCGTTTTTGAAACACTTATATCAAAGGAACTTTCCTCCGCTCAACAAGAAAATATAAATGACAGGGCAATTGCTCAGATTGCCTCACAATTGCATAAGGCGCATCCCACAAACGCTGTAAAATCCAGGCACCTAAAATCAAAGAGATCAAGAAATATCTAGGAATTAAAACACAATCTTAACTTGCTATTGTGGAAAAATATGTCTAATAAAATAAAGACTATGGATCAAAATAAAATAATCAACCATTTGGAGCAATTATAATGAGGCCATTGAAGAACATTATCATCTCTGGCCGTGAAGTTTTACCCCTTGTAGAAGGTGGAAAAGGGATCTCCGTGTCGAATGGTGAAAGCTCCGGAGCCTGGGCTGCTGCTGGTGGTGTGGGCACATTTTCAGCTGTAAACGCAGATGCTCATGATGAACAGGGACGCTTAATCCCCATTGTATACCATGGAAAAACACGCCGAGAACGCCACGAGGAATTGATCAATTATGCAATTCAGGGAGGAATCACTCAAGCAAAAATTGCTCATGAGCGTTCTAACGGACAGGGCCGCATTCACATGAATGTTTTGTGGGAAATGGGAGCAGTTGAACCTATTTTGCATGGTGTTCTCTCCCAAGCTAAAGGCCTGGTTCATGGGGTAACCTGTGGAGCTGGCATGCCCTACAAGCTAGCAGAAATTTGCGTCCACTACGGCATCCATTACTATCCAATCGTTTCCTCAGCGCGCGCTTTTCGCATTTTATGGAAGAGAGCTTATAATCGCTTTCCTGAAGCTCTTGGAGGGGTTGTCTATGAAGATCCCTGGTTAGCAGGTGGTCACAATGGTCTCTCTAATAGTGAACATCCTGATCACCCCCAAAAACCCTACCCCCGTGTGGCAGAACTTCGTCAAGCTATGATTGAGTGCGGACTTAAGGATACCCCCATTTTTATGGCTGGCGGAGTTTGGAGCATTAATGAATGGGAGGACTGGCTAGATAATCCTGAGCTTGGACCCATTGCCTTCCAGTTTGGCACACGTCCACTTCTTACACAGGAAAGTCCTATTTCCGAGGCGTGGAAGAAAAAGCTTCTCACCCTTAAAGAGGGGGATATCCAATTAAATAGATTTAGTCCTACAGGCTTTTACTCGTCCGCTGTACGTAATGATTTTCTATTGTCATTAGAAGCAAGATCACAAAGGCAAGTCGCTTATAGTGTTGCCCCTGTTGGAGAGCATACAGAAGCTTTCCCAGTGGGAGCACGTGGACGATTTGTCTATTTAACAATCCATGATAAAGAGCAAGCAGAATCATGGGTTCAAGCAGGCTTCAAAGAAGCGATGCGAACCCCCGATTCAACGTTGGTGTTTGTAACTCCAGAACACCAAAACGAGATTTTAACGGATCAAATAAATTGCATGGGATGTTTATCTGCTTGTAATTTCAGCAACTGGGCCCAAAATGAAGAGGGAACGACGGGCAAAAAGGCAGACCCCCGTTCTTATTGTATTCAAAAAACTCTTCAAGCAATTAGCCATAGCGAGGATGTCAACAATCAGTTAATGTTTGCAGGTCATCAAGCCTATCGCTTTGCACGAGACCCTTATTACGCCAATGGTTTTATTCCATCAGTCCAGCAATTGGTTGAACGCCTTCAGACTGGAAATTAATTAATTAGAGTATACAAAATACGATATCCTTATGATAACATATAACTAGTAGCCCTTTTTGTTTATTTATGGGCTGGTCAATAAAGATGAGGAGACCGTTATGCGCAAAAAGAAAACTTGGATTCTTTTAGCAGATGGCGGCCGTGCTCGCATAATTGAACGAATCTCCCCTCTTGGAAAATTAAAAGAACTCCATTCACTTTCCCATACCCATCAACTCTCTCATGTGCATGGAAATGACCGCCCTGGTCGTACGTTTGAAAGTGCGGCTCCAATTCGTCATGCTTATGATCCTTCGCCTGATTGGCATGAACTGCAAAAAGAATCTTTTGCAAAAGAACTGACAACTTTTTTGAAGCATGCAAGCCACAATCAGCTCTTTGAGGAACTGCATATTATCAGTTCACCACAAATGCTCGGGTATTTACGAACACATCTGGATAAAAATGGTCTTGCCTCAAAAATTACCAAAGAAGACCATAAGGATCTTCTTGGAATTCCCTTGAATGAACTGCCTGATTATCTTGACAATCTTCCTCCTAAGAAAAGAGCAAACAGATAAAATTATTTTGTTTTTGGCTCATAGGGACATAAATCATTGATGATACATGTTGGACATAAGGGTTTGCGGGCTTTACAAACATATCGCCCATGTAAAACAAGCCAATGATGAGCATGCACACGAAATTTTTCTGGAATAACGCGTTCTAGATTCTTTTCAACTTCTAAAGGATTTTTGCCACACGCAAGCTGCAACCGATTTGACACTCGAAATATATGGGTATCCACAGGAATAGTTGGCTCCTTAAATACCACGTTGAGAACCACATTCGCCGTTTTACGACCAACACCTGGTAAAGATTCTAATTCGGTACGTGTTTCGGGAATTTTTCCTCCATAATGATCCACCAACAGTTGTGACATTTTTATAATATTCTTAGCTTTTGAAGGATAAAGCCCAATGGTTTTGATGCTCCGCATTAATCCCTCAAGCCCAAATGTGAGCATCTTTTGAGGCGTATCGATAGATTGAAAGAGATCTTTGGTTACCTTATTAACCCCAGCATCAGTGGCTTGTGCAGATAAAATAACAGCGACGAGAAGTGTATACGAATTAATAAAATAAAGCTCTGTTTTTGGGTGAGGGTCTTGTTCTGCAAAACGCGCAAACATTTTATCAATCGTGGCGGGAGTCATTTATTGTTCCTTCTTGTTTTTATTGTATTTTAATTTATTGCAAGGGGCATCCTTATTTGTTCTTAAAGCTTGGCTTCCTCTTCTCCAAAAAAGCATTCATTCCTTCTTTTCTATCTTCCAGTGCAAAGGAGGCTTGAAACAAATGACGTTCAAACCTAATCCCTTGGGTTAAAGGCATATTTTCTGCTGCGCAAATGGCTTCCTTTATCATTTGGACAGCGGGCAGAGAAAAGTCAGCAATTTTTTTAGCCATACTCAGGGCTTCATCCATTAATTTCTTTTCAGGGACAACCCGGGCCACAAGACCACATCGTTCTGCCTCCTGCGCGTCCATAAGACGCCCGGTTAAGCAGAGTTCCATCGCTTTTACTTTACCCAGTAAATGCGTTAATCGTTGCGTCCCACCAGCCCCCGGAATGGTTCCTAATGTAATTTCTGGTTGCCCAAACTGGGCCGTATCCGCGGCTAAAATAATGTCGCACATCATGGCCAGCTCGCAACCACCCCCCAACGCATACCCAGAAACGGCCGCTATGGTGGGTTTTCTACATTTGGACAAATATTCCCAAGTTTCAATAAAATCCTCAGCAAATACTTTTTGAAATGTGAGATCTTTCATTTCTTTAATATCAGCCCCAGCGGCAAAAGCTTTTTCATCCCCCGTTATGACCATTGCCCCAATTTCTGAATCAGCCTCTGCCTGGCGTAAAGAATGGTTCAGCTGAGAAATAAGCTCTTGAGATAAAGCATTCATAGCTGGAGAGCGGCTAAGGGTGATCACCATAACCCGTCCTATTATTTTTGTATGAATAAGTGGT
The DNA here is from genome assembly GCA_016869075.1 of Alphaproteobacteria bacterium. Taxonomy (GTDB): domain Bacteria; phylum Pseudomonadota; class Alphaproteobacteria; order Paracaedibacterales; family VGCI01; genus VGCI01. Next base: position 7,944 of record VGEY01000002.1, read on the forward strand.
TCTGCCATCTTAACCTCCCCTTTTTTATAAGCGTAAAATATTTTTTTAAAGAAAGCACTTGAATTTTCTGTATAAAGTACATACATTTTCGTTAAGTTCTCCTGTGGGGATTGAAGATTAAAATATGTTAGCTATTTTATCCCCACCCGGAGGGAAAAGGGATAAATAAGGCAGTGGACATATTAAAGCGCATCGAAGCTATTATCGAAGAACCCCTCATCGCTCGTGGGTATTCTATTGTACGCGTTCAGCTTTCTGGTTCCCACCGGAAAGTTTTGCAAATTATGATTGAGCGCTTGGACGAGAAGCCAATTACAGCGGATGATTGCTCAACCGTAAGTCGTGTGGTTTCGGTTCTCTTGGATGTTCAAGATCCTATAAAAAATCCCTATGTTTTAGAAGTTTCATCGCCTGGGTTGGAACGTCCATTGGTAAAACTAAAAGATTACCAACGATTTTGCGGACAAATGGTTGTTGTAACAACGCAACAGCCGATTAATGAGCGCAAACGCTTCCAAGGACGCTTGACGTCAGCAAATGAAAGGGAAATAACCTTAGATCTGTTAAATGTTGCAGATACAGAAAAGTCTCCCAGTGTAACTATTGGGATGGAAAATATTCGCGCCGCGCGTCTTTTTGTGGATTTTAATGCGTTATAGTGAAAATATGATTTAGATAGAAGGAATAATATCGTGTCCAGTCAAAAATATAGATCTACTGAAGTAAATATGAGCAACCAGCCACGTCATGAACTGCTCCTTGTTGCTGAAACAGTTGCCCGTGAAAAGGGGATTGACCGGGAAGATGTTGTGTTAGCTATGGAACAAGCCATTCAAAAGGCTGCCAAGGCAAAATATGGTATGGATCGAGATATACGCGCAACCATCGATCGCTCAACCGGGGAAGTAGATATTCAAAAATGTTTAACAGTTGTCGAGGAAGTTCAGAACCCCCTTGTCGAGATTAATCTATCGCAAGCAAAAGAAAGGAACCCCTCAGCAAATGTGGGCGATGTAATTTACGAAATGCTTCCACCCATTGAGTTTGGCCGTGTGGCAGCACAAAGTGCCCGACAAGTTATTTTCCAAAAAGTACGGGATGCTGAAAGAGCACAACAATTTATTGAATATAAGGATCGCATAGGACAAATTATTAGCGGATTAATCAAGCGTGTAGAGTTTGGTAACGTGGTTATGGATCTTGGTCGCACAGAAGCGATTCTCCGCAGGGAAGATACTATTCCACGTGAAGTCTTTCGTGTAGGCGATCGAATTCGCGTCTATATTGCCGATGTTCGCCCAGAAGTGCGCGGACCTATGATCTTTTTATCGCGTACTCACCCCCAATTTATGACAAAACTTTTCGAACAAGAAGTCCCAGAGATCTATGATGGTATTATTGAAGTTAAAGCCGTTGCACGGGATCCAGGAAGTCGAGCAAAGCTTGCCGTTTACACATCTGATCCAAGCATTGATCCCGTAGGCGCCTGCGTCGGTATGCGCGGCAGTCGCGTACAAGCAGTTGTAACTGAGCTACAAGGAGAAAAGGTTGATATCATTCCTTGGTCATCAAATCCTGCAACTTTTGTTGTTAATGCCTTAGCGCCTGCCGAAGTCATGAAAGTTGTTCTTGATGAAGAAAACCATCGGGTTGATGTTATTGTTGAAGAAGAGCAACTCAGCCTTGCCATTGGCCGTCGTGGGCAAAATGTTCGCTTGGCATCTCAATTAACAGGATGGAATATTGACATCTTGACCGAGGCTGAAGAAACAGCACGACGGACTGAAGAACACGCAAATCGTACAAAGCTATTTATGGAATCATTAGATGTGGATGAAATGATTGGCCAATTGTTGGCTGCTGAGGGATTTGCAACTATTGAAGAAATTGCATATGTTCCTATAAGTGAATTCTCTAATATTGAAGGTTTCGATGAAGAGATTAGCCAGGAATTACAAACACGCGCACTTACGCACTTAGAACAGCGCGACACTAAAATACGCAAAGAATGCGAAGAAATGGGTCTGGCACAGGACGTTATGAATATTGATGGTCTAACCCCTGAAATGCTGTTAAAATTGGCAAAAAATGGTATTAAAACCCTCGATGACTTTGCGGACTTAGCCGGAGATGAATTGCTCGATATTATTGGTAAGCAATCTCTCCCCTTAGAGCGCGCTAATGAAATGATTATGGCTGCACGCTCTCATTGGTTTGCAGATGAAGAAACTCCACAATCTGTATAGAAGAATTTAGGCGAGAAACAGAATGAATAAACCGACCGATCAGGAACCGAAAAAAACTCTAACTTTGAGTAAAAAATTAGATGTAAAAAAGGTCGTTGAATCAGATCAAGTTCGCCAAAGCTTTTCCCATGGCCGTACTAAAACTGTATCGGTGGAGGTTAAGCGCAAACGGGTTTCTATGCCTGGTGAAATCATTGAGGAAAAGCCCATTGAAAAATCGCCTCCCACTTCTCCTCCTGCCCAAGAACCAGAACAAGATTTGAAAAAGGCAACCACTTCAGCAGGCAAACGCCTTACAGAAGACGAGCTCACCAATCGCTTAAAGGTTGTGCAAGACGCCCTTAAAACAGATGCTCTGGAAGCTGGAGAACGCGCACGCAGGGAAGCTGAAGAGGCTGAATGGCGGCGTCAAATGGAGCAATTGGCGCTTGAAAAACAACAAGAAAAGCCACCTGCCAAGGAGAAATCCCCTTCTGAATCAGAAGAAGCCCCCTCTTCACAGGAAGGGACATCGTCTGATCTTACCCGTCATAAGCCTGATAACCGCCACCCGGCTGGAAAAACCTATGCACCTACCTATGCAAAGAATATCGTTGAAGAAGACGAGGATGAAGACGCAGGAGGACGCCGAAAGGGTGGGGCGCGTATAGATGCAAAGAAAAATGTAGGACCAGCTGTTAAGAAAGAATTTGATCATCCGCGAAAATTAGATCGTCAATCAATTACACGTGCGCTCTCAGGTGAAGAAGAAAGCCGAGGACGCTCTCTAGCTTCATTAAGACGTGCACGACAAAAACATAAACAACTTGCAGACCAAACTGAACAACTTAAAGTTATTCGTGAAGTTATTATTCCTGATACTATTACAGTCGGTGAACTTGCTAACCGTATGGCGGTTCGAGGGGCAGATGTTATCAAATCTCTCATGAAGTTAGGGATGATGGTAACCATTAATCAGCCTATTGATGCTGATACTGCTGAACTCCTTTGTAGTGAATTCGGTCATAAATTTAAACGCATCTCTGAGTCCGACATTGAATTAGGATTACGTGGCGAAGAGGATAAAGAATCTGAATTGATCCATCGCGCACCAGTTGTTACGGTTATGGGACACGTTGATCATGGAAAGACATCTCTCCTAGATGCCTTACGCAAAACGGACGTTGTAAGTGGAGAAGCTGGAGGAATTACCCAACATATTGGAGCTTATCAAGTCACACTGAGATCTGGCCAAAAGATAACCTTTATTGATACGCCGGGCCATGCAGCATTTACAGAAATGCGTGCGAGAGGTGCGAATGTTACGGATATAGTTGTCCTTGTTGTTGCTGCCGATGATGGAATTATGGAACAAACAATCGAAGCCATTCACCATGCTAAGGCCGCTAAAGTACCCATGGTTGTTGCTATTAATAAAATGGACAAGCCTGAAGCAAATCCTTCACGCGTTAGATCAGAACTCTTACAACACGAAGTTGTTTTGGAAGAATTCGGGGGGGATATTCTCTCAGTAGAAGTCTCAGCAAAAAAACTTATGAATCTTGATTTGCTTGAAGAAAAAATCCTTCTTCAAGCTGAAGTTTTAGATTTAAAATCAAATCCCAGCCGAGCTGCAGAAGGCGTTGTCATTGAGGCGCAAATTGATAAAGGACGTGGAACAGTTGCAACTATTTTAATTCAACGAGGCACCTTAAAGGTTGGAGATATTTTTGTTGCAGGAACAGAATGGGGACGTGTCCGTGCTCTAATCAATGATCATGGACAAAAAATCGAAACGGCTACACCTGCTATGCCTGTGGAAATTTTGGGTTTCAACGGGGTACCTTCTGCCGGAGACGAATTCTTTGTTGTTGAAACTGAGGCTCGCGCCCGTGAAGTTGCCGAATTCCGTCAACGTCGCGAACGTGACGCAAAAGTTGCTGCTTCAGCTCGCAGTTCCATGGAACAAATGATGACACAAATTGCAAGTGGAGAAGCACGTGAACTGCCCCTTGTTATTAAATCAGATGTCCAAGGCTCTCTGGAAGCTATCCAAGCCAGCTTAGGAAAATTATCAACTGAAGAAGTTAATATCCGCGTTTTACACGGTGGTGTTGGGGGAATTAATGAAAGTGATGTAACTCTTGCCAGAGCCTCCGGCGGAATTGTCATCGGCTTCAACGTTCGCACCAACCCACAAGCTCGTGAATTGGCACGACGTGATAATGTTGAAATTAGGTATTATTCTATTATCTATGATGTTATTGATGATATGAAAGCCCTCATGAGCGGCCTCCTCGCTCCAACTTTGCGAGAGAAGTTCCTAGGTTTTGTGGAAATTCGCCAAGTTTTCAGTATCAGCAAAATTGGAAAAGTTGCTGGCTGTTATGTTACAGAAGGCGTCGTTAAACGCGGTGCGAGAATACGTCTTCTCCGAGACAATGTGGTTATACACGAAGGTGCCTTGCAATCCCTCAAACGTTTTAAAGATGAAGTCAAAGAAGTTAAAGAATCTTATGAGTGTGGTATTGTGCTAGAAAATTATAATGACATTCAAGAAAAAGACATCATCGAATGTTATGAAATAGAGAGCGTTGCACGCCAAATATAATTGCCAAATACAATGAGAGATTATTCTAAAAAAACTTTGTTTGCACCCTCGCGTGCCCCCAGCCATCGTCGCTTAAAAGTGGGTGAGGAAGTGCGCCATATTTTATCTAGCCTCCTTTTGCATGCAAAACTTCCCGAACCAGGTTTGCCAGTCTCTGTGACAATAACACAAGTTCAAATGTCTCCCGATCTGCAAATTGCTACCCTATTTGTTATGCCCTTAGGTGGCCAGATGCGCGAAGAAACACTCGCTCATCTATCAGAACTGGCGGGCTATTTGAGGCATCAACTGGGCAAAAGGCTTTCTCTTAAATTCACACCTTCGTTACGCTTTCGCATCGATGAATCCTTCGATGAAGCTGAACGCATTGAGAAATTGCTCAACAGCATAGCCGAAAAAAACTAATCCAAAATAATATGAGTACACGGACTCAGCCAAGCCGAAGGCTATGCAATAGAGAAGAGAGTTGCCCCAGCCTTCGGCCTCTCAATGAGGCATAGAGATTGAGTCTCGAGATGACAAGAAGAAACGAACGATTATTCATCTTCTTTTTTGCCAAAGACCTTATTTATATTTCTTTCAATTTTTTCTCCAATTTTATGAGCTAAATCTGCTGGAGCATCGACAAACTTACCTCCCTCAAGCCCCCAGGGTTCGACCTTGTCTCCTTGAAGTGTTTTTTCCTCTTTAGGGCGCGTAGGATCTGCAGGTTGCGCGGTTGCTGTTGTAGTTCCCGGTGTTGCTTCTTCTTTGTCCTTTGGTTGTTCTGCTGCATTAACAGCTCCAACACAAAGACTCACAAACAACAAACTTACCACTTTTGAAATAAAAAATTTATTCATGATCAATTCCTTATGTTTTTTATTAATACAACTGTACAATATAATATTGTACATGCCTGTTATTATTTTAATATGTGAAATTTATATTAATTTTATCTTATTTCAACATTGTAAAAATATTATACTTATTGTTTAAATTATACACAGCAGAAGATTCCTTACCTTCCTTTTAAGCATATCTTAAGAAAATCTAGATATACTTAAGGAAGATTATCAATAGGAGGGAAAAAAATGTTTAAGGGAATTATTTTAGGTAGTCTTTTAGGGGCTGTTTTCTTTACAACTCTAGCCGAGGCGGGGGAAGCAACTTTGAAAAAACAAAATGCAAAGATCAATCTGGCAAAAAAAAGAAATTGTCCTCAGAACTTGGATGGAGACATTGTAGAGCAGTTTGCTGAAGGGTATCCTGAGAATGCAAGTGATCCTCATAATGTACTCGTAAAAGATGATATACGCATAAGATCAGCACTTTCTCATGACATAACGATAAGAAGAAAGATACAAGCAGAGCAGGTCCAAAAGGGCGGCAACTGGTCACTGACCAACGAAGCTCCTTTAAGTGGTGCTCATTCCTCTGTTTGCACCTATACAAATGGGCGTCTTGACAGGGATATTAATACCATTAAGGTCTCTGTGTATCCAAAATAGCCATGGAGCGGGCAAGGGGAATCAAACTCCCGTTGTAGCTTGGGAAGCTTCTGCTCTCCCATCGAGCTTGGCCCGCAATAGGCATAGCCGCCTTATAAAAATTTTTCTATTCCAATCAAGCCTGGTCCATGCAAAACTTCTTTCTTTGCATCCATAACCGCATTGGAATCCCTAGAATAAGAATAAGGAGCGAAAGGCCTACCATTTTAAAGCTTGCTGCCCACAAAGACCATCCCGTAAAAATCAGAGCACTCACCCCAAGAGTAATTTTGTAAAATGTCACCTGACGCTCTTGAATGATCACCTTCAAATACGCCAAGACAGATACGGTGTAAACAAGGAGAATAAGTGTTACTGCAATCTCAATTACAAAATTAAATTGCTCCATAAGAGTATTTTTTAAAGAGATAAATAAAAGGGGGACCGAACATAAAGAAGAAATAAGAACCCCCCAATACGGCGTGCCATGGCTTGTTGTTCTTGTAAAGAATTTGGGGAACAATCCATCTTGAGCAGCTCCGTAAGGGATACGACCCACAATGATCAAGTACCCATTTAAGGAACCTAAGCACGAGATGATCGCTGCAACGGTAACAGGCGCACCCCAAGCTCCTCCAAAGATTCGTTCCGCTGCATCTGCATAGGGGGCTTTTGATTGAAGTAAGTCATGAGGCGAGACAACCCCCATCACAACGATGGCGCCCAAAATATAGACTGCTGCTGCAATAACAGTACCTAAGATGGTTGCACGAGGAACAGTTCGGCAGGCGTCGTACACTTGACCAGCCGGGATTGTTCCAGTCTCTAAACCCACAAAAGCCCACATTGCTGCTAAAGTCGCTGCATTAAGCGCCATTCCAAAAGATTTATCTGAGACGTTGACGTGTTGGGTAAGAGTTGAAAAATCAATAAAATATAGACCAATCAAAGGTAAAATCAACAAGGGGATTACTTTTAAAGCCGTAATACCAAGTTCAGTGCGGCATGTCACTTTCATGCCTGCTAGATTAAAAGCAGTCAAAGAAGCTACAATCATAACTTCTAACCAAAAGTGCGTCAGTTGACTTAATCCTCCACACAGGGATGAAATGTAACCAACTGCACCGATTGCCAATGCAGGATTACTCATCCACATTAGGACCCAGTATCCCCAACAAACATAGTACCCTACCGTATCTCCAAAGGCCTCTCGCGCATAAAGATAGGGACCTCCTGTCTTGGCTTGGCGTGAACTCAGATTTGCAAACACCAAAGAGAGAAGAATGGCCCCCAAGGAGGCCATAATCCATCCAGAAATACTAATTACCCCATAAATTGCAAGTGTTGCTGGCAGCAAATAAACCCCTGACCCAACCAAATTCCCTGTGACAAGGGAGGTTAAAGGCCAAAGGCCAATTTTATCTTGCGAAGGCGTCGACGTCATTTTTTCTCTCCAAATAAAATATAAAACAAAATTTTCCTTTTAAGGAAAAAATATTAAAACTAAGAATTGTCTAATGAAAAAAAGAATAAGCGCTTAGCTGCGCTTGAGAAATTTAAAATGACGGTTGGGTTGGCAAGTAGACACAGGGAATGAAAATGCATTCTGCACGAAGGGATGCAGAAAGAAGCCATCATTGAGAAGTCTGTTTACATAGACAAACATAAAAACTCTTTTCATAAAAATTCACTTACACACTGAATAAATATATGTACATTTATAAATGGACTGTCAAGAATTTTTGCAGCCCAAACTATCCTTTTTGTTCATCTTTTTCAACAAGATACTCAGAGATTTGTTGATCAAACCACCCCCCACGCCATCGAGAGCGTAAATTTCTTAATTGCAAAAATGCATCTTCTTTGCTGATCATATTAGTTTCCAACCGATGCGCAATATAATCAAACCGCGCAATTGCACGGACCTTAGAAGAAAGCGCCCGCTCCATAAGCTCTCCCAAAATTTGCAAACCTTCATCTTCTTTTCCCTGGTTAAGAAGCATTTTTGCGCGCGCAAGATTAAAGGTTTCCTTGGCACTTCTCTCCTGTGGTGAAGTTTCTCCCTCTAAGAAGGATGTAAGAGTTTCAATATCGTTTGCGGCAATCGCGGCCATTAAAATAAGGGACATCAATTGATTACGTAGAGGCTTCGGATAGCTTTGTAAAAGAGGCTTTGCCATTTGGAAGTGCGAACGCAGATGATTTTGTGGCTTGCAATGCAATCCTAGGCAAGAAGGATATTGAATTGCTTTTAATATCGACAACCATATCTGTACTTCAGGTTCTTCACGTACCTCTCTTAAAGATTGCTCTGCACCATAGTACCGATGCAACAATAAGTTTGCGACCCCTTGCAAAGCTTTGAACACAGATAAATCAGCAATACTTGGGCGCATTTTGGCAAGATGAGTTAGATACCCCAATGCTTCATTAGCTTCACCCTGACTTAATAACAACCATGCCAATTCTAATTCGCCTGGCCCATGTTGGTCGTGAGGAAGATCTAATAATTCTTGGTTAATTTCTTCTTTTCTATTTTCCCAATCAAGATCTTGAGCTTGTGCAAAAAAACCCGTCGGCATTGCCCAGGTACGAACTTGCTCACGATCTTCTCGCCGACTGATGGCTAACCCGTCAGGATGTGTGATTTCTATCCCACCTGGAATGACCTTTACCATAAGATCATCCTTTATTGTTTGAATTCCTACTCCTTGGGGTGCCTCCATAATTTTAAAATCAGGAAATTCCTGGCGCGATTCAATACCCCAGCCCACTCGATAGGAAGGAAAGACTACCCATCCATAGCCAGTACGTTGGTCTATGAAATGAATTTCCTTTCCTAAAGAGCTGGCCTCAATAATTAATCTATGCACCTGAGATTGAGGAAACTCAATAGATGCCTGGTGAAAAAGGAGTTGAGGTTGAGGTTTAAAAATGATGCGCCATTTATTATCTTTATAAGCAACCTCAGGTGTGAGCTGATCTTCTACCGTCACTTGTAAAACTAACCCTTCTTGGGTGGGCAAAACTTCAATATTTTTAAAACCTAAAGCAGAATGTTCTTCAAATGAAGGAAGCAAAGGATTTGCTTTCTCGTCAAAAACAATCCACCATTTGCTCCCTTCCTTTAAAACCGCTAAAGCAGAGTTGTTATTTTGCCAATCAAATATTAAGTTGGGTTCGCCTTTGTTTGGTTCTATGAGAATTTTCACGTCAGGTAGATTGCTATCTTTTGCTTGGGCAATTTTCGAAAGAGACTCAAGAGCAATTGGTGTAGATATAAACCCTATATAAAAATTGTCGTGAGGCTTTGGTATAAGGAAGAAAGGAAGAAATGAATATTTTGTCTCAATACGGGTTTGCCCTCCAAAAATGATCGGGGCGCCATATCCCTTTTTCGCTTTGGTAGTCTTTAATTTTTTATGTTTTGGTCTCTTTTTTTGAGAAGAGTTTTTTACGGATTTAGCAAGTTTTTGATTGTGCTCTTGTCCCCAAGTAGAAAGCATACCTCCTGGAGTGAGGTAACTCCAAAATATACATCCCACGAGTACTCTTGTAAAATAGCGACCAAACGACATGAGCATTTCATTTTTTTAATAAAACAGTTAAAACCTCACCATGGATGAACTTACATCGACGTCAAGAGTGAGGTTGCAAAATCCCAATTGACCAAATGATTTAAGAAAGTATCCACGTAGTCTGGGCGTCTATTTTGAAAATCTAAATAATAAGCATGTTCCCAAACGTCACATGTTAAGAGCGCTGTCGCACCATGAACCATGGGAAGATCCGCATTCGCCGTTTTCATAATCCGTAAATTTCCTTTTTCAGCAACTAGCCAAGCCCAGCCACTCCCAAATTGAGTAACAGCGGCTTGCTTGAAATCAGCAGCAAACTTCTCATAGGATCCAAAAGCCTGATCAATCAAGTCTTTCAAATCCCCTGTGGGAGCCCCACCTCCTTGCGGCTTCATGCAATTCCAAAAAAATGTATGGTTCCATACCTGAGCGGCATTGTTAAACACACCCATCTTCTCAGGATTTTTTGCTGTTAATTGAATAATTTCTTCCAGAGATTTATCTGCTAAATCAGTATTTTGAATGAGATTATTCAGGTTTGTTACATAAGCTTGATGATGTTTTCCATGATGAAATGAAAGTGTTTGTGCTGAAATGTGAGGCTCGAGTGCATTAAGTTCATAGGGAAGATTTGGTAGTGTATGAGGCATGAATTGTTCTCCTTTATTTTGCTTTTAAGCATTATAAAGGAGAGCTAACGTTAAAGGTACCCCCTTCGTCAAGATGAATTTATAAGGGATAAGCCCTAAGTAATAATTTTCTTCTATCTCAATATTTTAGCGGAGTGAGGATTAGGAAGCGGACGCTTAATTATTTGGCTCAATTTCTCTGGGTGAGCTTTCATGTCCTTCCATGCTTCCAAATCTGGTAATTGATCTAACTTTGAGCGTTCAAGCCCTGTTGATTGCATTATGCTTTTCACCGCAGTTTCTCTTGTTGGTTTTCGACGACCCATTTCTGCATTAAGTTTTACAATTTTATCTTGCCATTCTTTTAGGACCGTCTGTTCAGCGCTTAAAGAGAGTTTATCTCTCTGTGCCTTATTCATTTTCTCCGTTAGATCTTTCATTTTTTCAATAAGACTTTTCTTTTCCTTTTCCATTGTATTTATCTCACCAGATATTTTTTGATAAGTATAGACAACAGAAGAAACATCTGCTCCTCCACCCCCAACCGAGTCCCTTAGTTTTAAACCTCGTTCTTCTAGAAGAATAAGATCTAAGCCCCACGGAAATTGCTTTCCCTTTTCTAAAATTTCAGTAAGAGTTGGTGATGTGTTGTTCAAACGATCTAAGTTATAAACATTCTGCTCAAGAGGAGAAAGGACCGTCATATCTCCCGCACTTTTCTGTACTTTTCCCTTTACAACCTTTAAAGTTGCTTCCTCTTTTGGTGAAAGAGGCTGTCTTTTACTCAATTTACCATGAATAATTTCAAGAGCAGATGGAGTCCCAGAGCCCTGTGAAGCCAGGAGACTGCCTTGAAATCCCAATGTAGATATTCCTAACATAAGCAGAATCAAATAATCTTTCATCGAAGCAAACTCCCGAATGTGTTCATTTATGATTTTAAGCTTAAGAAAATATTCTTAAAATTTGGTTATTATTTCATAAATTTTAAAGGAATAATATAAAGCTCCATTCAATAAAACTCTTGCGGTACACCCCCTATTCCTCGTAAAACTATATCGAATAAAGAGCAAACTTACCGAGGATTAATAAATTGAGATTACTATCACGCTTTTTGGGTGCTTTATCGGCCGATATGGCTATCGACCTAGGTACAGCCAATACGTTGGTTTATGTGAAAGGAAGGGGTGTTGTCCTCAATGAGCCCTCCGTTGTTGCAACCTCCATGAATAAGGGAAAGCGGCAAGTGCTGGCCGTTGGAGAAGAAGCCAAGCTTATGGTCGGGCGAACACCAGGTGGAATCCAAGCAATTCGTCCTTTACGTGATGGCGTGATTGCTGACTTTGAAGTTGCTGAAGAAATGATCAAACATTTCATTCGGAAAGTGCATAACCGCCGCAGTTTTGCAGCTCCCCAAATTATTATTTGTGTTCCGTCTGGTTCTACAGCCGTTGAACGCCGGGCAATTCAAGAATCTGCTGAAAGCGCTGGTGGCCGCCGCGTCTTTCTCATTGAAGAGCCCATGGCGGCAGCCATTGGAGCGGGCCTCCCAGTTACTGAGCCTACAGGCTCCATGGTCGTTGATATCGGAGGGGGTACAACTGAAGTGGCCATCCTCTCTTTAGGTGGTATTGTTTATGCATGTTCTGTGCGTGTAGGTGGAGATAAAATGGATGAAGCCATCATTAATTATATTCGCCGTACCCATAATCTCCTCATTGGAGAAAGCACAGCAGAAAAAATTAAGAAAGAAATTGGCTCTGCCGTTATTTGCTCAAATAGCCATGAGATCAAGATGAGCATTAAAGGACGTAGTTTAATTAACGGTGTTCCTCAAGAAGTTGAAATAAATCAGAAACAAGTCGCGGAAAGCATGACAGAAGTGGTTGCAGCCATTATTCATGGTGTTAAGACAGCTCTCGAAAATACGGCTCCAGAGCTTTCTGCTGATATTGTTGACAGAGGCATTGTTATGACTGGAGGAGCTTCTCAACTTAAAAACTTGGATGCTGTTTTGTCGCAGGCTACAGGATTGCCTGTTTTTGTGGCTGAGCACCCCCTTACTTGTGTTGTCCAGGGCACTGGGCATGCTTTAGAGGAGATAAAGACCCTGCAAAACGTTCTTATAACTATGTATTAAAAAAGTGTTAAAACCCTCTTTTAAATACCCCCAGAGTTTTATATTATAAGAATGGTTTTGTTGTTACTAGGTATGATTATAAATTATTGAAATTATGACACTTAACAAGGTTAACCAGCCTGCATGGCAAAGATTAAGTCTTCTGAATTAAAATCTTTCTTTCTTCAACGACCATCCTTAAAGTATGTTATGGTCTCCCAAGTTCATAACCGACCTTCTCATGGATTTACCCACTTTCCCTTAGGGATGGTTTCTGTTCTCATTGGTGCATTGATTATCTTTACATTGTCGATTAGGGATAATAAAGCAGTTCAGCATCTTAACTCTTTGCTTTTGGATCTAACTTTTCCTCTCATAGACGGCATTACACAACCTTTTTCTGCCCTAGACTCCTGGAGCGACACATTTCGAACAAATAAAAGCTTGCGCGAAGAAGTAGCTTTTTTAAGAGAGGAAAATGAACATTTTCAATTTATGATCCAAGATTTGCGCCAACAGACACGTGACCAACATCAACTGCAACTTTTAACAAACGCACTCCCTGATACCCAAATTGAGCGCCTAACAGCACGTGTTGTTGGACATGTAAGTGATGGAATGAACACCCAGTTAACAATTAAGGCATCCGAGGAAAATGGAATACTTAAGGGGCAACCAGTCATTACGGCGGATGGAGTCCTTGGGCGTATCAGCGAGGTGGGGGGGCTTTCTTCCTCTAATGCACGCGTAATGCTTCTTACTGATCTATCTTCGCGTATCCCTGTAGAAATTGAATCAACACACGATCATGGAATTATTTCGGGTCAAAATGGGCCTGAATTGCGGCTCATTCATTTAGAAAAATCTGTTAAAGTCAAAGTAGGTGATCGTCTTTTAACTTCCGGTTATGGCGGTATTTTTCCTCCTGGACTCCCCGTCGCAATTGTTACCCAAGTAACTGATGATACTATTATCGCACGTCCTTTCGTTAAAGAAACACCCACCTTTGTAACAGTTCTTTTTGGCCTTTAGGTTTATGAGAATTGTCATCCTGATACACTTATTTAGTTGAGAGAGAAGTTTATGATTGATGGCGACCATTCAACCTCTAAAAAAGTTTGGAAACATCGACTTCTCATATTTATATTTTTGGTTTCCGTCGTTTGTTTAAACATTCTTCCAGTATGGCAAAGCCTTGGGGTACAGCCAGTTTTGCTTTTGATTGTTCTCTATCATTGCGCGCTATATAGGCCGGATCTTCTTTCTGTTGAGCAGCTCGTCTTAATTAGCCTCATTCTAGATGGAATTTATGCCTATCCCTTGGGATTTTCTGCTGTTAGGTTGCTAACAGAATATACTCTCCTTCTCACACAAAGGAAAATTCTTGGTCACCAAAACTTCTTGTGGGTATGGGGGGGATTTTGCCTCTTTGCACTTATAGATGGTCTTCTCTATTCAATTCTTATCTCTTGTGTTAAATCTCAATGGACTGGGATTTTTCCCATTATTCCGAGTATTCTCCTAACCATTGGTTTATACCCTCTCTTAACATGGGCCCTAAACCGCATAATTATGAGACGCCTTTTCACGTGAGTTTTATAATTAAATAACTATCTTTCTGTCATAGAATTGTCTATGGCACGGAGGAAAGGCTTCAGGAAGTAATTCAGCACAGACTTTTGGCCGGTGAGAATATCGACTTCAACTTGCATACCAGGCATAATTGCATAAAGCCTTCCTTTTTTAGCAAGAACATTTGATTTTGTTTGCAAGAGAACTCGATAGAAAGTTTGTTCTCGCTTGTCTGTAATAGTATCCGCGCTTATATGCTCAACAGTGGCTTCTAAACCTCCATATGTACTGAAGTCATAAGCGGTTACCTTTATTGTTGCAGTCATACCAGGACGTATAAAAGCAACATCTGATGGAGCAATTTGAGCCTCCACAATCAAAGTATCGTTTAAAGGCACTATGTCCAACAGAGCTTCGCCAGGCTGAACAACGCCCCCAATTGTTCTTACTTTAATATCACGAATTGTCCCTGTAATTGGGGAACGAATTTCTGAACGTGCAACTCGATCTTGATCTGCTGTCTTTGCTCCTCTCACTTCTGCAAGTCTCCCTTCAATATCACGAAGTTCCTGTAAATCATCCGTACGATATCGAATAAGCACCTGGTCGAGTCGATCTTTAGCCTGTTTAACGGCTACCGATAGGCGCTTAAGGTTTACTTTTAAAACTCTTAACTGTGCTTTTTGATCAGAATAATCGCGCATAAGTTTAAGATAATCCATCTGTGAATATATCTTGTTTTTTGCTAAAGGCGTAATGATTTTAACTTGCTCAGAAGCATATTCATACTGTTCTTTTACCTCATTCATTTTTTCTTTTATTTCATTCATTTCTTGCCGCTTCATTTCATAATCTTTTCGAGCGATATTTAAATCATTTTGCTTCTTCAAAAGATTTGAAGCGAAGCGCACACTTTCTTCTTTTGCAAGATTTGGGGCATTCATTAAAAGATCCGGACTGGGAGCAAAAGCTTGTTGATTATTAATTTGTGCCTGTAGCCGCTCAGCAGATGCAAGAAACCGATAGTAATTTTCTAAACCTTGATAATATTTTGCTTGCGAAATCGTTGTGTCTAACCTGATAAGAATTTGACCAGGTGATACAATTTGATTATCTCGAACTAAAATCTCTTTGATAATTCCTCCTTCTAAATTGCTTATAGTTTGATTGTGTGTAGAGGAAATGATTTTACCTGTTCCTTTCGTTACTTCATGCAACTGTGAAAAGTGTGCCCAAATGAAGAAGGCGATAAAAAACATCAAAATAATTTTTTGTGCCAGGTAAGTTTTCTTGTGACCTACACGATAAAAGGCCGCCGCACGCGGGGGTAAAAATTCTAAGTCTTTTTCAGGAGTTTCACTCATGTCTCTCCCCATTCGGTTTCACCGCTTGACCAGGCTTTTGTGCTAATAATTCTAAGATTTTATCTCTTGGTCCATCAGCAATGATACGTCCTTGATCAATGAGTAAAATTCGATCCACCAATGTCAAAACAGAATGGCGATGCGTTACAACTATGAGTGTTTTAGAAGGAATATGTGCTTCTAATCGTTTAATAAAATTAAATTCTGACTCTGGATCCATAGAAGCTGAAGGTTCGTCGAGTAACAAAATGGCAGGATCATGTAAAAGAGCTCGTGCAACAGCAATAGCTTGCCGCTGTCCGCCAGACATTCCAGACCCCCCTTCTCCGATTGGCATATCATACCCTTGAGGATGCTGACGCACAAAATCATCTACTCCAGCTATTTCAGCCGCCTTTAGGATTTGAGCATCATCAAAGACAGCCTTGGAAAGAGCAATATTTTCACGAACTGTTCCTCTAAACAAATAGACTTCTTGAGATACATATCCAATTGATGCACGAACCTCCACGGGATCCAACTGGCGTGTATCAACCCCATCAATTAAAATTGTTCCTGAATCTGGCTGATATAAACCTAAAATTAATTTTTCAATTGTAGTTTTGCCAGACCCCATCCTTCCAATAAGAGCAACTTTCTCCCCAGCTTTAATTTTAACTGACATGTTTCTTAAAGCTTTAACTTTATGTCCAGGGTATGAAAAATCTACTTCTGAAAATTCAATATCACCTTTGAGAGCTTTGATGAATGTAGCGCATGCTGGAGGATCGTTCAGCCGGCAAGTTTACAATTGTGTCTAAGAGTTTTAAGGATGTATAGGCTTGATTAAATCGGGCTGTTAATGCAACAACACTTCCCATCGAAGCAATGGCGCGCGTGGTCAAAATTGTTGCAGCAATCAAACCTCCCACCGTTAAATTTCCAGCAGCAACTTCATATACACCAATGACAATCAAAAAGACATATGCAGCGTTTTGTATAAAGAAAATTGCATTGGAAGATAACAGCGATATGTAATAAACCTTATTTGCTGCAAGCGCAGTTCCTGAAACGGACTCTTCCCACTTATGGAGCATCCGTCCTTCAGCATTTAAGGATTTTACGGTTTCTATTCCCGCAAGAGACTCCATAAGAATGCCATGCTTGTATTCCATTTGAGAAAGAAGATTTTTAACAGAACCTTTCAAAGAAGGCTGCATCATAAAGCTAATGATTAATATGAGAACTATAGCAGCAACTGGTACAATGACCATTGAAATTGAGATCATACCAATGGCAAATAAGAAAATAATTGCAAAGGGTATATCAACCAGACTTACAATCGTTGTTGAGGAGAAAAATTCTCTTACTCCTTCAAATTCTCTTAAGTAATGAGCAAGACCACCTGCTGAAGGAGGCCGATGCATTAATTGCAAGCCTAAAATCCGCTCATACAAAAAACTTCCTAGCAATACATCTGCGTTTTTTCCAGCAATATCAATAAAATATCCCCTAATCATACGCAAAAGAAAGTCAAACAAGTAGACGACAAAAATGCCCACAGATAAGACTAATAGAGTATCAAAGGCTTTATTAGGTAATACCCTGTCATAAATATTCATCGCATAAAGCGTTCCAGCCAATAAAAAGATATTAATGAGTGACGAGGATAAAATGACCTGAGTATAAATGGAGCTAAAAACTTTTAATGTATCCCAAAACCACTCCAACGCAGCAGGTTTTGTAGGCTCAATAAGATGTAAAGGCCTATGAGCTATTAAGATAAGTTTACCTATGTAGAGTTTTTTTAATTCCTCTAATGGTAAAATGCGCGGTTCACTTTTATCTTCTGGAAAATAAACAGTGGCTTTCCCTTGTTCAATGGAAGCAAGAACACAAGCCTTTCCTCCATGTAATAGAAGGATACATGGCAATATAAGTGAAGAAATTTCACCAAATCTTTTATCGGTTATTTTTGACTTGAAATTAAATCTCTCTGCTGCCCGCAGTAATAACCCGGGTCCAAATCCTAAAGGTCCTATAGGTAGGCCTGCTTTAAATGATTCAGCAGAGACACGATAATTTAATAAACCTGAAATAATTTCTAAGCATTGGAGAAGAGCATCTCCATACTTGAGAGGTTCATCTGATTTCGTTTGGTAATCTTGAGCCATAAAATACCCCACAATACCTTTCTCTTCCATGAAACCACACAAAAAGTTTCAACTAGATTAATTTTAGAGAAAAAAATGTATAAAATTTATGTTAAAATGTTATTATTAAATTAAAGGCCAACTTGAGACTTTGATATGCTTAAGAAAATTCTTACAAAAATGGTTTTGAGTTTTGTTTGTTCTTTCATTTTTTGGAGAACTGCTTATACCTTACCTAACGAAAAAAAGCCTAATCCTCCTCCGCAGGATACTCAAATACAAGATTCCTCCTGCTCAAGTGATAACCTAGGTTACCCAAAAATTAATGAAGTTTCTCAAGGGTATAAAAAACCCTTAAAAACGACCTCTACGACACTTAACCAAATTGTTAAGGAGGCCTTAACAACTCATCCAAACGTTATGGCAGATAGGGAGGCCCTCAGCGCTGCAGATGAGGTTATTACTCAAGCTTACGCAGGCTATATGCCAACCGTTGATATGCGGGTTAGCCTCGGAAGAGACAATATCCGTAGAAACTTTAGTGTTAACTCCTTAAATCCCCTCGGAAGTTCCGGTACAATTTCCACAACCCGAACGGATCCCTCTATTACCATTAAACAAATTTTATTTGATGGAATGGCCAATGCATCTCGCGTTGATAAAGCACGCTCCCAGCGTAACCAGGCTGAGGGGACTTTAGGTGTCACTACTGATACAACAGCAATTGATGCTGCCACGTTCACTATTGACTTACGACGCCTACAAAGGCTTGTAAGAATTTCCGATAATAATATTCGTTTTCACGAAATTATGAGAGATAAAGTAGCTGAAATAGTCGAAGCTGGCGCAGCGCCCATTTCCGACCTCGTTCAAGTGGAAGCTCGATTACATGATACTCATATTGCGAAATCAAGCATTTTGTCAGATATGGAAGTTGCACGTGCAAAATTTATTGAAGCGACAGGAAGAGAACCCCCTTCCAACATCCAGCGCGTAAGACTTCCTGCGTACCTTATCCCCTCTTCAGCGGAGACAGCTGTCCGAATGGCTCTTGAAAATAATAATAGCCTCAAGGTCGCTAAAAGTTCCGTCCAAATTGCAGAGTCAAACCAACGAGAAACCATTTCAAAATTAGTCCCTACAGTCACTCTTGAATTAGAAGGAGAAAGGGATCGTAACATGAATGCTACATCAGGTTTTCAAAACCGCCTCACTGCAATGATTGTGGCACGACATAACTTGTATAATGGTGGGGCAGATTTTGCAAGATCGCGAGAAACAACGAAGCGGCTAACTGAAGCTCATGCCAGATTTAGTCTTACACGCCGGCAAACTGAACGAACCATACGCTCAGCATGGGGCGAGGCAAAAAGTTCGCGCTTAAAATCAGCCCATCTCACCAATCTTATACATGAAAAACGCGCATTACGCGAAACATATTTAACTGAATTTAGCCTAGGCAAACGTACTCTCCTTGAACTTTTAGATACTGCGAATGATGTTTTCATCTCAGAGGCCACTCGAACAACTGTTGATGCAAGTACCGATATCAACACTGTTATAGTGAGTGTGGGAACTGGCAAATTTCAAAAATACTTAGACGGTAAAAACACGGGTGAAGATATAGATTCAGATGAGACCTCCAACATACGTGATGCAGATAATTCAGTCTATATGATACCTTATAAAAGTCCCTCAATTGGAAAGAGCAAAAAATCAAATGGAGGCGACACTGTAAAGAGTGTAACTTACAAAAGAAAAAGTATTTTCGAGCAAAGAAAAGAAGAACGACAAAATATGTATATGAATAAAGCTTCAACCTAAGTTATAAACTCACTATCTGAATAAAATCTATCCTATCTCTTGTAGAATGGGACCAGCTGTCCACAAAATCATCTTCTTAATTTTATGGTTTGGATAAAGCGACTTTAAGGCGGCTTCATATGCTTCTAGTTGTTTTATATAGGCTGCTGGTACATCTTGTAAGGTGTGTGGAAAAATACTGTCGGTTTTGTAATCAACAATTGTCAATGTATCTTCTGTTACAAGTACACGGTCAATACGCCCCTGAAAATGCTCATTATTATGAAATGCAGTAACAGACACTTCTGCAAGAGAATTTTCTCCAAATAATTTCTCGAAATCTGGACTATCAAGAATTTTTAAAACTTCTTGAATATCATTTTCCCATTCTCTCACTGAGAGTCCTTCCTTTTCTACAAATTGGCATGCAGTCGTATAGCGTTTCTCCCGTGAAAGATTGGGCAAATATTCAAAAAATTTATGGATGAGAATTCCGCGATCCATTGCAGCAGAAGAAAGGATATCTTTTTCTCTAACCTTCTTGTGAGGTGTTATATTTTTAGGACGCGATGTAACCCACTCCGGAAGAGGAAGAGGTTCTTGGATAACCAGATCATAATGTTGTTTCGTCTCAAAATTACCTAACTGATAAGAGGACGTTGCTGATTTAGCCTGCAAAGCCTCTTGAATAATTTTATACCAAGAATCAGAAGATATATCCGCATCTTTGGCACATCCTCCTACAAAAAGCCAATCTTGTGCACGGGTAAGAGCGACATAAAGCAACCGTCTTTCTTCTTCAGAAATTGCCTCTTGTCTTATATTTTTCAAATGTGTTGTCTGTTCTGTATCCTGCGCCTGAGACGGCCACAACATGACGATATCTTCTCCCCATAAAAGAAGATCATTCTTCTTATGTCCCGACTCAGCTGCATCGGGTAAGATAACAATGGGAGCTTGAAGTCCCTTGGCACCATGCACTGTCATAATGCGTACTTTGTTATGAACTGTGTTCGATGCATCGCGCTTTATTTCCTGACTCTGATGCCCCATAAAATGCAAAAATCCTTGTAAGGATGCTGCATAATTTTGATCATAGTTTAATGCTTGAACGAGAAATTCTTCCACAATATCTTCAACTTCATTCCCTAAGCGACTCAGGAAACGACGCAACCCTTCCCCTTGCTTTAAAACCCAACTATAAAATTCATACACTCCTAAAAAGTCAACTTTAGTAAGACAGGCATTCAACCATAAATATGCTGCTTCAAATGAAGGATTTATAGATCTGTTTTGTGAAAGAGACTCCCATAATGTTCCTTCCCGATCATAGGCGATGGCGTATAATTCCTCTTCGCTTAATCCAATCAAAGGACTTCTTAATACACACGCTAACGAATAATCATCTTCTGGAAGAAGGCTAAATTGCCCAAGGGCCAAGAGATCCATTACAAGAATATGGTCTGCTAAAATGAGGCGATCAGAGCCCCCTACCGGAATTTCCTGTTCTTTGAGAGCGTGCATAATTTCATGCACCAATTCACTTCGTTTCCTAACCAAGATAAGTATATCACGTGGTTGAATTTTTTCACGCGTGGAGGGCAAAATCACCTGAGATGAAATCCAATTTTTAATCTCACGTGCTATATGACGCGCCAACAGTGTTTGAGCACTCACCTGTTCAATGCGTTCTACAGGCAACGTCCATTTCATGTCGTCCTTTGATTCTTGTTGTAAGGGAGTCATTAAGGGCCATAATTTCACAAGCCCAGGATCTTGCTCACGATAAATGTTGTGAACAATATCTGCACCCAAAAAGGACATCCCTCGTCGATTTGTTTCTTTAGAAAAAACTTCATCCACAATTGCTAATATTGTCTCAGTAGATCGATACGATAAACCCAACTCAACCTCACGCCAATTCGGTGCATTCCTTGAGAAATGAGCGTTAAAACGCAAGAATTCATGAGGGCTTGCGCCTTGAAAACTATAGATTGATTGCTTTGCATCACCAACGACAAAAACTGTGCGATAGGGTTTATCTTGCGTAAAAAAATCTTCTGTAAGTTTAAGAATAATTTCCCATTGAGCAGAATTTGTATCTTGTGCTTCGTCAATTAAAAGATGGTCAATTCCTCCATCGAGTTTATACAAAATCCAAGATGCATTCCCTGGTAGTGTTATGAGCTTGCGTGTTTTCTGAATTAAATCTTCATAATCCAATGCGCCATTAGCTATTTTTCGATCTTGATAGCTCTCCATAATTGCTTGAAAAAGAACAAGAAAAGCACCAGTACGCTGAATTAACTCTAATGCTAAAAGGGTTTGATTAAACTTAAAAACGCTCTTCGCCACATGGTTTTGTTCTGGTGAAAGTTTCTTTCGAATTTCTCCTTTTTGAGTCAGGAAATTATTTTTATATGTGTCATACTCCACTCCCTCGGGAACAAATTTCATTTTCAAATGAGGAATAAAATTCAGATCCAAAATTTCTTCCGGATGTTGAACATAGGTACTTACCTCTAAGAATTTAAAAAGTCGCTCCAATAAATTCCACAAACTTTGCTCGTCAGAAACCAATGCCTCAACACGAGCTCTATATTGAGAAAATTCATCCAAGATATCATTAAATCTCTGATCGCTCATATAAGGATTTAAAATAGAGAGGGCTGCTTCGACAGCCGGTGTGGGTTTTGCAAATATTAATCTTTGCACCTCTCGTAAGAGAGCTTCTCCCTCTGCTTCATCTAATACTCTGAAATGGGGGGAAATTTCAGCTTCCAAAGGAAAGCGCGCCAAAATTGCTTGACAAAAGCTATGAATGGTTTGAATTCTTATTCCCCCGGGAGCATCCAAGACCATTGTAAACAAACTTTTTGCCTTGATCGTCAAATGAGGTGAAATGTTTTCTTCTGGGTAAAGCTCTTCAAGTTCTCCTTCTAATTTTGGCAAGGGCATAATTGCCCATTGAGCTAAACGTTGCATTAACCGATTTGACATCTCTTGAGCCGCAGCTTTTGTAAATGTGAGACAGAGAATGCGTTCTGGTGCAAAACCTTCCAACAATAAGTTTAACAGACGATCTATGAGAACTTTGGTTTTACCTGTGCCTGCTGAGGCATTTACCCAAGCACTCACTTTTGGATCGGCTGCCAGATATTGTGCAGTATTCATGTGGTTAATATCCCCATTCTTTGAGCCGCTCTAAATGGGCATATTCATGGTGATTTGGTATAATAAAAGAATTGGGACACGCATAGAAAGGCGTTTCCTTTGCCAAGAAATGTTCAAATAATCCTTCTACACCGTGCTTTGCAGCTTCTATTAACGCCTCAGCATTATCAAAACTCACACATTCTCCTACAGGAAACCTTCCTGTCATACGCCAATAGCAGAGCGCTTCTGTAATCAGGGGTGGCAAGGAAGAAAAACCTCCTTCCCTTAAGATGAGTCCTTCCAATGAAAGTTGTGGGGCATACCCTTGAGTGACCTCTTTCTTCGTTGGTAAACTCCCCGTTTTATAATCAATAATTCGCGCAAAGCCAGAGGACAAAATATCAATACGATCAGCTTTCGTTGTCAGCAGAATTGGACCATTGGAAGTGGGAATTTCAAGAGACCCCTCGACTTCTGTTTTTATTTCTTGAATCAAGGGCTTTTCCTCACTCATTTTAGATAAAAACCATTCCCCTATGCGTTGAAATTGAGACCACCAAAATGCTTGTGCACGTACGTCCCGTAGCAAATGACCAAACGCTTTTTCTCCTAAATCTTCAAATAATTTCATTGCGCCTGGCGCATGAGGGTCCACACCTGATTTCACAAACGCGTCAAGCACTTCATGAATAGCTTGCCCACGCTTTAAGGGTGATAAATCTGCCTCAACTGGATCCAAGGGATATAGCTTTAAAATAGTTTTTGCATAAACACTGTAAGGATCACGAAGGAGCGTTTCGACTGCTGTTACTGACAATCGACAGGGCCGCGCCTTAAGAGGGGGACAAGGCGACGGAGGTAAAAACGGTGAAGATTTCATTGGCTGATCAAGTTGAGAAGCCCATGCGCCCCAAGGCTGTGAAGAAGTAAACTCCTTTTTTGCGGTTGCTAATAATGCAGCCATACGTTGCCACCATCGACTTGGTAAGGTCGGGGTGCCATCACGCTTTAAAGATCTCGTTAAATAAACTCTAGGTGCTGAAAAAGCTGCACAAAAATCATGAGCTGACAAACCAATTTTACGCTCCAAGGGAGGTAATCCAAATCCTTCGCGCATGGAACGACTGAGCCAAGGATCATCTTGAGGTATACTTGGCCAAACGTCTTCATTTAACCCCCCTAGAATAACAACATTTGCCTGCAGCAATCGTGCTTCCAATGTCCCCAATATCATAAGCTGTGACCCAATTCCTTCTTTTTCTCGAACAACTTCTTCTGCCATAAGATTCCGCAAAAATGCTGGATAATCTTTAGCTGTCAAAGATGGAAATGTATCTGCGTATTCGAGAAGGGTTTGGAAAAGTGAAAAGGCTACTTGACCATCATCCTCACTCCATAATAAGGAAACTCCTTCATTTGAATTTTCATTATCCCCAACAAGGTTCTCAGCAACAGCAATATGCGTTTTTAAAAATTCAGAAAAAGAATGATGTCTTCCATCATTCAGGACCCTCAAGGGAGCGCATCGTTCACTACCAGGAAAATTAAGATCTTGGTGTGATCCAACTGTTTGTCCTCGTATAACTTCTCGTTCAAATTGCCGTGTTTGGTTTAAATGAAATCCTCTTAATTTACCTTTCATATAGAGAGGATGTTTTAAGAGAGCAAGTAGATCGGTTGGCTTCATAGAGTCTACCAAAAGACTTGTTAAAAGCAGAAACCTCCCAACAACAGATTGTTTTAAGGGAAAACCACTTGATACATTTGCATGCAATTCCCATCTTTTTAAAGCAGTTTTTACCCGCCATGCCAGTTCACGGTCGGGTGTGACCAAGGCTATCGTATTGCTTTCTTTTTCCAACTCATACCGCATGATGAGAGCAATTTGGTTAGCTTCTTCTTCAATGGATGAAGCCTCAATGGCCTCTATTGAGGACAAAACTTCTTCTGCAATTTCCTGTGATATTGACCAATTTTCTTGAGGTGATGCGGTCATAGCAGATGACAAAAAAATAGAACGAGAGGGTATATTTTTAATATCAGACGGCCATAACTGTGGAATTCCCAGTTTTTGTATAAGATGCATCAATGTATGCTGTGGGTGTGTTGCTGGTAAGGTTACGTGGTCACTTTCAAAAAGGGACATATCAACATAAGGTAAAACAACACAGCCTTTGTTCATTTGCAATATTGCCCCCATGAGAGCAGCAGTTGCAGGACGTGTTCCAGTTGTCCCTGCCAATATAACGGGATCCGTTGGATGCCAATATGAAGCCACTTGTTCTAGAATTAATCTTTTGCGCGCAGCAGGTTCCATAAAGCCGGCTTGAGATAAAATAGAGGGCCATTGATCTGTCAGAATTTTAAGAAAGTCAAGAGTGAGTTGCCAATGCGCTGCATAATCCTCCCCCACCAAGGTCTTTAAATTTTCTAAATTCAACTTGGAAGTTTCAACTTCATCAACAAAGTTCATGAGCTCTTGAGTTAAACGAACGGCACGTGCAGGATTTCCTATACCACCTTCTTTTTGCTCTTCAAATTTTAATACTAGATGACTTAAAAGACCTAATCTTTGCCAATTTGGAAGTGAAGGTGGAAGAATTTCTGGTGGCACATATCCGGGCAAATCCATTCCTTCCTCTATGTCTGCCAAAGCAATAATGCGAGGTAAAACACTTGTTGATTTTCTTGCTGTAAATGCTTGGTGTAACGCCAAGCACCCACGTCGTGTTGGTAAAATAACAACGGAACGAGCAAGACTTAATGGATCACTCACAGCCTCATTTAACAACCCTTCAACAAGAGTTGATAAGAAAGGAACACCACTTGGTATTGCATATAGTCCTTTCATGAATGTCAAACCATTTCCTTAGACAAAAAGAAAGCCGTCATTCAACCTCCTTCATAATCTTTTCCACTAGTGAACTTACTTCTTTATAGGCAATATCCCCTCGTTGACCGTAGTGTACTATTCTTAAAAATTCTCCCCATACTCTGCTCATAGAATCAGAATTTTTATACCAATTGTCCCTTGTAATATAGGAGGAAACATGAGGATAAAGAGCATCAAATGTCTTTTGCTCATACTTTACGTTGGGTAAAAATTTTTTAAGTGTTAAATAATCACGTCCTGCACTAAAACATTTTGTAACGAAAGCTAGATGACGAGCACCTTGCAAGAAAGAAAGAGAGTTTTGTACATTTTCAAGGCAATTATTAGAGAGAGTATCCAGGTGAATCTCCATATTAGAAGGGAGGAATTTTACAATATGATCATATAATACCTCAGCCTCTGGTTTTGCTATTTTGTAAGAATCTGTATAAGACGGCATTCCACCAGAAATGATAAGCTTCTGAGGCTTAACATTTTCGATAACATTTATAATAGCCTCTGCACACTTATCGAAAGATACGGCTGTGCCAAATACAAAAACTGTGTCTGCACTCACACCTGATAAATCACTGTCCGATCTAAAGCAAAGTTCAGATAAATTTTTTATAGCTTTTTCACTCAAGAAGGGAGCTTTGGGCAGTTTTGAAATTTCTCTTTCCATCTTGCTGGTTGCCTTTTTCAAAGTACTTCAAAAAATTAAACACTCTTATTTTTTTATAAACTCTTCACGCGCTTATCTGATGAAATTGCTTTTAAACTTTCTAGGGTTCCAATATCTCCCCACTCCCCATCAAAGACTAAACCATAGAGACGCCCATTGCTTTCTGCTTTGTGAAAGAAAGGAACTATGGAGAATGGTTGAATCTTTTCACCCTCTAAGAGGCGTGGATGGAGAATTCGAATACCTGTAAATATATAGGGCCTCATTTCTTCCTTGCCCCTATATTTTAATTTACCACTCGCTGTGAGAAAATAATCCCCCACACCAGAATACCCCATGGCTTTTTCTCGTGGCATGAGAAGGAGCAATGCATCCATTTTTTCAGAATCCCACATTTCATTAAGATGTTGTAAACAAGAGTGCTGAGCATCACGCCACCAAATATCCGCATTTAATACAAAAAATGGTTCTCCACTAAAATGAGGAAGAGCCTGAGCAATGCCCCCGCCTGTGTCTAGAAGAATGGGCTCATGGGAAATATAAATTTCTGGTTTTCTTCGTCTCTGAAGGTGTGCCTGAATTTGATCTGCAAGATGGTGGGTATTCACAACGCATCTTTGAACACCATACGCATCTATTTTATCGAGGGCATGATCCAACATTGTTTTCCCGCCGATTTTAATCAAAGGTTTGGGCGTATGGTCCGTTAAAGGCCTGAGCCTTCTCCCTTCTCCTGCAGCGAGAATCATAGCTTGAATAATGGAATTATTGCTCATTTATCATAAACACTTTTAATGAAATTGAGATAATTTTCGATTGGCTCGAGACCCACTTTTTGACGGTCAAGATCTACATCTTTAAGTGTACCCTCAAAAGGTAAAAGTTTCCACTTATTGCCTTTTTGCTCGACTTGAGTTCCATATTTTTGCTTAAACCCTAGGTTCTGGTATTTCAGGGCAACACGATCATAAAGATATGCATAATTCTTCACATCCGTTTCTTTCAGGGGGACAAGGTGCTGTAAAATAAAAAGGCAACTTGCTTGGAAGTGTGGATTGTGATCTGCGTGTTGCACCAACAGCCACGCCTGGTTATCTGCTTCGTTACCAAATTTAGTAAGTGTAATCCACCCATAAATAGCAAGAATTTTTTTAAGATGCTGAGTGTGGAATCGGTCCATTTTCTCAAGAAGATTTTTAAATTTAGCATTCATTTTAAAAGCAATCGCTTCTTTCCTGATCATTTGATCTAGAGTATACATAATCTTCAGTTGATCTTTAACTTGCTCAATATTTCCTATAGATTTTTCATCCAATTGCTGAAAAGAGTTCTCAACCTGTTTTTCCAACACAGGAAGCTTGCTCTCAATATCAGAACAAAAGCCTTTGAGTGAAAATCCAAAGATAATTAAAAATCTATAGATATATTTAGCTATCTGATTATTCATTTTCATTCTTTTTGAGCAATGACAGTTGGAAAAATGTTTCGCTTATCGTTAATGAATTTAATATTCTTAAATCCAGCTTCTTCTAACTGTTGACGGGTTAATGACTCAGTGCGTGTTGCTTGCCATTTCGCCTGTAAAATATCTACAAAAATTGCTTTTTGCATGAGGGCATCATCCCTATTAAAATTTATCCATGGTGATGGTTGCGCTGTACCTGGTGGTGGCGTCAGAAAACTTGTTACTAAGATTCCTCCAGGTTTTAAAGCTTTGAAGAATGATTTATACAACCCTACAACTTTACGATCATCAGCTTCATAAAAATTAAGACCGTTACTTGTAATTAAATCATAAGAGTCTGAAGTATCTAGGTGCCAAGCACTCTTTTTTAGAAATGATACTTTCGCATTCGGCCTATATTTTAATATATTTTCTTTCGCGAGAATAAGAGATTCTTGATCTATATCTACTCCTATGAGTTCAACATTTTCAAGATGAGTATAATCCAACCCTAACAAGGAATCCATCAAACCACATGGAATGGAAGCAAGCTTCATATTAGAGCGCAAACGACTTTGTATTTCCCTTTGAAAAATTTTATAACGCTCTTGCGAAGCAGTAAATGATGGAGACCTATTAATAAGCCAGTCTTCTAAAGGATTTTCTAGTTTTTTTTGAGGCCCATGTATAAGCCAATATGCGGTCCAGTAGCCGTTGATTCCACCATTTGCTAACAAGAACCTTCCGAGTTCAAACTCGGTCATTTGATGCAAAATTTCTATTTCCTTCTCCAGGGATAAAATTAAGTTGGGCGCTTTTCTTAAGCGATTCTCAATGGATTGAAGATTAAAAGTACCTTTAACTTCATGTGTAATGATTTTTTCATTTGATTCTAATTCATCAGATGACATAGAACTCCCTTTTGCTTCCTGATCCCTTGTATTAATATTTCTCACCTGACTTGAAGAGGTCCCCCCTTGTTTTTCTAAAATAACAAATTTTGCGCTCTTATTTGCCCATAACCATAGGGAGAGACTAACGACGATAAGACACCAGAATGAAAACTTCACAATTCTCACATTCGCTCCCTTTTTGCTTATCTAGGATTGCAGCTTATTTGTTAAGGATTGCAGCCATAGGATAGCTAAAAAATAGGAAATGACACAAGTTCACAATAAAATGAACGAGCATGGCTGCTTCCAACCTATTGGTCAAATGATAAGCATATCCATAAAACATGCCAGCAATTGTTGCAAAAGCAATAAAAGTTATTCCACCTTTTAAATGACCAACCAAGAGAACACCAAAGAGCAAAGAAGTAACTGTTATGGGAATAAATGCTGGAATCTTACGCCCCTTAGAAATTTGCATTAAATAATTTTGGATTATTCCCCGAAAAATCACTTCTTCTGCAAAACAAACAAAAAGCATATTATTAAAAATCCATAACCCCGTTGAATCTGGAATTTTAAAATCATAATGCACATAGCCTGTGTAGAGTGCTATTGGGATGAGAACTGAAATGCACAAACCTGAAAGAAGGAAAATGCGTAAGAACGCCCCTTTTCCAAGAGGAAGGGTTTGATTAAAAATAAGGGAACTTGTCACAGCAAGAATAAGAGCTGCCGCAGTTTTATCGAAATTCAGATACATTGTAAAAGGCGCAGAAGATAAAGATAAATACACATTATTTATGGCGCGTAAGTTATAAAATCCAGGAATAAGATGATTCGCAAAACCTAAAGCAATTGCAACAATGATGATAAGACGTAAAGAAGCAAGCCATCCTTTTGATGAAAAGTAGCACCAATGAAGTTCACAAATTCCCCAAAATATTCCTATGGCTAAGAGCCCCATCCAATTTATAACACCCCAGGCAAGGGCAAGAACCAATTGAGCCGCAATAAGGCTTTTAAGCAGGCGTTGGGAGCGAAAAATGAACATCCCGGTTATGAGAAAACCTAAAGTAAGATAGGGAAAGAGGGCAGAAACAGATTGAATATTCATAAGCGCTCCATTAGTTTGCTATAAACTTTTCTATTCATACCTGGTTAGATTCTTTAAAACACCCAAAGACTGACACTTGTTGGGTGCCTCGTCAACCCCTTAAAGATTTAGACGTTTTTGATGACCTTTTTTCACTCCCAGGAAGTTCCTTATAGATAGCTTAAATACTTAAGTTTTTTTTCTTGATTTAGGACGTGTCAAAATGCTTCTATACCACATAAACATTCAAGGTTCAGAACGACTCCTAAATAGGGATTATTAGAAATGGCATTAAATATAGAAACGTTTGATAACTGCACCGGGGGTAATGTCCTCTACAAAGTTCTTGCACATCCCCAAACAGCTCTGAATTTAAGAACTCTTTTTCAACAGCTGAGTTCCTCTAAAATTGCTCTCTATGATCCTTTAGGAATTTTAGAAGCCTTTCAACAATTTTATCTTCCTGAGCTCCAACTCTTAAAGATTACTCATATTTACGTCCAAAAATTTGAGCATATTGGGAAAGACTATCCATTGTTTGGGAATATCACAACCCGCCCCCTAACTGAACTTTCCGAAAATCAAGACGACGTTTTATTTATTCTTTCCTTTGAGAAAGACTTGATGCTCTCTGCACTGACACCCTACCTTCCTAAAGGATTAAAGGTTTACTCCCTCGACGATATTCGCTTAGAGGTCTTAGCGGGTGAGAGAAATTATCTCACTCCCCTAAATTTTGCAACAAACTTTGCTTTTTTTAGAGAGCAAGATGGATTTCACACGCGCCTTATTACGGCTAATTATTGGCATAGGTATGGTGCTAAAGACGTTAAGCTTTCTTGTACCCTTTTTGGAGAAGAGGGACAAGTTTTAGCTGAATGGGAGCATCCATTAAATGCCAGCGAACATACCATCGTGCTCGATAGTCAAGAGATTAAAAAGAAATTTAATTTAAGCCCTTTTACAGGACAGCTTTTTATACACGTGATAGGTGCTAAGGGTCACGACATTGTGAAATATGCACTTGAAACATACACAGATGACCACACACACGTTTCTTGCACCCACGACGCCAATTCATGGCCTGCAGATTCATATGCTGGGCTCCCGGCACCGCATCAAAATGAACAAGTTTATTTTTGGATCCAAAATAGCCACCCAGTTCCCATTCCTGCCAATTCCATTGGTATAAATGTAATGGGCAAAAAGGATGTCGTTTGGCTTGATCGCCAAATAGCTCCTTTTGCAACTTATCGACTCAATGTTGCAGATCTATTACCCAATGTAAGGTGGCCTCAACAAATTGAAGTTCAAGCCGGTAAATACGTTGTGCGCCCACGCTATGAAATTATCTGTAAATCCACAAATAATCAGCGCATAGCTCATATTAATGTTCAAAGAAATGATCTTCAGCCAACTATTACACCCGCACATTTAAAGCCCTTATTTGGGAAAAATTATATCCTTCCTGCTCCTATTTTGCCTCAATCTGATTTTCAATCATTGGTCCTTCCAACCCCCATGTGTACACAGCAAACACACCTTCCCTTAAAGGTTTTTGTCTATGATGCCACCGGACAAGCAATTGCGGAGCATTCCTTGGGAGTATTGGAAAGAGACCATGCAACGGTTGTAGATTGTGGGCAATGGTCTTTACCTAGCGGTTTTGGTCATATTGAATTGGCCTATGATGAGGGTCAGAATATATCAGTTGACGGATGGTTACATGGCCTTTTCCGGTATGAGAAAGGACCTCAGAAAGCTGAAACAAGCTTTGGTGCTCATATTTTTAATACTCCTCTTGTTTATAAAAACGAGCCTCAAAGTTATGCTGGAAGTCCTCCAGGTTTGCGGACGCGCCTGTTCCTTGCCTTATCAGATTCTCAATCAGATACAACATGCTTCTTGATTTATCCATCCTCCACCCAATGGCATCCCTATTCAGAAACAAACTTTGTTCTTCACGATCATCAAGGCAAAGAAATTTCTAGTCATTCAGTAAAAATACCTTGCAGTGGGTCTTTTCTCTTTTCTTATCATAAGACATTTCCCGAAGAATTGCGCACAAAAGCAAAGGGGGGATATATCATTATTCGTGATACGACCTGTCGCCTTTTCGGCTATCATGGCACCTGGGGAAATCAAGACTTTAGCTTTGATCATATGTTTGGATTTTAATCATATTTGTCTTTGCTAAACCTCTCCTTGATAAAAAGGAGAGGTTTTTACAAAGAGGAAAGAATTTAGGTCTTCTTCTTTTTAGTCTTCTGATAAGCCTGAATAAATTTTATTGCCCCCAAAGAAACAACCCCCGCACCTGTTAGATAAAAAGCCGGTACCATGATGGAGCCAGTCTTGTTAATGAGGTACGTAATGAGCATCGGTGCGGTTCCTCCAAAGAGCGGACCACTGATATTCGTGGTAATCGCAATGGCAGAAAACCGAATTGATGTTGGGTAGGCCTCTACCATCATGGCTGGCGTTGGACCGAAGTAACCTCCAGCAGCAATGGCAAAAAGGAGTTGCGCTAAAAAGATACTCATTAAGCTGCTTGTGGTATTGATAATATTAAACAGAGGAATTGTTCCGATTATAAAAATGAGCGCAGCACCAATCATCACAGGCTTACGTCCAATTTTATCAGAGAGCCATGCTCCCAGAACTGTAAAGACACATACTGCGATCAAATTAAGGGTATTTATGGTAAAGGCAGCCTCTTCTGCCAAATGAAGTTGCTTTGTTAAGTATGTTGGCATGTAAGCAAAGAGCATATAAAAGCTGACATCATGTAACATGACAGCCAAAACAACAATAAAGAGCATTCTACCCTGTTGTGCAAAAACTTGTGTGACGGGATGTTTTGATACTTTTCCAGACTTTTGAATTCCCACGTATTCAGGAGATTCTGGAATTCTTGCACGTAAGTAATAACCGATGAAGCAAATAAAAATACCGAGTAAGAAGGGCAATCGCCATCCCCACGTATTTAAATCAAGCTCTCCAAGAGTGTATGAAAAAAGCGTTGCTGTAGCTGAGCCTAATAAGATTCCTATTAGACAACTTGTAACCGCAAAACTACCAATCAGCCCACGATGTTTAGGATCTGAATGTTCTGTTGTAAAGGTAATGGATCCTCCATAATTTCCGCCCATGGAAAACCCTTGTAAGATACGCATTACAATGAGCAAGATAGAGGCCCAGACGCCAATTTCTTCATAGGTTGGTAAAAGACCTATAATAGCTGTGGGAATCGCCATCAGTAAGATAGTTAACACGAGTGCAGATTTGCGGCCCCACTTGTCCCCAATATGACCGAAAACAATACCGCCCAGAGGTCTAAAAATAAAGCCAACAGCAAAAACACCAAATGCTTTGATCAATTCAGTAGTTTCATCTGTAGATGGAAAAAAAAGCTTTCCAAAAACAGGTGCAAAATAGGCAAACAAGATAAAATCGTACCATTCAAACAAGTTCCCCATCATGCTGGTAACAACTGTCCGAAACAAACTTTTTTTCATAACGTACTCCATATAGAAATTTCACTTAAAAAGTAAAATTTAATTCTAGTTTATAATAAGTTTTACATATGTATAGGGTTTAAAAAAAGATAAAATGTCGACATCAGTCGACGAGTCGAAGTGAAAGGAGGAATGAAAAAAGAGAAACGTAGTAAACCATTAAAATCTCTTTACACTATTATCTGGTTGATCGGTAACATAAAGGTTGAATAAATGTCCATTAATTTTTTTACTAATTAACCACTTTTGAGGTTCCTATTTGCATAGATTCTTGGGTATCTACACCGACAGGATGCGTTGAACGCTCTAGGACCCAACGGATCATTTTCACTGCCATATAAAATACAGGTGTGTTACAGAGTGTAAAAATGAGCTTAAAAAGATAACTATTGAAAATTATTTTTCCTATTTGATCCGTTGGAAGAATATTATAAAAATTCAGAAAACAATTTACGATAAGGGTGTCAACAAATAGAGAAACGGCAATACTTACATTGTTTCGGATCCATAACCATTTTTCACCAGTCAAGGTGCGAATCCATAAATAGAGAGAAATATCAATTAATTGCGAAACGTAGCAAGCGATAATGGAGCCTACAAAAGCAATGTTAAACTGTCCAAATACCTTGTGGAATATATCATTATTAACAGAAGACCAACTTGTTGCCTGCAAGTGATCCATACCTATAATTGCAAAGGCTATAATGACATTCATAATAAGGGCATTTTTTACACAAAAGCGCGCCCGTTCTCTGCCATAAAATTCAGTAATGAGATCAGTTATAAGATAAGTAATTGGATATATAATGGCTCCCACAGACAGCTCAAATGACAGGAGGAAGGGAAAAGGTAACGAGACAAATTTTTGATAGACCAAATTTGCCATCACAAGAAAAACGGCAAAAAGGGTCGATAAGAAGACATAAATTTTGTCTGAATGGGTTATCATGATAGAGTCATAAAATATTTTTTATTAAACAAAAAAACTCCTATCCTGCGATCTGATTAACCAGCCGCTCAAATTCATCATCTGTTTCTGTATAAACCCGAGAGCGGGGAGCTATAGGCCCATCATCAGAAATCTCATCAACATCTTCGTGGCTCATTTCTGCGGACATTTCAGAGCTCTCAACAGGTAATTCTCCTTGAGGAAGTCGATTATCATCATAAACGAGTTTCATAAATGCGCCCCAAGTCCGCGCAGGTAACCTCGCTCCGGTAGATTTTTTTGCCATGGGCTTAAAATTATCATTTCCCGTCCAAACTCCAGCCACAAGATCAGGGGTATATCCTACAAACCATGCATCAAAATCACCGTTGCTTCCTGTTTTACCAGCGACAGGAAAATGCATTTTTGCAGCTCGACCTGTTCCATTATTGACCGCACTGATCAGCATTTGATTCATTTGTTTAACATATTTTAAATCAACCACAGGGCTAGAAAATTCACTTGTGCGCTGATAGAGAATATTCCCGGCCTTATCTCTGATCGCTAAAATTCCATAGGGCCAAACACTCATACCATTATTTGCAAACGTACCTATTGCTGCAGTGAGTTCAAGAAGTGTCGTTCCCGTCGTTCCAATTGCCATGCTGAGGTCAGTTACAATCTTACCACTTATGCCCAAACGACGTGCAACTTCAGCAACACGCCGCGTCCCAACTTCCTGGGCAAGACGAACGGTGCATGAATTGACGGACTTTGTGATGGCTTCTTTAAGGCTATAATCTTCCCCATCTTCATAACGATATTTATGTTTACCAAAATTTCGGGGGGTCCAATTCCCAACCGTAACGGGTTCATCACTGACACGTGATTCTGGAGTCATTCCATATTCCAAAGCCGCCAAATAAACAAAAGGTTTCCAGGCAGATCCAGGTTGCCTAAAAGCTTGTGTTACACGATTAAATTGGCTTTCCTGATAGTTTTTCCCGCCAACCATTGCGCGAACTGCCCCATCAGGTGACATAGCAACCAAGGCAATTTCACTTGTTTTTAATTCTTTACCCATTTCGGCTAACAAGCTTAAGGCTGCCTCTTCGCCTTTCTTTTGCATTTGCAAATCGAGCGTTACGATCACTACTAAATCGCGATCCGTAATGGTTACATAATTAGGAATCGAGTCATAAACCCAATCAGCAAAAAACTGATGACTATTCCCTGTTGAAGGGGCGAGGTTTTGCTGAGCCATGCCTTGGCGTAAATACTCGTCTGCAGAGCGGATATACCCCGCTTCTTGCATTTGATCTAGAACCACTTTAGCGCGCGCCCTGGCACGTTCTGGATGTGCTGTTGGAGAATAACGGGAAGGTGCTTTAAGTAAACCAGCGATGACGGCCGCCTCATAAACTGTGAGTTGCCGTGCTGATTTTTTAAAATATTTATGGGCAGCAGCATCCACACCATAGGTTCCGGCACCAAAATAGACGCGGTTCAAATAAATGGTCATAATTTGGTCTTTGGTAAAATGCCATTCAAACCAAACAGCCATAATGGCCTCTTGTATTTTCCGCCTCAAAGAACGGTCATTATGGGTATAAAGACCTTGAGTCATAAGGAAGTTTTTAGCTAACTGTTGGGTGATGGTTGAGCCACCTTGAACGACGCGATCAGCTCTATAGTTTGTGTAAGCAGCACGAACCAACCCTATGATGTCAACACCAAAGTGGCTATAAAAACGACGATCCTCAATAGCCATCAACGCTTGGGGAATGTAGGGAGAAAGTTCTTCAACGCGGATCATATCTTCATACAAATCACCATAGGTTCCAATAACTGTACCATCGGTTGTCATAATAGTGACGCTGGGCCGCCGCGCAGTTGCTTGAAGTCGATTAATATCGGGTAAGTCATAACTAAACCAAAGGACACCTAATAGACCCAAGCTTACAAACCAAATTCCCAATGTGATGAAGAGACGAAAAATAACCCATTTTATCGATCTTCGTCTCGGCTGCTTCGGGGGGCGCCGACCACCTCCTCCACCGCTTTTTCGAGTACTTTTTTCATTACTCGCCCTTCTTTTTGGTTGAGGTTTAGAGCGCGTGTATGTGCGTTTTCCTTCTTCTCCAAAAGATAAAGTTGGGCGCTCAAATCCAAAAAGTTTGGGAGGTTTTTTAGTCACAAGTTACCTTAGTAAAAATTGTAAGTTTTATTTATTCGCTAATAACAATAACTTATATACCATTAAGCATCCAAATTGACAACCTTGAGGGCATTGCTTTGTATAAAATCGCGGCGGGGCTCAACAACATCTCCCATTAAGGTGGAGAAAATTTCTTCAGCTTCTTCAATGTGGGTTAATTTAACTTGAAGAAGAGTACGCGCCTCTGGATCTAATGTCGTTTGCCATAATTGGTCAGGATTCATTTCACCTAGTCCTTTATAGCGGCTCAGCGTTATCCCCTTACGTCCTGCCTCTAATAGAGCCTCTGCAAAAGCAGATGGACCAGAGAGGGTCACTTTCTTATCCTTTGATTCAAATGTGAGGGGAGCCATGGAAAATTCTTTCAAGCTCGATTGCAAGCCTAATAGTGCCTTAACTTCTGGTGAAGATGTTAATGCCTCATCAAGACGCCAAGATTCTGAAACACCAGCAATTGTATAAGTTGCTACTACATCTTTGTTTTCAGCACGCTTGAGTGACCATGATGAAACTTTTGCTATTGCTCCATTTAAGCGGATAACTTGGTCGCTGTTATTTAAGCTGTCAACTAGGGGAGCTAAATCCATATCAGGGTTTTGAAAATATCCCATAAAAAGAGCTTGTTCCAACAGATGAATATTATTGACGCGGCGTGTTAATCCCATAAATCCATGCCGCGCTCTTAAAGCTAGGTCTGCAAGGCGCCGCAAATCTTGACCTACAATAACTGTCCCATTCGGCAAAGTAAGACGTGATTCTTCTACTGCTGCATCCAAGAGATATGTCTCCATAGAGCGCTCATCTTTCAAATAAACTTCTGATTGTCCACGCTTTATTTTGTAAAGAGGTGGTTGCGCAATATAAAGGTATCCTTTTTCAATTAAAGGGCGCATTTGTCTATAAAAAAATGTTAAAAGTAACGTGCGAATATGACTTCCATCAACGTCGGCATCTGTCATAATGATTATTTTATGATATCGAGCCTTATCAACAGAAAAATCTTCCGCCCCAATACCTGTTCCGAGAGCTGTAATTAAGGTCCCAATTTCAGCAGACCCTAACATCTTGTCAAAACGGGCCCGTTCTACGTTGAGAATTTTTCCTTTTAGAGGAAGGATAGCCTGGAACGAACGCTCCCGTCCTTGCTTAGCTGACCCTCCGGCTGAATCACCCTCAACTATAAAGATTTCGCTTTTAGAGGGATCTTTTTCTTGGCAATCCGCCAATTTTCCAGGCAAGGAAGCCATATCTAATACCCCCTTGCGTCGAGTGAGTTCCCGAGCACGCCGAGCGGCTTCACGTGCTGTTGCAGCCTCAATAACTTTTGTAACAATAACTTTTGCATGGGCAGGATTTTCTTCAAACCATTGTTCTAATTTCTCAGAAACAACGTTCTCGACCACTGGGCGAACTTCAGAAGAAACCAACTTATCTTTTGTTTGCGAAGAAAATTTCGGATCAGGAACTTTTACAGAAAGAACACACGTCAGCCCTTCTCGCACGTCTTCCCCCGTAAAAGTAATCTTTTCTTTTTTACCCTGAGCACTTGCGGCAACAAAATTGCCAACCATACGTGTTAAGCCACCTTTTAGTCCAGCTAAGTGTGTTCCACCGTCTCTTTGAGGAATATTATTTGTAAAACAAAGGATTGTTTCATGGTAGCTATCTGTCCATTCCATAGATAACTCAACCGTAATATCCCCTTGTGCCTTAGAAATGCTGATAGGAGAAGAATGAAGTGGATTTTTTGCTTTGTTTAAATACCTAACAAATTCTGTTATACCCCCTTCATAATGCAAAGTTGCTTGATACGGCGTATCCTCACGTTCATCACTTAAAATAATATTAACACCCGAATTCAAGAAAGCTAATTCTCTCAATCGGTGCTCGATGGTTGGGCGATCAAAAATAGTTTGTGTAAAGGTTTCTTTAGAGGGGATAAAACGAACTTCGGTCCCTGTACGGCCCTGTGCATCCCCTACAACTTTAAGAGGCGCCTCAGGTACTCCATGACGAAAACTAATGGAATGTTCGTGACCCTCTCGCCATATGCGTAAATCGAGTGTTTCTGAAAGAGCATTCACCACAGAAACACCAACACCGTGCAAACCACCTGAAACTTTATAAGAGTTTTGATCAAATTTTCCACCGGCATGAAGTTGCGTCATGATAACTTCAGCTGCAGAAACGCCCATTTCGGCATGAATATCGACTGGAATACCTCGACCGTTATCGCGTACTGTTATTGAATTATCTGCATTAATAATCACTTCAATTCGGTCACAGTGGCCGGCTAAGGCCTCGTCAATAGCATTATCGACGACTTCATACACCATATGATGGAGACCTGTTCCATCGTCTGTGTCTCCAATATACATTCCTGGACGTTTACGAACCGCATCCAATCCTTTTAAAACCTTAATAGATTCAGATGTATAATCTTCTGGTGGTCGTGTAGGTTGAATTTCAGAATTTTTGATCATATTGCCTATTTTTCCCAATCTTAATTGTAGGGACTACCCCTACATTCAGTTAAAAATCCTCTTTTAAAGTTGCATTATGAACAGTCAGGAACTGTGCCTGATCATTCAAATTTTGAAACATAGATTTATCGGTTCCAGTCATCCATACTTGGATATGTCCCTTCCTAGAATCTTCAGACATAGGCCCTCTCACAGGTTTGCAAATTTCCTGAAATAAGACCTGACGATGCTGATCATCCAAGTGCGCTGCAACATCATCCAATAACAAAATAGCAGGACAAGAACTGTATTCTCTTTGAACTTTAGTAAAAGCCAAAGTTAAAGCCAACAAAAGCATTTTCTGCTCTCCCGTGGAGCATACCTCTGCTGGAAGCTGTTTGGCAAGATGGTGGACACAAAAATCGCTCCGATGCGGGCCAACAAAGGCCCCTCCTGTTTCAGCATCTTGCGCCCTCACCATACAGAGCTTTTCCGCATAAATGTCTTCCGCAGCCAGGGCAGGATGATTTTCCAACCACTTTTCAACTTCCCCCTTCATTTCAGCCTGAAATTGAGGAAAAGGATAGTCCTTTTCTGTGTGCTGCGCATTCTCTAAATATTCAGCAAGCTCTTGACGTGCAACTGTAATAGCAACTCCGTCTTCTGCTAGCTTGCGTTCTAAGGTTGAGACCCACGCTGGATCATACCGGCCTTCTCTTAAAAGATGCGCACGTTCTTTCATATGATGGTCATACCTGTGGAGACGCTCAGCATGCAGTGGGTCTATCGCATAGACAAGACGATCAATGAATTTTCTGCGCCCTGAAGATCCTTCCAAAAAAAGCTGATCCATTTGGGGTGTAACCCAGGTAATACTTATCCAATTAGTAAGTAAAGCCTGACTTTTTGCAACTTGCCCATTAATTTTGACCAACCGCCGTTCACTTCCTGTCGCTGTGTAATCAAGACGTGTCCCTAATTCAATTAAATCATTTTCCCTCTCTATCGTTGCCGCAATTGCCCACGAAGGAGGAACAGGAACTTTTTGATTTAATATTTTTAGGTTTGTCACTTGCGATAATTTAATACTTCTCAACCCTCTTCCCGGAGAAAGAAAAGAAATAGCTTCTAATATATTTGTTTTTCCAGCTCCATTGGCTCCAGTGAGAACAATACAATCCCTTTGAAGCGATACATCAAGGCTTTGGTAATTACGAAATTGATGCAATACCAACCGAGACAGCCCATTTAAAGGGTAAGGAAAAGGCTGATAAGACTCTTTACTATTAACCTTTTGCACTTAATCTTAATCCTAACTCTTTTATAGTTCAGAAACTTTAAATAAATCGATTAAACACGCATAGGCATAAGGATATAAGTTGCTTCTTGATCTTTCATCCCCTTAATAATTGCAGGGGCATCCCCATTGGCAAGTACAACTTGGGCTTCATCTTCATCTATTTGTTGCGCAATATCCAATAAATAACGCGCATTGAATCCAATCTCAATGGGTGTATTATGAGGAAAATCTATAGGCATTTCTTCCACGGCATTTCCCAGATCATGGCTTACGGCAGATAATGTTAACATGTTATTGTTTAGATTAACTTTTATGGCTCGAACCTTATCATTTGAAACAGTAGCTACGCGATCAACTGCAGCAGCAAAAGACTTTGCATCAACAATTGCAAGCTTATCATTCCCAATAGGGATAGCTTTCTCATATTCAGGATAAGTTGCATCAATTAACCGAGAGCTTAAAACGGCATTTTCAAATGAAAATTCAATACGCGTTGGTGATAACGCAATGGAAACCTGCGTAGTTGTATCATCCACAAGTTTGCGAACTTCAGTTACGGTTTTGCGTCCAATAATAATTCCAGGCATCCCTTCTGCTCCAGGAGGCAAAGGGACCTCAATATAAGCGAGACGATGAGCATCCGTTGCGACTGATCTTAAAATTTTTTGCCCTTCACGCTCTAGTGTATGGAGATATATACCATTTAAATAATACCGTGTTTCTTCTGTCGACATGGCAAACTTTGCACGATCAAGTAGCTTCTTAAATATTGCAACAGGCAAAGAGAATCGATAAGGGAGCTCACCTTGCGTAAGTTGAGGAAAATCTTCAGAGGGAAGGCATGACAGATTAAAACGCGATCTGCCTTCTTTTATGTTTAACTGCCCAGTCTCAGACATAAGGGTTAATTCGATAGTTGAAGCTTCAGGCATTTTTCGAATAATTTCAAAAAGCATTTGAGCAGAAACAGTTGTCGTACCGGGTTCTAAGACGATTGCTGGAACTGTTTCAATAAGGGCTATATCAGTATCAGTGGTAATAAGTGATAACCCTTGAGGAGTCGCGCTGATAAGGATGTTACTTAAAATGGGAACGGTTGTTCTGCGTTCAACCACACTTTGACCATGGGATAAGGCCTTTAAAAAAGCAGACCTATCTACTGTAAATTTCATAACTTCATACCTCCAATGTTCGACGTAAAATATCGATATCTTCTGAAAATTCTCGATCCTGGTTTTTAACTTCATCAACTTTACGAACAGCATGCAGTACAGTTGTATGGTCACGGCCCCCGAATTTCCGACCAATTTCAGGCAATGACCTTGATGTTAATGTTTTGGCAAGATACATCGCAACTTGGCGTGGCCTTGCTACATTTTGAGAGCGTCTAGCAGACTGCATATCAGAAATTTTTATCCCATAATATTCTGCCACGCGTTTTTGAATGTCTTCAATGGTAACACGTCTATCATTTGCTTTTAAAAGATCTCTGAGAACCTCATGCGTTGTCTCAAGACTAATTTCACGCCCAACCAATGTAGCATGTGCGATAATTCGGTTAAGCGCTCCTTCTAATTCGCGGATATTTGAGACAATCTTGCAGGCCAAGAATTCCATAACTTCTTTTGGAATAGCAATATTCAAAGTATCAGCCTTAGCATGTAAAATACCCAACCGCAATTCATAAGTTGTTGGGTGGAGATCAGCAACAAGTCCCCATCCTAAACGGGATTTTAAACGTTCCTCCATTCCCTCAAGGTCTGATGGAGATTTATCTGCAGAAATAATGACTTGATGATTTTGGTCTACCAGAGCATTAAATGTATGAAAAAATTCTTCTTGCGTCGTATCTTTCCCGCCAATGAATTGAACATCGTCAATCATTAAAACATTCACTGAACGAAATTGCTCTTTAAATGCAACCGTATCCTTATATCTGAGGGCACGAATAAACTGATACATAAATTTTTCTGCAGATAAATACATAACGCGACGTTTAGGATGACATGCTTTAATATGCCAAGCAATGGCGTGCATGAGGTGTGTTTTTCCCAACCCCACTCCCCCATACAAAAAGAGGGGGTTAAATTGGGCTGTCTGTGACTCTGCAACCCGCAAAGCTGCGGCGTAAGCAAGTTCATTGGGCTTCCCAACTACAAAATTATCAAATGTAAAGCGCGTATCAAGAGGTGCGCTTATAACATTGCGATCTGCTCCTATAGAGTCTTCATCAGATGCTCCATGAGCAGACGTGCGAGAACCTGTGACATGAGATGAAGTTAACTCAGGCGCTTTCAAAACTTTTGAACTCAATTTAACAATAATTTCTATCTTGGTAACTGCGGGATTTAATTTTTGCCATAAATGACGAATGCGCTCAACATAATGGGAAACAACCCAATCTCTCATAAAACGCGTTGGAGCTCCGATATGCACTGTCCCTTCAACAACCTCCTCAATAGAGAGGGGCTTAAGCCAACTTTTAAAGATTGCTTCACCAAACTCTTCTTGCAATTGATGACAAACTTGGTCCCACTCCACCATAAACAGGGGAACCTGAGTCTGATTCGAAGATTTTGTTAGTGCCAGCGCTGTCACAAAGATACCCTCACCCTAAATGAAAAACTAATTCTTCAAGGAAGCTCATAATACAAGGAGAAAACATTCCTAATAGCCTACCCTCTATTTTTACATGAACTATTTGCAGAAACCAACGACAAAAGCGAATTTTGTTCGCTTTTTTAAAAAAACGGGCACAAACAGAGTCTTAAGAAAAAAATGTGTATCCTTCAAGCGAATATTTCGAAAGAAACACTAAAATGGCGACTCTTTGACACAAAGCCTACCGAAATTTTATTGTTTTTCAATGTCATTAATCGAATTTTCGTGAAAGCACACAGACCCTAGACATTTTTAGTAAAATCTGGGACAACAGGAGATAAGGTTGTGAGATTCTATCTCTCTCTAAAGTTAGGG
Organism: Alphaproteobacteria bacterium; assembly: GCA_016869075.1. GTDB lineage: Bacteria > Pseudomonadota > Alphaproteobacteria > Paracaedibacterales > VGCI01 > VGCI01. Next base: position 50,988 of record VGEY01000002.1, read on the forward strand.
TTAAAAACTTATGCCATCCACTGTGGTCCGATATCAGTCTTTTATTAATCTTATTGTAAGTATAATGATGTGCACCTTTACCCCTGTAAAAGCTGAAGTTTTAAAGGATATGCCCTCAGCATCTTCACAGGGTAATGGCTCAAAATCTAAAAAAGATATGAAAAAGGATCAAGAGGGGGATTCTGGCAAAAAAGACATTGGCGAATCCTCTGATATACCAGAAAATGAGACGTTCGTAGATGAAGAGGCGAATGATCCGCTGGAGCCTCTTAACCGATTAGTCTTCGCTGTAAATGAAATTCTTGATTATACAATTATTCGGCCTGCTGCTGAGATCTACCGAGCAATTTTACCCGAACCCGTCCGCAATGGCGTAACCAATGTCCTTGATAATTTATACTCCCCTATTGTTTTTCTAAACAATATTCTTCAAGGAGAACCCGAGCAAGCATCCGTAACGGTCTTTCGTTTTTTACTTAATTCAAGCTTTGGGATTGGGGGACTTGTAGATGTGGCCTCTGATATGGGATATCCACGCTATGATACTGATTTCAACCATACCTTAACAGCCTGGGGCGTTGATACGGGACCCTATATTGTTCTGCCTTTGATCGGGTCTTCGTCCATCCGTGGAACTGTTGGTATTGTTGGTGATTATTATTCTGACCCTCTCAATCTATATCTCAACAATAGAGCGCATCGCAAATATCGTTATTGGTTGACCGTTCGTTACGGAGCCTATATGATCAGTCAACGTGAAAAGCATATCGAGATTCTTGACAACTTAAGAGAAAGCTCCCCAGATATGTATGTAACGTTAAGGAGTATTTACTTCCAACGGCAAGCTTATATGGCTGAGCAATTAAAAACTAATAAGCCTCGGGAAAGTACTCAAAAAGAAGATAAAGAAAAGAAATCATAACTGTTTGTTAATCTCTTTTTCGTACTCTTAAAATCAAGGAGTAACGTAGATAGAGAACGAGTAAATAATGCTAAAAAAATTTTTTTATTCTATTGCAATTGTCCTCTTTTGCGGCCAACTTGCGGCCTCTAAGGGCACAGATGAAGCAAAGCAATTTATTGAGGATTTGGGACGTCGGGCTATCGAGTCATTAACAAAGCCTGGGATTTCTCAAAGTGAGTTACGTTCTCGATTCCGTTCTCTTTTAGAAGAAGGCTTTAATGTACCTGCAATTGCACGGTTCGTTATGGGCCGTTATTGGAGAACAATGGAGGATAGCCAAAAAGAAACCTTTATTCCTTTGTTTGAGGATCGTCTTGTTACATCCTATGCCAATCGTTTCCAAGAATATCAAGGTGTAAGCTTTGAAGTTTCAGGCGCATACTTTCAAGGGGAGACTATTATTGTTAAAAGTACCATTCAAAAGCCTGGAGGGCCTCGCACAGCTGTTGATTGGAGGGTTTTCAAAAATAAAATTCATGATGTGAGAGTTGAAGGTGTCAGTATGAGCGTGACTATTCGCGATGAATATAATAGCTTAGTTGCTTCTAAGAATGGAAATATTGACGCATTTTTAGCTTCCCTGGGATCTGGTAAAATTTCCAAAAGTATGAGGGTTCAGGATTCTGAAGAATAAAATACTCAGAGGTATTATTTCCTGAGCAACCCTGTATTAGAAAAAGATGATGCATAATCACCGCCTTTTCCCCCTTTCCGTTAAATTTTTAAAATAATATAGTAGAAATTTACCTCAAGAAGCGCCAATATAATCAGCAGAGCAATAAGATGGTGATATGTGATTAACACATTAATGTGGTTTGGCGCGTACTATGGAAACAGCCTTAACATCAGGAATTTTAACTTCACTTGCTGGGCGATATGCGAAAGCTCTTTTTGATCTAGCCCGAGAGAAAAAAGAAGTTGAAAGTATTGGGTCTTATTTAAAGGTCCTGCAGAAGCTTCTTCATGACTCAAAAGATTTAAAACAGGCACTGATGAATCCAACTTTAAAACGGCAAGAACAAGCTAATGCACTGCAAGAAATTTGTGTAAAAATTGCAGCCCCAGAGACCTTGCAAACTTTTACGTGCCAATTAATTAAGGCCCAGCGCATTTCTTATCTACCCAAAATCATAGAAATTTATGATAATTTAGTTTTACAAATGAACGGTGAATTGAGGGTGGAAGTTATTTCTGCTCACCCCCTAACACCTTCGCAAGGTCAAGTTTTGAAGATGGTATTAAAGAAATCTTTTCCCGGAACTCTGAATCTCATTTTTATGAAAGATCCTCGTGTTTTGGGTGGAATTATGGTCCGCATGGGATCGCGTGTCATTGATGCTACACTTGTCACCCAACTTGATAAACTTGCTACTGCAATGAAAGGAAGCGCTTAATGGAACTAAAAGCTGCAGAAATTTCTGCAATTTTAAAAAAACAAATTAGTGATTTTGACCCCAAAGCTGACATGGCAGAGAGCGGAACAGTTATAGCGATTGGAGATGGTATTGCGCGCGTTCATGGTCTCGACAACATTCAGGCTGGAGAGTTGGTAACTTTTCCAAATGATGTGAAGGGAATGGCTCTTAATTTAGGAACCGACAATGTTGGTATCGTCATCTTTGGAAATGATCGAGACATTAAAGAAGGGGATCAAGTAAAGCGCACACAAAAAATTGTGGAAGTACCTGTGGGACGAAGTCTTTTAGGACGCGTTGTTGACGGATTGGGGAACACTATTGATGGGAAAGGGCCCTTAAAAGGCGTGAAACCCTCCCAAGTAGAAGTTAAAGCGCCGGGTATCATTATGCGCAAATCTGTTTTTGAACCCATGCAAACAGGGATTAAAGCTATCGATACATTAGTACCTATTGGGCGCGGCCAACGTGAATTAATCATCGGTGACCGTCAAACAGGAAAGACCACCATTGCACTAGATACCATCCTTAATCAAAAGGAAATTAATAAGGGTAAAGATGAGTCACAAAAATTGTATTGTATCTATGTAGCAATTGGACAAAAGCGTTCTTCAGTTGCTCGTATTGTCAAAACACTGGAAGAAACAGGCGCTCTTGACTACACCATTGTCGTCTCCGCAACGGCTTCTGACCCGGCCCCTATGCAATATCTTGCACCCTATACGGGATGCACCATGGGAGAATATTTCCGAGATAATGGTATGCATGCTCTTATTATTTATGATGACTTATCAAAGCATGCGGTCGCTTATCGGCAAATGTCTCTCCTTTTACGCCGTCCCCCCGGTCGTGAAGCTTATCCGGGAGATGTTTTTTATCTTCATTCTCGGTTGTTGGAACGTGCTGCAAAACTTGACACTCCTTTTGGAGGAGGGTCTTTGACAGCCCTTCCTATTATTGAAACGCAGGCCGGAGATGTTTCTGCCTATATTCCAACCAATGTTATTTCCATTACGGATGGTCAAATTTTCCTAGAAACTGAATTGTTTTACAAAGGAATTCGACCTGCCATTAATGTGGGACTATCTGTCAGTCGTGTAGGATCTGCCGCACAGAAAAAAGCCACAAAGCAAGTGGCTGGTCAAATTAAATTGGAATTAGCCCAATATCGCGAAATGGCAGCGTTTTCTCAATTTAGTGCTGATTTAGATCCTTCCACACAAAGACTGCTTCATCGCGGTGAGCGGCTTACAGAATTATTGAAGCAACCACAATATAGCCCTATGAGCATGGAAGAACAGGTTATATCTCTTTTTGCAGGTGTAAAAGGTTTCCTTGATTCTATTCAAGTAAAAGATATCTTGGAATTTGAACAAGAATATTTAGAAGTTTTGCGCCTGAAACAACCAGAAATTTTTGAGGGTATACGAAAGACAGGCACCTTAAGTGAAGAAGCTGAAAAGAAGCTGTCTAAATTTTTGACAAGTTTCTGTACATCTTTTTCAGCTTAACTAAGGCGTTTATGAGGATCTGATGACCGGTTTAAAAAGTCTTAGAACAAGAATCCGGAGTGTGAAGTCCACACAAAAAATTACCTCTGCCATGAAAATGGTAGCAGCAGCTAGACTGCGTCGTTCACAAGAGCAGGTTGAAGCTGTACGCCCTTATGAGAGTGCTATGCATAGTATGGTCAGTCATCTTTTAAAAAAGAGCAGGCAAGACCTTGCAAAAGAACCTCAACTTTTAACTGGCAGACCAGATTTACCTGTACATCTGCTTATTGTTGTTACAACTGATAGAGGCTTATGTGGCGGATTTAATGGAGCTGTAATTCGCGAAGCAAAGTCTGTTATTCGCACGCTCCAGGATCAAGGGAAAGAAGTTAAAATATTTTGTCTTGGTAGAAAGGGGCGTGACCTTTTACGGCAAGATCATGGAAACCTTATTATTGAAACAATCCTCCATGGACATAAAACAGGAGGCGGAAAAACAACAGAAAATTTTGAAGATGCATTGGAATTTTCATTACGCCTTCAAGCCATGCTCGAGAATAAACAATTTGGTGAAGCTTCTATTTTATTTACTGTGTTTCATTCAGCGTTACGCCAAACCATTGCCCATCACTCACTCATACCATTTCGGGCAAATTTAGAAAAAGAAATGGGCGCGTCTTTTTCACCCAAAGATGAAACTGGCAAATATGCTCTTTATGAATATGAACCGAATGTAGATTCATTGTTGGAACATTTGCTCCCACGCTACTTAGCCATTGAAATTTATCGTGTCTTTTTAGAAAACAACGCCAGTGAGCAAGGTGCCCGCATGACAGCAATGGATAATGCAACACGCAATGCGCAGGAAATGATTCAAAAGCTTGCACGCTCGTATCATCAGACACGTCAAGCGTATATCACCAAGGAACTGATAGAAATTATTTCTGCAGCTGAAGCAGTTTAATGAATGAGGAAATGAACATTGAAAAAACGGACAAAGGAAAGCAAAGAGATGCCAAAACAAAAGTTTAAAACCATTCCTGGTGGATTAAATGCTGGGAAGATTACTCAAGTTATGGGTGCCGTCATTGATGTTCATTTTCCTGAACGCATACCCCCTATTCTTAATGCTCTCCATGTAAAGCATCGTGACAAAGTTCTTGTTTTAGAAGTTGCTCAACACCTCGGTGAAAATTTAGTCCGTGCCATTGCTATGGATGCAACCGACGGCCTCATTCGTGGGCAAGAGGTTTTTGATGTAGGGGAACCCATATCTGTTCCTGTGGGACCTGAAACCTTGGGACGAATTATGAATGTTATTGGCGAACCCATCGATGAGAGAGGTCCCATTCATGGAATAAAAAATCTTCCCATTCATCGCGAAGCGCCCACCTTTATCGAACAATCAACCGAAACAGAAATATTGGTCACTGGCATTAAAGTCATTGATTTGCTCACCCCCTATTCACGTGGAGGCAAAATCGGATTGTTCGGAGGTGCCGGTGTTGGAAAAACCGTTTTGATTATGGAATTAATTAACAACGTTGCCAAAGAACATGGTGGATATTCTGTCTTTGCCGGTGTTGGAGAACGAACACGTGAAGGAAACGATCTTTATCGAGAAATGATAGAATCGGGTGTTATTAATCTTGATGGAGAAGGATCAAAAGCAGCTCTTATCTATGGGCAAATGAATGAACCTCCTGGAGCCCGTGCCCGTGTCGCACTTTCAGGATTAACAGTTGCCGAATATTTCAGAGATGAAGAAGGAAAAGATGTTCTTTTCTTTGTGGATAATATCTTCAGATTTACGCAAGCAGGTTCTGAAGTCTCGGCCCTTTTGGGACGTATGCCTTCTGCTGTGGGATACCAGCCTACCCTGGCAACAGAAATGGGAGAGCTTCAAGAGCGCATCACAACCACCACACGCGGATCTATCACCAGTGTTCAAGCGATTTATGTTCCGGCAGATGACTTAACAGACCCTGCTCCAGCCACCTCGTTTGCGCACCTAGATGCAACAACAGTTTTAAGTCGTCAAATTGCTGAGTTAGGGATTTATCCAGCTGTTGATCCACTCGATTCTACCTCTCGGATATTAGATCCCTTTATTGTAGGAGAAGAGCATTACAAGGTTGCCCGTGAAGTTCAGCGTGTCTTACAATCCTATAAATCTCTCCAAGATATCATTGCTATTTTGGGTATGGATGAGCTTTCAGAAGAAGATAAATTGACCGTTGCCCGTGCGCGTAAAATACAGCGTTTTCTTTCACAGCCTTTCTTTGTGGCCGAAGTTTTTACAGGTATGCCTGGAACTTTTGTCTCTCTTGAAGATACCATCTCGGGCTTTAAAGGCATTGTACAGGGTGATTATGATCATCTACCAGAATTAGCATTCTATATGGTGGGCACCATCGAAGAAGCCGTAGAAAAGGCCCAAAAACTAGAAAAGAAGGGAACTTAATGCATCTGACTCTCATTTCCCCTGAAAAAATTGTCTTCTCAGGAGCTGTTGAAATGGCTGTCATTCCAGGAGCAAAGGGAGAATTTGGCGTCCTTGAAAATCATATCCCCTTCATGACAATGCTCAGCCAAGGAGCCGTTCGCCTTTATGATGGGAATACTCTCAAGCAGGATTTCACGATATCAGGGGGCTTTTGTGAAGTCACTCCTGATGGGTGTGTTATTGTCGCGGATACGGTTGAGAAAACCTAATGTTAGGTTTTTAAATGTTACGCATATTATTGTTTTTCATTATTTATTTTCCTTCTCTTTTCCTACCTAATTCATTGGCTATGGATAAAAAGGTAATCCTTAATACTTATCTAGCGGAGCATCTCAAAACTTAAAAAAGAAATGATCCACCAATTTTTAGATTTAAAGGCGGAAAACGAAAAATCTATATCATTGGTTCAATTCATAATAGAGATCCACATTTATTATTGTCTGAGAAAGTTTTTTCCAAGCTTAAATTTATTTGTAAGGATGCGATTTTTTTCAAAGAACATGAATCTCCAGATGACTATCTCTCAACTAAAATACTAAGTGTTTTATCTCCGAGTCCCAGTTCCGATAAATGGCAGATAAGATTGCTTGACCCCTCGGATGCTTCCCAAGATGATTTAGCTATAAAGAAAATTCATCTTATTAAAAGATTGTTTGAAGTATGGAATGCAATGAAGGATCAAGAATTTTTAAATGAGGGATTTACATTAGGATTAAGCACCAGACTTGATTTTGTATATGGTGCATTTATCCCATATTTCTTTGGGGGTAAACGTTATATAGATGAAGTTACATGTGATTTTGAATTAACATTGATGAAATTGGGGGAGCAGGAGAATAAACCCTTATTTCTTGAGCCTCTTCCTGAATTATTTAGAATATTTGATAAACATCCAGGCGATTTAGACTCTTTTATACGACTTGGAATTGTCGCATACCGAGATGTTCTATTTTATAGGCAAAAATTAAATTCTTCTGATGATATAATGGAAGCCTGTGGAACTCTTTTAGCCGAATATCAAAATTCTATTCATCAATATTCCTATGCGAGTATTGAAACAAATGCTGACCGTGTTATTCCCTCAACTAAAGAACGAAATGTATTATGGGTTTCTGAACTAAAAACACGTTTATTACAACCAACTCTATTACAGCAGCCTCATGATGAAACCAATATCGTGATCTTGTGTGGTTTAGGACATTTAAGAGGTATTTTTGAGCAGGACTCCGGAAGCTTTTTATCCTTACTTAAAAAGGAAGAGGCGCTGTTTTCTGAATTCGAGAGGATGAATCTTGAGGGAGGGTGAAAAAAATGTAAGGAAACTTGTTATTTGTAAGCATTTAAGCTATTATTTCTTATTAAAAATCATTCTTGTAGGAGGCAACAATGTTTCGATCACAAATTATAGGTGCCATGCTTCTCGCCTCTTTAGGTACACCAGTGTTATATGCATCAGATGATTTAAATACAGGTAATACGGAAAATCGCAAAAGCACGCACGAGCATCATCTTCCCCGCGGCAAGCAAACTGTGCTTTCTCCTGAGTTATCGAAAGGACCCGACTTAGAGAAAAAAAAAGAACTTGTGCACAAAGAAATTCAAAGGTTTACAAGTTATTGCGATACAATAAAGGGAGCATCAAAGCATGCTCATTCTGCAAGTAACCCAGTTCTCCAGCGCTATGAGGATGTCATAGTTGCGTTAAATTCTTATCTTCAGCAAATTACGCCAGCAACCTCTGAAAAGGAAATTAAAGCTAAAATTTTTCAGATTGAAAAGGAAAACACTCCCGAAGATGCTGATTAATCGTCTTTTTTTAAAATGATTTTTTTCTCGTAGCACTCGTGACTTTGTCTGGTTTCCCGCTTTCGCGGTAATGACTATAAATATTTTATCATTAAGAAATTCCAAAGGAACCTTGGTGATCCATGTATTTATGGAATGCCACGCTCCCTACGGTCGCTCGTGATGACGATCGGCACACCTTTTCTTCTCTTCTTTTCTTTCTTCTTTCGCTTTCTGTATCCCCATTTGTGTCCGCACCGGAAGGCTCCAAACTCGACTTTTCAGTCGGAAGGAAAGTGCGCGTCCTTAAGGTTATTAAGGATGCGAGTTAACAGCTATCCTTGCGGATAGATAGGCATGCTCTTGCTATAAAACTTGGGCTCTCAAGGTGAGCTTCAAATTTACAGCAATGCACACAGGTCCGAGTGCGGACACAAATGGGGATACATTTGTTGAAGGACGTGTGGATCAGTGATGTCGACGTTTATGATCCTTCATTCTTCAGGAGAAGCGAGTGATACAATAAAAAATTATAAAGACATTTTTATCTTCCTTTTCCAAATAAGCTGTTTAACAAAGTGTTTTTAAAAACGCGCTAGCAGGAAGAGTATTAAGAGATGCCCATTTAAAAAGTCAAATTTTTTAATTGCCCATAAGAAAAAGAATTTAATATGTATACCCCTCACCCGTTCGTCAGGCTATGCCTGACTTACAACCTCTCCCACAAGGGAAGAGGTATAAAGAGAGAGCAAGGGGAGAAGTATAATAAGAGTATCGTCACTGCGAGCGTCGTGAAGCAGTTCAAAATTGCATGCATCACGAGGCCACTTAAGGGCTCTCGTGATGCCAAAAGGATAAAATATCAAAACTAACGTTATTGTGGGGGCGTATTAATTTCATCTAGAGATGAAGTCAAAATGCCTACAGATCTCAGCTCTATGATTTTATTAAGTTGAGCTATCGTTGCACTTGCAATACCTAGTGTTTTAATGTAAAGGCTTGCTTGAATTTGATCGGAACTCGCATCTATTTTAAGTGTTCTCTTTAAATGGTTGTATTCATTTTCTTGCTCTATCGAGCGAATCATCTCAGGAGTCAAATGATCTTTCTCTCCTCTCTCTACTAAAGTCTTTACTATTTCAAACTGATTAAGAGTTGGGTCAATGGCGCCCACGCTAGCTAGGGAGGCTGCAGCCTTAATATCACTCAAACCTGGCTGCTTTTGGAGAGACTCACCCATTAAGAGTTCAGCAGCTTTGACTTGATTAAAAGTCGGGTTATTAATCCCAACAGCCCTTACTTGAGATGCTGAGCGAATTTCAGATAATGTAGGTTGGTCGATACCTATTCTAAAAAGATCTACAGTCGCAGTTACATTCTCATTACTTATGTGACGCATACCCATACCTACTAAATAATTTTCAGCATTCTGACGCTCGATTGCTTGTCCGGCAAAAGAAGTGGAAGTAAATCAGTTAATCCCAATAGTAGAAATTTTAATATTTTTTTCATAATAAACTCCACCTATATTAATCAGATTACCCTCGATTTGAGGGATAATAATTATATAGGCTTCTTTATAACCTTTTACAAGGAAGTTGTTTTTTTACTGTTTAAAAAAGAGGAAGTTAAAGAATGCGTGTCATGCCTTGGCGGGCAACGAAGGCCTGAGGAAAACGTTCCTGCACTTGCACTTCTATAGTAGCCATAGCAATATCATCATGATGCGGACTGTGGTGAAATAAGGCAATCTCCCGAACAGCGGCCTTATTGGCTAAATCAACCGCCTGATTCCATGTGGAATGCCCCCAAGACTCTCGGTCTTTAAACTCTTCCTCCGTAAAGGTGGCGTCATAAATCATGAGGTCAGTCTGATTAATAAATTTGACCAAATTGGAATTCAGACGTCCCGGCACATGACCCGTATCCGTAATATAACAAATGGACTTTTCTCCAACATCAACACGATAGCCTGTACTTCCTCCCGGATGGTCCAATGCAATGGTTGAAACTTTTAGAGGCCCCACAGAAAATGGTGCACCCACAGACACATCTATACAGGACTTTTGGCAGGCAGTTTTAAACCAAGAAATAGGAAAATAAGGGGGTGAAATCATTTGAGATAAAATAGCTTCAATTCCATTTGCATTCTTCTTTTTTGAAATCACCTCACCTGCTATGATGGTCAGTTCAAAATCTTTTTGATGAAGGGGTTCAAAAAAAGCAAGACCGTTAATGTGATCTGCATGTGCATGAGACATAAGGAGAGTTGCTCGTTTGAATCCCCGATTTAAAATCTCTTGTCCAGCATTAATAATTCCTGTCCCGGCATCAAAAATTAAATAATGGCCATCTACCTCAAGACTCACACAGCTTGTGTCTCCACCAACTTTTGAATATCCAGGCTTGCATACGGGCCAGCTACCTCGTACCCCCCAAAATGTCACGCGAACTGAATTCTTATTAGACATTTTTTTCTCTCTCTAATGAAAATGCAGTGAAGAAAATAACCCTCTTACAACATCTCTTTTAAATCTTGAATATTATGCAACAAATGATGACGCATTTTACGTATGGCGCGCACTTCTAATTGGCGCACACGTTCTTTGCTTATTTTAAGCTTTTTCCCAATATCTTCTAAAGTTGTTGGGTGATCTGCTAATCGTCGAACTGTTATAATCATACGCTCGCGCGGACTCAAATAATGCATCGCCCCTTGTATCCAAAGTCGCCGAATGCTCTCATCAAGATTGAGAGCTGCAGATGCTTCCGGATCAAGATTTTGATCAGCCAATGAATCCACCCAATCATCACTACCCGATTCATTCATAGGATGGCTCAAAGATAAATCATGAGAAGAAAGACGGTTTTCCATATCCTCCACATCATGGATGGGTACATGAAGTGTTTCTGCAACATGATCCCGTTCTTCTTGAGTCATTTGGTCTGTACTAATTTTTGACAATTGCGCTTTTAATCGACGCAAACTAAAAAATAACTGCTTTTGAGAAGATGTTGACCCAGTGCGTACAATAGACCAATTGCGTAAAATGTATTCTTGGATGTGGGACCGTATCCACCACCGTGCATAGGTTGAAAAGCGTACATCTCTTTCAGGGTCAAATCGCTCAGCAGCATACATGAGCCCCAAATTTCCCTCTTGAATAAGATCTGATAAAGCAATCCCATAGTGGCGAAACCGTACCGCCGTACTCACCACAAGTCGCATGTAAGCCTGCACTAATTTATGTAAAGCCTTTTCATCCTGATTAACATGCCACGCGATTGCAAGATCGTGCTCCTCTTCCTTTTTTAAAAGAGGTTGTTCCATGAGTTGGCGAATGAATTCTAAATCAGCATGTTTTGTGTTAGCCCCAAAGGGAGATTTTTTCATTATTCCTCGCTTTTAAAAATTTAATCGAAGATCAAAAGAAAGAATTACTTTAGGTTTTCTGTCTTTTTACATCTCTATAATCATAACAAAAGGAGCGTAAAAATCTGGTTAAAGGGGGTAAAATTTATCTAAAAAATCTAAGAAAACAGCGGATTTTCCGATTATGGAGCTTTAAAAAAGAAGATATTAATAGGAAAATTGTTGCTAAAAACAATGATAAATGGCAAATATTTATTAATTCTCTCGCTATTCTTTTAAATAAATAATAGGTGTTATTTTGTCATCTTTTATAACTCTTTTTTGGTTTCGACAAGATTTCAGAATATCAGATAACCCAGGCCTTTTTGAAGCTGCTCAAAATGGGGCTATCTTACCCGTTTATATTCTCGATGAAACTTGCCCAGCTCAATTTAAACAAGGTGAAGCTAGCAAATGGTGGATGTATCATTCCTTACATAAATTAAATATATGCTTAAATAGCACATTAAATTTCTATGTTGGAGATCCTCAAGTTATTCTCACAAATATCATACAAGAAAATGATGTTAAAGCTGTCTATTGGAATAAAGTATTTGAACCATGGCAATTGGAAAAGGATGCACAAATAGAATCTAATTTAAAAAAAAGAGGGATAGTATGCAAAAGTTTCAATGGATCGCTTCTGTGGGAACCTGAGAGTAATTTTAGTAAGAATGGAACACCTTACAGAATGTTTACACCTTTTTATCGTAATGGGTGTCTCCAAGCTCCTAGCCCCAGAAAGCCTTTACCCATACCTGAAAAGATTATTTCACTAAAAGATCAAGGATGTAGGACAACCCTTGAAGACCTCAAGTTGCTTCCCTCTATATCATGGTATAAGTCAATTGAACATTTCTGGGAAATTGGAGAGCAGGCTGCCCAAAGACAGTTGGCAAAGTTTCTAGAATTTGGCCTAAAAGGATATAAGAAGAATAGGAATTATCCTAGCAAAGACGCTACCTCCAGACTTTCTCCTTATTTGCATTTTGGAGAAATATCGCCTCATCAAGTTTGGCAAGGTATTCAAGTTAAATGTGCCGCAGATGAATCCATTATTAATGAAGACAAAGAAAGTTTTTTGAGTGAAATTGGGTGGCGAGAGTTTTCTTATTATTTGCTCTATCACTTTCCAAACTTGCCATATAAAAGTTTTTATAAAAAATTTGAGGACTTTCCATGGAAGCCCAACACAGAATTCTTGAAGGCTTGGCAAAAGGGATTAACTGGATATCCTTTCGTTGATGCAGGTATGCGAGAACTTTGGCAAACGGGATATATGCACAATCGAGTCAGAATGGTCGTTGCTTCTTTTTTGGTAAAAAATTTGTTGCAGGATTGGCGAACTGGAGCAAGTTGGTTTTTAGACTGTTTACTTGATGCAGATATCGCCAGTAATACTATTAATTGGCAATGGGTCGCGGGCTCTGGTGTCGACGCAGCCCCTTATTTTAGAATCTTTAATCCCATTTTGCAGGGAGAAAAATTCGACCCTAAAGGTATTTATACACGTCGATTTGTTCCTGAGCTTGATAAATTACCTGATAAATATTTATTCAAGCCCTGGCAAACCCCAGATTATATTTTAAAAGAATGCAACATTATTCTTGGTGTAACTTATCCTTATCCTATTATTAATCTTCAACATTCAAGAAAAGAGTCTATAGAAGCATACAACAAAATTTCTCTTTAAAAAAATAAGGAGAATAAATGCCATATTTTGTATTTAATCCAGAACTATTATTCAAGATACTGTTAAGAACGAAAACAAATGAGAAGTCCCTGTAAGGGCCTTCTCATAAATAGGACTTGATTAAAATGTGTGCAGTGAGGTTGGGTTTTAAGATAAGTGCTGCACTATAATCTCATTAAAAAGCTTTGCATGATTCCAAACAAAAGAATGATTTTTTCCTTTTATAATTTGTATATGGATATGGGGAGACCACTCTTTAGCTTTCACATACTCGTAATTAATAAACTCATCTTCCTCACCCCCTAACATGAGTATACGGATCTTTGCTTCCTGAAGGGATTTAACTTCATCGACTCTTTGATTAGCAAAAACTGATTTAAACATGAGTCCTCTGGCACGACCATCCGTATCCATGGCTGCTTTAACTCTTTTTAAAACCTCTGCTGCTTCAAATCCGTTTGCTTTGAGATATAATTTTGCCTCTTCTTCAGTATAGCTTTCACCTTTACCTGAGAGTGCTCCTGCCGGGATAGACTTAAAAGCAGTACTTAATATTTCACCAGCATGTGATTCACTTTCAAAGAGAGGAAGTGGCGGTGACCCCGAAATAATTAGACTTCTGACTCGATCGCGCGCTAATTCATAAAGATTAATAGCTTCATGCCCACCTTTAGAAATTCCCAAAACATTGAATTGTCCAATGCCTGGCATCAGTTGATCAAGCCCTTCAAGCAACGTTTTTGCGCATCCAGGAAAAGTATAAATTTCTGTTGCTGTATCATCAGAAGCTCTAAAGCTCTCTCCATGTCCTGGAGAATCAAAACTAATTAGTCGCATCGTGGAGTTTTCATTCATTAAATTTTCGAATAACCAACTCCCAGTTGAGTTCCCATGAATACACAGAAGGACAGGACCCGTTCCACCGGAATCTCGATAAAATAAGCGACCTGTCTTAGTGTCCACATAACCGGTGGTAATTTTACGTTGTACAGTTGCAATTTCCCCTTTATCTGTATCATCTGCAGAGTAAGTAGGATCAGTTGTTGCTAATAATATCAGAACTGTTGGTATGAGTAATAATAGCCTATTCATTTTTTCCTCCAATCGTTTTAAATTTATTCATAACGTTTTGAGGATAGAGATTCGTATGAACTTCTTTCTATCGTAAAAAATACGATAGTGATGTAGAGCTGAAAAAAGAGGACCAATCTCACTTAAGAAGTGCTCGCTGATGGACTGTGCAAGAAATAGGATTCATCCAAAATGAACCTAGATATACTTAAAATAAAGCAATCGGCCCTCGATCATTTTCGAGCAAAGAATCCTTCATTTATTAAACTTTGCCAACCTCTTCAGGAGATTGGGATACAGAATTATTATTTTATTAAGTGTCATGAGGATGGAACCTACCTGGCTTATTCAAGTAAGCCTGAGTTTTTTGAAGCTCATATCCAAACTATTCGTGGCCAAAGCCTGTTTTTCATAGACACTGTAGATATTGTTCCAAATAGTCAAATTTCTTTTTCTCTAACAGGAGATATTTATAGGTTTGATGTAAAAGCTGACCCTGTCATCGGTTTACTTTGGAAGTACGACTTCTGGAATACATTTATGCTTTATAAGATAATAAATAATAACCTTTTAGAGGGGTGGGGGTTTTCCTTGGGGACAGAGGTTCTTGATCCGCTGGGATTCTTTCTTAAAAATAAGTCTCTCCTTGAAAGATTTGTGAACTATTTTGATGTTGCTGGAAAGGATCTCATGGATACCTCTGATAGAAAAAAATTAGCTGTCTATGATGAAAATTTTACTTTTTTTAAGAGAAGATCAGTCTCGAAAGACATAGATAAAACTCTTAACTTCCTACGCCAAACCCATCTGGGAGAACTCTTGCTTAGTTCAGAAGGATACTCTTTCCATTTAACTCAACGCCAATGTGAATGTCTTTATTATTTGTCACACCATTACACTGCAAAGGAAATTGCGCGCTTTCTTCATCTCTCTCATCGATCCATTGAAACTTATATTCAATCAATAAGGGACAAAATCGGGGTCTCCTCAAAATCTGATCTTCTCCAATTTATTCATAAACACGAATTAATCCAAAAATTAGAATTGTGTAAACGGATTGAAACTAACGATCATATTTGAATCAATTTTTCTTATTAAATTTAAGGAGATAAAAAAGATGGAATTCTCTTATTTATCTATCACATGAATATAGTTTTCAAGGGTAAGTCCACACGCTGTAAAGTATTTATGTAATTTTCTAAGAAGGAAATATCCATAAACTAATGTGGGTTTTGGAACACATGATCCATCGACCACCGTTATGCCATCTTTGCGCGTAAATTCCATGCGAAAGTGGCTGGATCCTCCTTTGTTGGTAATAATCCGCCCCCCTAATCCCTCAAAAAGCGTAATAAAACTATCATAAGCAAAACCAGATGGCAGTTCCCAAAATTTTTCTAATAATTTATATTTTTGAGTGTGAAGTAAGGTTGGTTGTGTTTGCACTTCTGGCTCTGCTTTCATTTCTTCTGAAGCAGGTAAAGGTTGATTCTTTTCTTCATAGGTTGGATCAGTCACGCCTCTTGTTTTAACCTTGGGTGGTCTTTCATGAATAACGTAAGGTTCAGGACTTGATTGCTGGCTCGTGTCAAATGTCAGACTTGTTGAAGATAATTCATCAGTTGAAATTTTTTGTTTCTTGACTGGTTGTGTTTGTTGATGACGCCGCGCTTCTTTGGCTGCTTTGATAGCCTCTTTGATGAGACTATTCCTGCGTTCTGACTCTTTCGTTGCCTTTTGCATCGCTTCTGCTCTAGCCTTTTTACCCTCTTTCTTTGCCTGACGTCTGTCCTCCTTTTTTTGAACTTTTTTCTGGGCAGTCATAGTCGCCCCTACCCTTTTTTCAATAACTTCGCTTTCCTTTGGAGAGATTAGTTTCTCAGCATCTTCTTTAATCACGGAAACTCCAGGCATTTGTTTTAGGAGCCCTACATAATCTTTAAAATTTTCCTTTCGAACAAATTCTTCCCTTCTTTCACCTGTCGTAGTGATGAAGAGAGCAGCCGTATAAAATTTATTCAAATACGCCCCGGCGGCAGTTATACATTCTTGCGAATAAAGATCAGGAAACATCTCAAGTTTTTTTCCGAAAAAATGTTCAAGAGGAGGAGAGCAAGATAACATTGAAGAAAGCTCAGCTGGCAGGGGGGTTGTAAGATAAGGGTAGAGGACTTCTAATAGAGCGACGCCATCAGTGAATAGCGTTTTGTAATATTCTTTATCATCCAAGAACGCACCAGAACTTCCATACATCTTTGCTCGTTCTTTAAGAGGGACATCACCTTTCTTCTTTTTAAGCTCCATCGATGCGCGCAAATTTTTAAATGCAGTACCAAGAAGCTCAAAATGCTCCTGCAAAAAAGTTCCAAAAAAAGTATTGAGATCAATTCTATTGTTTTGCAGAGCGTGTAGCTGTGCTCGTCTCGTACTTATTATATCTAAATTGCGATTCCTCTGGTCAAGGGCGTAGGTAATCCATTCGCCTATCAAGTGCACAGGCATCCCCTTAAAAAATTCTTTATCATGCAGACCTTCACTTAAAAGCTGTTCTTGTTCAGTTAAAAATGCTAACTGATCAAAATGCAGAGCTTCCATGGAATCAAGTATATCCGTTACCTCTTTTTCTAATTTGGCAAGGGGAGAAGACGCGGCTTCATCAGTTAGTCTATGAGAAGTTGATAGAGGCTCTGATTTCTCCATCGCCGTTATCTCAGATAAGCAGTAAAGTAAGAAAAATAAGATTACTAAATATTTATGCATGTCTTATCTCCTTTGAAATTTATAGAGACTGGAGCACCTATTTAAAATTTTTTAAAAAATGAGTCTCAATATTTATTCTAAAACTATATGTGTAAAATACAGTATATCAGCGGAGTAGGATCGAGACAATTGAAAGATTATCCTTAAAATGAGGAGGTGGAAAAGAGTATTATTAAGGATAGAAGAAAAACAAAAATAAGAAGGACATATACTTCGATGATACAAGAATCACTTTCTCATATGAAGCTTCTCAGAATTCCTTCAAAAAAACGCAGGTGTAATCTTAATTTGATAAAGTTATTACTCCGTCTTTTTTTCAAAAGGAAAGTGAGAGACAAAAGCCATATTTTGAAATTGAGAAAAATTTGGGACCGATGTGCTTCATTTTTCCCTCTCGCGCCAGGTGTAACAGTTACGCCCGTCTCTCTTTCTTCTTTATCGGCAGAATGGATCACACCAAAAACGCGACCTATAGCCACTGTTCTTTATATTCATGGAGGAGGGTATTGCTTGGGATCTCTTAAAACATACCGGGCGTTTCTCAGTTATTTTTGCACCATCACCAACACGCGTGTTCTCAGTTTTGACTATCGTTTGGCTCCTGAAAATCCGTATCCTGCGGGCCTCAATGATGCTTTAAAAATCTATAAAGAACTTCTTCAACAGTCGAGTGGATCCTCAGTCTATATCGCTGGTGACTCTGCTGGAGGTGGACTTGCTCTTGCCCTTCTTTTGCTTTTAAAAGAAGAGAAGATTCCCTTTCCAAAGGCTGTCATTTGTTTTTCTCCATGGTTAGATTTAACGCATCAAGGCGAAACATTCATAACCAATCAAGAAAAAGATATACTTCTTTATGCACCCTCATTGCCTATTGTTGCAAAATTATACACAGCTGATAATGATCCCTCGCATCCACATTTTTCCCCGCTTAGGGGGAATTTAAGTAACCTCCCACCCCTCTTTATTCAGGTGGCTCAGGAGGAAATCCTTCTTTCTGATTCTCTTCGATTGTTTGATAAAATTAAAAATGCTGAAGGATCCCTTACCTTGGAGGTTTGGGAAAATATGTTTCATGCATGGCCTTACCTTGCTCCTTTCCTTCCTGAAGCACGCGAAGCCCTTATGCATATAAAAGAGTTTTTAAAAAGAAATGAAACTTCTAAAAAATAATAGTCAGAACGATGATAAAAAAACAGCTCAAAACCATTGAGCTTTGAGCTGATATATTTGGTCGGAATTTAATATAAAACTTATGCAGCCTTAAGGAATCCCTCAAGCTTTTGGGTTGCTGACGTTTCATCGATTTGTTCTACAGCTGCCAATTCACGGACAAAACGCTCTAATGCCGCTTGGTAAATTTGACGCTCGCTGTAAGATTGATCAGACTGAGTGGTTGCTCGATACAAATCACGAATAACCTCTGCAATAGATTTGGGGTCGCCTGAATTGATTTTTGCCTCATATTCTTGCGCACGACGGCTCCACATAACACGACGTGTTTTTGTACGCACGGAGAGCATTTGTAGAGCTTGCTTCATGTCTTCAGAGGTGCTTAAAGGACGTAGCCCTGCAGTTTTTGCTTTAGACAAAGGCAACCTCAATATCATGCGATCCTTTTCAAAGGATACAACCACTAATTGGACTTCAATATCCCCAATAGATTGGACTTCATGCCCAACAATCCGCCCAACTCCATGGGCAGGGTAAACAACATAATCACCTTCTTTAAACATTTTTTTAGTCGCCGCTGAGATTGTCATTTTCAAACTCACTTTTCCTTCGATTAAGTTAAAAGACTCCAATAATCCACATTCAAAGATCTAAGATTTTTCTTCCCCGGGGTTTTCACTAAAGTGTTCTTGAAACTTATTTTTAACCGTCAACCATTGATCTGCATCTGCTGGCGTTACACCTTTATGGGTAATATTAGGCCATTTGCTTGCATAAAGACGGTTAATTTCCACCCACTTTTCAGATCCTTGCGTTGTATCAGCTATGATAGCTTCTGCTGGACATTCAGGTTCACATACGCCGCAATCAATACACTCGTCTGGATTGATGACGAGCATATTTTCTCCTTCATAAAAGCAGTCCACAGGACAAACTTCTACACAATCCATATACTTACATTTAATACAACTTTCCGTGATAACATATGTCATGAGAAATCATTCATAGACTTTAATAATGTTAAACTTCATAATACAGAATCCGCGCCCTAAATAGAACTAGAGCATATTTTTATAACACAATTTTAACGCATTTTCAATGCGAAAATGTAATAATACATTTCCGTTTATTCGAATAGAACACTAAAAGTGGGTATTTTAGTAATGATTAATCCTTAAACAAAAGACTGAATATTATACGCATTTTATTTTTAAATTGCTTCTTCCCCTTTCTCCTAAACCTTTTGTTTATTGGAAATGAGCCTAAATGATGACTTATTAAACTCAAAATGTTTGATAAATAACAAAAATAATGGTATAATAAGTTATTTAAAATAAACAAATTTTACTCTTTAAAAGGAAAGTTATATATGCATAAAACTCTAACAACTATATCATTTTTTGCTTTGTTTAGTTCTCTGGCCTCCCCCATCGCACTTGCTGCCGAAGTGGGAAAAAAAGAGGCAGATCCTGATTGGGTACTCCATCAAACCCTTAGACAATCAAAACATGAAGATGAGCAGCGTAAGCTTGTAGAATCCTTGGGCTTAGAGGGCGATATGGATGAAGTGCTTATGAAGGAAGTTTTGCGTGTTTCTGGTAATCGCGCCAAGCGCCAAGAACCCAAAGAAGAAGACATTCATCGCGTTGAAGAATGGGGTGTTCCTTCTGAACTACTAGAAAGATTTGCTCTAGAGGACTCTCTAGAGTCTGCAAAAGGACAAGCCGGAAAAGGACCGTATTCTGCCGCCCCTCAACCTCATCAGGAGCGCCCCCGCGAGGTTGCTGAACTCTCCGATGACTTTCTCATACGCTTTGCTTTAGAAGACTCACTAGAGTCTGCACAAGCAGCTGCTGCAGCAGCACCTAAACCAAGTGTCGCTCCTGACCAAAAGCTTCCCAAGGAGCCTACTGATCATGATTTGGGAATTGCTCTAAAAGAGGAAACAGACAAGATTTATGAAAGATTTCCATTTTATCAAGAAATGACAACTCAATTAAGAAGCCTAGAGCAATCTAGAGGTGACTACGAAGCAAATGGAACTCTTGATATTTATAAAAAAGATCATGGGCCTTTGGAAAAACAAAAGCAGGAGTTTTATGAGCTACATATTAAGCATCTCCTGGATCCTACACGTCTTTTAAAGAATAAATTTCCCTACTTAGCAGAGAGAAAAATAAAAGAATTTCTTGAGACTATTGGGCTTCTTTAAAATACTATACCTCTTACTCTTGCGTTAACGCTTGTTTGCATTTTATAGTCCTTCTTTATATGAAATGTTTTTCAAATAAAGACCTTGAGAGGGGGCCGTTGGTCCGCTGGCTGTACGGTCACGCGCTTCAAGAATGGATGGAATTGCATCAGGTTCCAAACGTCCCTCTCCAACAAGTTTCAGTGTTCCCATCATAATACGAACCTGATTGTGTAAAAATGAACGAGATGCAATGTGCGCAATAATGTGTTTTCCAAAGGGAATATCTCTGCTTTTAATTTCAAAAAGATCAAGAGTTCTAATGGGAGATGCAGCTTGACAAGCTGCAGTTCTAAAGCTGCTAAAATCATAGGTCCCGACAAAATGACGCGCTGCCCTCTGCATTTTTTCCACATCGAGATCAGGAATAACATGCCAGGCTCTGTGTGCTTCTAAAATCACAGGCGCCCGGCGATTGATAATATGATATTCGTATTCACGCCCTATGGCTGAAAAGCGTGCATGAAAATCATCAGGCACGTTTTTAACACACAATATAGACACACCACGTGTACGCAAGTGAGAATTCAACCCATCCCGTACGCGGTAGGGAGGAAGGGGTGCCGCTAAGTCCATATGGGCAACTTGACCCAATGCATGAACACCAGTATCTGTTCGGCCTGCACCCTCTACTAATACATCTTCGTTAAATAAAGTTTTAACGGCTTGTTGTAACGCTTCTTGAACGGAAATTTGATTGCGTTGGCGTTGCCATCCGCTAAAGCAGCTACCATCATATTCAACTGTTAATTTATAACGGGGCATGGCAACTTAGTTCCCACTGGGATGGGAAAACCTCGTAAGAAAGCATCACTTTCTAAGACCTCACCCCCTGGCCGTTGGAGGGTTTTAATTTGAAGAGCCCCTTGACCACACGCAATGCATAGGTGCTCATTTAAAACTGTTCCTGGTTCGCCTGAAAGCGCTGGAACAACTTCTGCAGCTAAAATTTTAATGCGCGTGTCGTAATAATCAAACCAAACACCTGGCCATGGTGTGAAAGCTTTTATTTTGCGCATCAAAACAGATGCATCAAGCCGCCAATCAATTTTTCCTTCATCCCGTGTAAGTTTAGAGGCATACGTCACTCCCTCGGTTGGTTGAGGTGTTGGAATTAATGTACCTTGTGCATAAGCTTCCAACGCTTCAAGAAGAAGGGGGCCTCCCATATTAGAAAGAGCATCATGGAGATGAGATGCCGTTTCTTCCGGAATAAGGGGATAGGCTTTTTTGAGAAGAATTGGTCCCGTATCAAGCCCTGTCTCCATTTTCATAATGGTAATTCCTGTCTCATTGTCCCCTGCTTCAATGGCTCTCTGAATGGGTCCAGCGCCTCGCCAACGTGGCAAGAGGGATGCATGCACATTTAAGCACCCAAGCCTTGGAATATTTAAAATTTCTTTGGGTAAGATAAGTCCATAGGCAACCACAATGGCGCAATCTGCCTTATGGGAGGCAAAAAGATCTTGCTCCTGCTGATCTTTAAAGTTTGAGGGAGTAAAAACAGGAATATTATGCTGAGCAGCCAGGTGATGTATGGCACTCATTTGAACATGATGCCCACGCCCGCTCGGACGAGGGGGTTGTGTGTAAATAGCGACAACTTTATGAGGACTCTCAAGGAGAGTTTGAAGTGTGGGAACGGAAAATTGTGGAGTTCCCATAAAAATGAGGCGTAAAGGAGAAATAGTCATAACCTCAATTTATTATTTTTAAGCAGTTTGCGCAAAATAATCTCACGCTTGAGTCGAGACAGACGATCAATATAAAGAATGCCATCCAAATGATCTATTTCATGCTGAATGCATCTTGCAAAAATATCATCCACCTCTTTTTCTTGAAGCGTATTATTTTCATCCAAATACCGTATTTTCACCTTGGTGGGACGATCAACGGCTCCATATTGATTCGGGACAGAAATGCAGGATTCATTTACAATGGCCGTTTCTTCTGAGGACCAAATGATTTCCGGATTCGCTAATTTGATAATATCCGGCTCAACGCCTTCTTCCCCTGCGTTGAGGTCAATTACAACTACACGCTTGTCAACACCAACTTGAGTGGCAGCAAGTCCCATCCCTTCATTGGCATACATTGTTTCTAACATATCATCCATGAGTTGGCGTATGTCATCATTAACACTTTCAACGGGCTTTGCTTTGATTTTTAAGCGCGGATCAGGCGCTGTTAAAACTGTAAGTAATGGCACAATTTATATCTCACAACTATAGTAAATTTTCCCTAAATATTACTTAGGTTGTTTTTGCATATAATACAAGGAATTCTTTTATTACTTTATTAACTGACCACTCAAATGAGAAAGAATACCGATTATAGTTCCACTCATACATGTGGCAAGAGTTCCGGCAAGAACAGATTTTAAACCAAGAGTAACAATTTCCTCTCTGCGTTCGGGTACCATGGACCCAATACCCCCAATCACAATACCAATAGCTGAAAAGTTGGCAAACCCACACAGAGCGTATGTCATAATGAGCGCACTTTGGGAGCTGAGTTCAGCACGAGAGAGTTTAGATAAATCTAAGAAGGCGACCACTTCATTTAGAACAGTTTTTGTACCTAAAAGTTTTCCGGCTGTTGTGGCTTCAGCCCACGGAACCCCCATCAACCACGTCACAGGTGCCATTAAATACCCTAAAAGACGTTGTAAAGTAATCGGCTCACCTCCTATAGCAGGTAAAAAGGTCAAAAATGCATTCAGCAAAGATACTAATGCTAAGACAACAATTAGCATGGCCATCACATGTAAGAAAATTGTCAAACCATCAGATGTTCCTTTTGATATTGCATCCATCCAATTTGAAAATTTATAAGGAGCAACATATCCTCCAGTGGTCATCTCCCCCTCATGTGGAATCATCACACGAGAAAGGGTAATAGCAGCTGGAATGCTTATAATGGATGCTGTCAAAATGTGAGCAATGGGGTTTGGAATGGTGCCTTCTAAAATTGAAGTGTATAAAGCCATCACGCTTGCTGCCGTTGTTGCCATGCCGCATGTCATCACAGTAAATAACTCGCATCGGCTAAAGTTTTTGAGATAAGGCCGAACCAATAAAGGGGCTTCAATATTCCCTAAGAAAACTTTTGAGGCTGCAACAACACCCAAAGCCCCGCCAATACGGAGTGATTTTTGCAATGCGCGTGAGAAAAAACGGACAATGATGGGGAGTACTTTCCAATGAAACATCAGCATAGAAAGAGCACTCACAACCATAATGGTTGGTAAGGCCTGAAGAGCAAAAATGAAGGTTGTTGCCCCTGAATCAGGCGCAATATTAAATGGCACTGCCCCACCTCCCAAGTAACCAAAGACGAACTGAGTTCCAACTTGTGTGGCCTGCTTTAAAACATCCACAACGCGCGTCAAGCTTTCAAAGGCTCCACGAATAAGGCTAAATTGTGTAATGATAATGGCCAGCCCAATCTGGAGTCCAACACCCAAGAGAACGTCACGCTTTTGAACTGCTGATCTATTTTCACTAAGAATCCAAGCAATCCCCAAAAACACACAAATTCCCAAAATTCCTTGTCCAATCATGGAGTTAGCCCTTCATTCAATGGTTGATTTTTTTGAGTATACAAAATCCCCCTCGAAAACAAAAGAAAATCTGCGTAGAATCAGCTCAAGAATTATAATATAAGGAACAAGAGTGTGATCTGGGTTCTCGGAAGTCTCGGTGGTGTGATCACTTTAGGGGTAGCTGTATATTTGTATAGACTCTATCAGCACCATAAAGTCACACAGCAAAATTCATTTCTTACCTATCAAGTGGAAATTCAAACGCAAAGCCAACGTATTACTGAGCTTCATCATCAACTAGCTCAAGAGCAAACAAAATGTGCAATGCTGGAAGAGCGCACAAGTCGCCTTGCCCATCTCGAGGCACAGCTTGCCCAAGCCACACAAGATGGGATGAGTTTACGTACGAAAAGTGTTGAGCTTGCCACTGCCTTAGATCATGAACGTCGTCAAGCTCAAGAAAAAATTGCTCTTCTTGAGGAGGCTCAACAACGTCTTTCCCAAACTTTTAAGGCGTTATCTGCCGATGCACTTTCTGCAAATAACCAATCTTTTCTTGAGCTTGCAAAGTCTACTTTGGAGCGCTTTCAAGAATCTGCAAAAAATGATTTAACAACACGCCAAAAGGCCATCGGTGAAATGCTCAATCCCGTTCATCAGGCTTTGAATAAGGTTGATGTCAAATTGCTGGATTTGGAAAAGGAACGTGTTGGTGCTTATCAAGTTTTACGTCAGCAGGTTGCAGAACTCGTCAATAGTCAAAAAGAACTGCGATTAGAAACATCAAATTTGGTAAAGGCCTTACGAACTCCGAGCGTTCGTGGGCAATGGGGAGAAATCCAACTGAAGCGTGTTGTTGAAATGGCGGGAATGATTGCATATTGCGATTTTGTTGAACAAGTTTCCGTCGAGGGAGACAAGGGACGGCTTCGCCCTGACATGGTTGTCAATTTACCAGGTGGCAAGAAAATAGTTGTCGATGCAAAGGCCCCCCTCTCTGCCTATCTTGAATCCTTAGAAGCCACAGACGAACAAATACGATCTGATAAGCTGGCTGAACACGCACGCCAAGTTCGCACCCATATTCGCACATTGAGTCAACGATCTTACTGGGAACAATTTGATTCGACGCCAGAATTTGTCGTGCTCTTTTTACCAGGTGAAACCTTTTTTAGTGCAGCCCTTGAAAAAGATCCGACCCTCATTGAAATAGGGGTAAAAGAAAAAGTTATTCTTGCCACACCCACAACTTTAATAGCTTTACTTCGCGCGGTTTCTTATGGCTGGCGTCAAGAAGGCATTGCAGAAAATGCGAAGGCCATTAGTGACCTTGGACGGGAATTATATAAACGCTTAAGCGATATGGGGAATCATATGGCGCGTATGGGACGTCATTTGGGCCAAGCTGTTGATTCATATAACCAAACTGTTGGAACGTTGGAACGACGTGTCCTTGTTTCAGCTCGAAAATTTCAAGCACTCGATCTGTCGGATGGAGAAATTGAAGAACTTGCAGCTATTGATCACGCTCCCCGTCGCCTTCAATCTTTAGAGTTAGAAAATGAAGAAGATCCGGCCCCATCTGAGGCTCTTCAAAAGGAGGTTGCATAATATGTCTCACCCCATCGTAGCCCTACAAATGGAGCCCCTTTCACAAATTATTGTTGAAACCAATACAACTTTTGCACTGGGCTTAGAAGCACAGAAACGCGGATATAAGTTATTTACATATACACCTGATGACCTGTCTTCTACACCCAATGGCATCGTTGCAAGAGGGCGCTGGGTAACTTTTCAGGATCAGTCATCTGATTATTTCACACAAAGCGATGAAGCTCTTCTTAATTTAGAGGAAGCCCAGTATGTGTTGATGCGCCAAGATCCCCCTTTTAATATGCCTTATATTACGGCGACACATTTTTTGGAATTACTCCCAAAAACAACGCGCGTCATTAATAACCCGGCAGGTGTTCGAAACGCACCTGAAAAACTCCTCATTACACATTTTCCCACTCTCATTCCACCAACCCTCATATCTTGGGATCGTGCTTTGATTAATGAGTTCATCCATGTCCATGGATCAGTCATTTTAAAACCATTGTTCGAATTTGGCGGAAATGGTGTTCTTCTTTTCAATCCTGGTGATCAAAACCTACCTGAGATTCTTAACATCTATCGCACACTCTATAATGCCCCTCCTATTTTTCAAAAATTTTTACCAGAAGTTCATCAAGGGGATAAAAGAATTATTCTCATTGATGGCAAACCTTTGGGAATTTTTAAACGCATCCCTCCGAAGGGTCAGGTTCGCAGTAATATGCGCCAGGGTGGGCGCCCCGAAGTTTGCGAATTCACCCCGCGAGATTTGGAAATTTGTGCTCAGATCGGCCCTATCCTCAAAGAGCAGGGACTTTATTTAGCGGGTATAGATATTATTGGCGATTATCTTATTGAAATTAATGTCACATCACCAACAGGACTGCGTGCCATAAATCGCCTTTATAATAAAAACTTGACTCAAGATTTTTGGGATGGGTTAACGTCTGATATTTCATCGTTCAACAATTGACAAATTGTCTTTTTTTTCCCATAGTTGGGCCATAAATTTTAAGGACATTAAAGATGCCAAAAGCACCTGAACTCTCTGTTGTCATTCCTGTCTATAATGAAGCAGAAAATTTACCCCCCTTATTTCAAAGGTTGACGCACGTCCTTGATCAACAAGGTCTATCTTATGAAATTATTTTTACAAATGACGGAAGTCATGATGCTTCACTCGACTTATTAAAAAAATTTCATAATGACAACCCACGCACAGTACGCGTCATAGATTTTCATGGCAACTTTGGCCAGCATATGGCTATCATGGCAGCCTTTGAACAAGCACGTGGACAAACCATTGTAACGTTAGATGCTGATTTGCAAAATCCTCCGGAGGAAATTCCAAAGCTTATGGAAAAAATAAAGGAGGGGTTTGATTATGTTGGAAGTTATCGCCATAATCGCCAGGACTCTTTTTTTCGAACCCATGTTTCCCGCCTCGTGAACTGGTTCCGAGAAACCACGACAGATATTAAAATGCGCGATCAGGGGTGCATGTTGCGCGCCTATTCTCGACAGATTATAGAACAAATTGTGCGCTCTGGAGAACGCTCAACTTTTATTCCTGCTTTAGCCTATAAATTTTCGGGTCGTCCAACTGAAGTAGAAGTAAAGCATGATCTCCGCGTGGCAGGTCTTTCAAAATATAATCTCTATCGATTAATTCGTTTAAATTTTGACCTCATCACTGGATTTTCTCTTATCCCCTTGCAGCTTTTCACAATCTTTGGAATTGCTGTATCAGGACTCAGTGGACTTCTCGTGCTTTACATGCTTTTGCGTCGCTTTATTATTGGTCCTGAGGCTGAGGGTTTATTTACGCTTTTTGCAATTCTTTTCTTCCTTATAAGTGTTGTCATCACAGGTATTGGTATTGTGGGTGAATATGTGGGGCGCATTTTTCAAACTTTGAGTCAAAGGCCTCGGTACATTATTCGTGAAATCATAGAGAAAAAATGACAAAAATTGTCGTCTTTGCTTATAGCTTGGTTGGCCATGCTTGTTTGAAGTGGCTTTTAGAGGCTGATGAAAATATTGTTGGCGTTTTTACGCATCCCGATAATCCTGGTGAAAAATTATGGTTTCCTTCTGTTGCTCACCTGGCAAGTGAACAACATATTCCTGTCATTGCAACAGAAGATGCTAAAGACCCGAGCGTTTTAGAGGCCCTACAAAAAATACAACCTGATATTCTTTTGTCTTTTTATTATAGAAAGATGATTCCTGACTATATTTTAAACATTCCCCCTTTAGGTTGTTTTAATATGCATGGCTCTCTCCTCCCGCGATATCGCGGACGGGCTCCATTAAATTGGGCTCTTGTGCATGGAGAAACGGAAACAGGCGCCACTCTTCATCATATGGTTAAATCAGCTGACGCAGGTTCCATCGTGGACCAAGAAAGCATTCCTATTCATCCGACTGATACGGCTTTTGAACTTACGCATCGGGTCGCAGATGCAGCTGTGGAAATTCTCAAACGACAAATGAGTGCATTAAAAGAAGGCACGGCACCTTCCATTCCCCAAGATGAAACCAAAGCAACCTACTTCGGTGGGAGGAGCGCAAAAGACAGTGAAATTCATTGGGAACAGTCAGCATGGCAAATTCATAACCTCATTCGCGCAGTTCCATATCCCTATTTTCCCCCCGCCTTCACAATATTTCAGGGGGAAAAACTAGAAATACGACGGAATAAACTACCAAGTAATGAGCGTTTAAAAAAAGGCTTTCCACCAGGACAAATCATTGAAAAAGGGAAAGGATGGATTCGTGTAGCCTGTGGGGATGGCCATGATTATTTAGATATTACCGAGCTTTCTTGTTCACTGGCATCAATTCCCCTGGGAAAAATATTAATAGATTAAAAAGTCATGGACACGCTTTTAAATGACGTGTGATTTTGATTTTTAATTGAGAAGGTATCGGTATAAACCGTTCAACTTTAGAATGAAGGGCACTTCTGAGCGTACACATCCCCTCATCAAAACGAGAAGGGTCCCGCAGTAAGCATGATCCTATAAACCAAAGAGCTATTGGGTCACTTGGATTTTGATGACGAATTTGGTGCGCAAAATCCAACACTTTAGACTCCTTTCCAAGCATTTGATAGTGTGTGAAAAACGGGATCAATATATCTGTGCGATATGGCATCAAGGCAATGTGATCTTTCACGAGATTTTCCCAAAGTTCATAAGTCTGAGAATCAAATAAATTTAAAACTTCAGTTTTGGATGCCAACTCGCTCAAAATATTAATAGCAATATTGTTCGCAAGGTAATTTCCACCCTTGGGCAAAGACTCTAAGTGTTTAACAATTTTCAACGAAAATTCTAGTAATTGTGCAGGCGATTTTTCAAATTCTTTTTGAATATCTAGTGCATATCTGCGCAACAGTCTAACTTGTCTTTGTGCCCCAAACAACCCTTCCACATAAACGTTGGGAGACGTTATAAGTGTTTCAATTTGTTCTGTACTTGCGTGAGGTTCTGGCTCAATTAATTTCTTATTAAACCCACAGGCTACAAAGCCATTAAGTACCGAAAAAAAGAGAAGAGTTATAGCAATAGAGGTAAGAATTTTAGATCTGAGCCAATTAAACTTATAACCCTTTGATGGAACCCTCGCAAATAACGAGAAGGCCAGCAGCGTAAAAGGAATAGTCATAGTAAATTGGAACCAAAATAATATTTGAATTTGATAGGCGATTAAAAAGCCAGAACCCAAAAGAAGAGAATGACGCGCAAAAGAGTTGATAAGTTTATATTGAGTAAAGAGATAAATTCCAACCCCCATAAGTCCTAAGGAGTGAAAAATGTTCGTGAGAACATTATGTGTGTGCATCAAATCCCGATCAACCAATTCCCAACTGGGCTGATATTCACTTCCAGCAAAAAGACTTATTTCGTCAATGAGAAACATATTAGCTGCAGAAATATTACCGAAAGTTCCCCAGCCACTCCCGATTAATATTCTTTTTATTTCCTGCAGATCGAGGGGATTATACCACAAATCTACTAAAGAAATTTTTGAGAGCCACGTTCGACTTGTTAAAGTAGAAATATTGCCTAAAAAGGACACCTGAGGAGGTAATGCGCGTGATATATCATCATAAAATATAACTAAAAAGGTGATCAGCAGAGTGATTGAAAAAAAACAAATTTGAATGAGACCACGTCGCCAAGAATGAGGAAAAATCAAAAGTGGAACCATTGATAACGCAGCGATAATAAGGCCATACCCTAAGCTTTTATTGCTTGCATAATACGCTATGATGCCAAATGCACATAGAGCAATACCATCTTTAATATATCCATTCCCTTTGATTTCCTTACGCATATGAAGATAGATGGCCATGAGCGCAATATCAATAAATGCCAAAAAATCTGGAAAGAAAAAGGGAGCCCACTTCCAATAACGCCAACTGTAAAATGGGGATTCTTGAGAACCTATAATTGTCAACGTACTTATAATGATACCGACCAGAACGGCGCTTAAAAAGAGCGCTTTTCGTGCACGAGAAAGGCGTGACAAAAGAGAAAAATGAGCAGCCATAATTCCCACAGAAAATAAGGTAAGGACCCCTTCTCCAATTTGACCCGATCCCACTAAATCTCTTAATGGGAGAATGTGAAAGGTACAAAGTGCGAGGGAGAAGGTTCCTAATAAAATTGGCCCCCACACAAGTGGTAATTTTACAATGTTCTCCACCAACTTCGGGTTCTTTTGCCAAACCAATCCTATCCATAAACATGAAATTGCTGAGGACACCCAAAGAGCGATCAAGCTTGTTTCAACTTGGCTATAAAATCCAAGACGCAACGGTGGGAGGGTGCATAATGGAATAATAAAAAACATGCACGCAAGTATAAGCCCCACCTGACCAAGATTCCAAAATCTCTTTACATCCGCGTAAGACTGATCTTTTGAAGGTGCCCTAGGTGCTTTTCTTTTATTTTGCATATAATATTTTGTTGCCTGTCTTGTGACTATACAAGTGTTCATGTTGATTGATTATAGAAGATTTCCAAAACTTAGGCCAATCAGATTGATGGGAAAAGAAGGGAATTTTATGCACCGTAATAGAGCAGGTAGAAGGGAAAGCTGCAAAGTAGGCCTCTGAAAGCTTAAGAGGGACTGCCTCATCCTCTAATCCTATGAAATGGTGTTGGGTTATGTGAGTCAATTGAAGTGTGAAATCGAGAGGCGTTAGGGAGCCATTCAACTGAGTGTAGCCATGGTAAGATGACCATGCACTAATATCCAAAAGAGGGGCAAATGTTACAACTGAGATAACGTCTTTACGCTGCGCAGCAACAAGCAAACATACGGTTGCGCCTCCTGAGTACCCATGAAGAGTAACTGATTGAATTCCCCAATTTTTCTTGAGCGTATCGAGCGCTTGGTGATAACTCTTAATAACTTTTTGTCCAAAGCGATCTGAGGTCCAATCAAGAGGGGTACAGCGCTTATCCATATTATATTGGCAGGGTCGTGCAAGGTAAATAATTGAGGATGCTCTGTTGTCAGCGAGCGCTAACTTAAACCCAACCGGATCGGATGGTGTCGGATCTTGTGAAATCGTCCAAGAATCTTGCCAAGCATGTCCATCCCCTTCTATATAAACATTTGCATGGGAAGTTCTTTGGTTATCCCCCCACCCAATTAGATCAAAATACTCTGTTTTTAATGTAAGTGGCTGGTTTATTGAAGAACTATGTGCGAGAACTTTAAGATCATTTTGAAGGGTGTTTTGGCAACTGCCTAATAAAAGGCTTCCAAAAATAAAAAGAGCAGCGCAAAACGCTGCTCTTTTTTTGTAAGACAGGTTAACCAGTTTTAAAATGTCTTGCTAATGCGTAGTGAACCGCCTATATCGCGGAACTTTTTGCTTTGAGCATACACAGCTTCAATACCAGTTTTCCAGTTGTTGCCAAGATGGCCATTCAATCCAAGACCACCTCCAAAGGTATTATCGCTTCTTTGCTTGTTTGGATTAATCAAAGCAATACCAGCTGCGTTAGGCGTCACTGTGTCCTGAACTCTTATCTTGGTTGCCCCAAAATCACGAGCATAGAGAACGAAAGCATAAGGCTCTACAGTTGTACTTGCCTTATACCCTGCCTGTAAGCGTAAGGATAGACGGCTTACATTTGTGTTCTGTGAATTGTAAACTCGTGTAGCTGTTCCTGTTGGGTTACCTGCTGGGTTAAATGCAACCATACCATTCTGTTCATTGAATCTCTTTTGCTTATCAGTCACATACAAATAACCAAAGCGCGTTAAGAATGTCCAACGATTGACAAAGTGTTTATAGTTCGCATACAGAGATGCGAAGTAGCGATCAGATTTTGGTGAGCTGGTCGCTTTTGGCCCTGATAAAACTGTTCCAGCTAAACCAGGCGTTGTTCGAGAACGACTCTTGTTAACACGGTTATATCCAAGCACTACATCAAAGTTTAAGCATGGGTTAACTCTAAAGGCGATATAGGGAACGATACCAAAAGCATTATCTCTAATACTGCCCCTGTTGAACTTTGTATCCCCATTCAAGTTACTGTATGTTAAAGCCGCACCAAGTAGGACCTTTTCATTTACCTTGTGATCATAGCCAAGAGCAAGTGACCACAAGTTAGCATTCCATCCACCAAAGGAGTTAATATTGTTCTCTCTGAGGTTATCAATACCTGCGCGTGCCCATAAGCTGCTGCGTTGATCTCCTGGACCAGCATTTCCACCCTTAGTTGGCAAAAGTGCTACAGAATTTCCTGTAGGAGTTGATGTAGGATCAAAACGCTCAGTAATTTGCGTCAAAACCATATTAGTCTGTGCCTCAGCTGCAGCTGTTGCAACACGGCGTTCAGTTACAAGTGTGCTATTTTGCACTGCTGCGGATGCTGTATCAAGATACGATCCTTCACGAACATATCCACCACCTGCAACATAGTCACCCACGTTGTAAGCTAGAGTATTGCTTACTGATAAAAACGCAACCGCACCGAGAGCTATGCGCCTCATATGTTTTTTAAATGTTATCATTATTTTCTCCTTGAATGTAATTCGATTTTTAAATTGCACACTGAATAATAGCGATCAAAGAGGGGAATGAAAACAAGCAAAGTGAGGGCCTTTAAAAAAGGCACTCAGATGTTACATTATTAGCACATAAAATACTACTCTAGAGAGAATTCATTTTTTATATCTCACTCAATAATTGTCGCTGTCGCGAAAGCAGCCAGGCCTTCCTCTCGACCAATAAATCCTAGGCGCTCTGTCGTGGTTGCTTTTACACTCACTTGGGAGGCATCTAATTCTAAAATTTCAGCAACTTTGGTTTTCATTTGCGCTCGGTAGGGAGCCACTTTAGGGCCTTCACCCAGTAGAGTTACGTCCACATGAGAAATTTTTCCACCTCTTTC
Organism: Alphaproteobacteria bacterium; assembly: GCA_016869075.1. Lineage (GTDB taxonomy): Bacteria > Pseudomonadota > Alphaproteobacteria > Paracaedibacterales > VGCI01 > VGCI01. The sequence goes on from VGEY01000002.1 coordinate 84,072, forward strand.
ACGCACACGGCGAAGAGCATCCTTCAAGAAAACTGTCGAATCAGCTCCCTTCCATCGTTCATCATTGGGGTTAAAATGCTCCCCAATGTCTCCATCTCCTATGGCTCCAAGAAGTGCATCTGTTATACAATGCAACCCAACATCTGCGTCCGAATGACCAATGAGAGAAAAATTACACGGAATAAATATTCCTAAAATCGTTACTCCTTCTCCTGGTGCAATGGCATGCACATCGATCCCATGACCGACACGTATATTTGGAACGACCATTGTTTCTCCTCTCATATCTTCTTTTATTGTGATTTTACGGTTAGCTGCTTCACCTTGCACCATGTGAACTGGCATCCCAAGCCGCTCTAAGACGCTGGCATCATCTGTAATATTTTGAAAATCTTTTAAAGAATTATAAGCGTTCAAAATTGTTTCGTAATCGAACCCCTGTGGTGTTTGAATGCAATAAATTTCTTTACGTTCAACTGTATTTTGAACACTATTCTGAGTCACCCGTTTGAGTGTATCCACAACACCAACACCAGGGATCACTGCTTTATGATCGCGCAAAGATCTCAGAACTTGCGTAATGAGGCCTGATGTTACGAAAGGGCGCGCTCCATCGTGTATGAGAACATAGCGTGGAGTATTGGAAGACAAGCTTTCCAAACCAAGGCGAACAGAATCATATCGTTCTTGCCCCCCCGTTAGAGGAGGAAGGAGTTTTGTTGAAGAGAAATTATGAGTACACTCCTTATAGAACTTCTCATCACCCTCTCTTATTATAACACGAACAGCATCAACTTCTGGATGACGGAGAAATGTTGAAAGTGTTTGTGCAAGTATGGGTCCTTGTTTATGCAAAGATTGATATTGCTTAGGAATAGGACCTCCCACACGCTGACCACGCCCCGCTGCCATTATGAGAGCAATGGTTTTAAAGGATTTCGAGGAGGTTAACATAGTATGTTATGAGTGCCTTTTCTATTTTATTAAGGCCTCACTATAAAATTTAAGTACAAAAAATTCAATGGGTTGATATAAGCCTGTTGCAAAGGTTAATAAATTTAAGAAGGATTTTCTTCGTACTCTACTAATTTTCTCAATTCATTTTTTAATTCTTGAGAGTTTTCATGGCCATGACTTTTAGATGCATGATATGCAGCAAGGTCGATCAATTTTTCTACCTGATCTTCCGGTGCTGATAATTTAATTTTACAATTATCTGCAGAAGGATATTTACCACAATCTAAAACAGCCCATCGATTATTTACCATAAACTTTCTCTCCCTTTTTATAATCGCCCATCTAATTCAATGATAATGTTAAATTAATAAAAAAATATCAGTTTTGTCTAAACACAATGAGTCAAGAGTCTGTCTTGTTTTGCATTGCTAACTTCGCTCTTGGATGGGCCTTTTCATATACTTTCATGAGACGATCAGTATCCACATCCGTATAAACTTGGGTTGTTGCTAAAGAAGAGTGTCCCAAAAGTTCTTGAATTCCTCTCAAGTCGCCTGATGCACTCATTAAGTGAGTTGCACAACTGTGGCGTAATGCATGAGGAGTGACTGTTTCAGGTAATCCAATTGTACGTCGATACGTGCGTATGGATTTTTGCGCAATGGCCGGATTTAATTTTCCACCTTTAGCGCCCATGAATAAAGGACTTTCTGGCATAAAAGCGTAGGGACATAAACGTATATAAACTTCAAGCGAATGCTTGACGATTGGCAAGATAGGAATGATACGTTCTTTCTTACCCTTTCCATGTACCAATAAAGTATCAGACTTTAAGGGAGCTTGTTTTCGCGTAAGAGTCAAAGCTTCTCCCAAGCGCAAACCTGCCGAGTAGAGAAGTGTGAAGAGAGCCTGATCTCTCGCCATAATCCAAGGTTCTTTATTTTCGTTACTAATTTCTGTGACCAAATTTTGAGCTTGATCAACTGTCAAGGGTCTCGGTAATCCTATTTTGATGCGAGGAGAACGAATACTTGCTAAGCCAGTATTTGATGCATACCCTTGCTTGGATAAAAAACGAAAAAAATTCCGAATAACTGATAGTGCTCGCGCCGTAGAACGATGCTCATACCCTTCCTTTGACCGATAAGCAAGCCAAGCACGAAAGTCTTGTATAGTGAGAGTATGTAATTCTTCAAAAGGAAGCTTTTTATTATAATGATTATTTTGAAATTCTAAAAATTGTTGAAGATCTTTTTCATAAGCTTTCACTGTATGAGAAGACATCTTGCGTATATCTTTTAACCAACAAGTCCATTGTATATAAAGAGAGTGATTTGTCATACCCAAGCACAATATCAAGAGTTATAAAAACCTTACTCGACTATAAACGATTTTCTTAAAGAAAAAACCCCTCCTCCTTTTTTAATAAAGAAGGAACATCTTGAGAGATTAAGCAACTAACGGAATTTCCTGTTGGGGGTTACCCATAAATTGACAATATTGTGGATGATCAAAAGCGTGGTGCACAAAACATTTTGAATACCATTTTTCACGAAAAGTTTTAGCCAACAAATGGTGTACTGGTGTAATTTTTTTTAATGGAGATAGTTGATTATATTGGACGATGGCAAGATGCTCACCACAATATTCGTTGGTAAGAGAAATTTCATTTCCCAAAATATCGTCAAAATAACACCGAACGCGTGGAAGTAAATATTTTGAATCAGTTTGAAAAATTTGAAAGGCAGCTTTGGTAGATGAATACAAATCAAGATCAAAAAGAATGCCCCCTATAGGAGGGGGATTATGCATCTTATAAAAACTTTTAAGTGATTCTTCAACATTTCCTAAAATGACCTCCGCTAAAGTAAGACGAGAGCGTAGTTTTTCGTAATCCATTTTAAAAAAACCAGGTTGCCATGTCTGTGGAATGTCTCGATAATCAACCAATTTTGGAAGTCCTTGGCCTGTATCAAAACCATACACTTTGATTTCAATTTTAAGTTTTTTGGAAAGTATTTTGGCATACTTCTCCAAACAAAGGAGGCCATTTCCCCCTGCCACACCAAATTCTATAACACTCACCTTCTTATGACCTAAAAGCAATGCTTGAATTGCTGCTTGGTAGACTGTATAGGCATAATGCGGACGTTTAAAAAAGGACAAGAAAAAATGTGACTTATAATTCCAAATTTTTAGACTCATGGAAAAAATTACCTATATAGATATCTAAATCTTAGCCAAGGACATAGCATATGCCAGAGATGTTTGGACACAAAATTATTTTATAACAGACGATTTATTCTTGTTTTTTTTATATATATTGGAATAATATGACATATTTTAAAGTATGACGATTCAAATTGGCCCTATTTCCCTCTCAATGCCCGTAATCCTGGCACCCATGTCAGGAGTGACAGACATGCCTTTTCGCCGCCTTGTTAAAAGGATGGGGTCTGGTCTAGTTATTTCTGAAATGATAGCCAGTCAAGCTATGATTCGGGAAACACGCCAAAGTTTGAGGATGATTCAAAAATCCCCTGATGAGTTCCCTATGGCAGTACAGTTGGCTGGATGTGAACCAGAGGTCATGGCCGAAGCAGCCAAGCTCAATGAAGATCGTGGGGCACAGATTATTGATATCAATATGGGATGTCCCGTAAAAAAAGTTGTGAATGGATATGCTGGATCTGCCTTAATGCGTGACGAACTTTTGGCGGGACGGATATTAGAGGCGACTGTAAAGTCAGTCAAATTGCCAGTAACTCTTAAAATGCGCACAGGATGGGACGATACCAATCGCAATGCCCCTCGCCTAGCAAAAATTGCTGAAGAGTGTGGCATTCAAATGCTCACCATTCACGGCAGAACACGCTGCCAACTTTACAACGGAACTGCTGATTGGGCGTTTATTGCACAAGTGAAAAATGCTGTCCGCATTCCTGTTATAGGCAATGGAGACGTCACAACCTTTGAGGATGCCTCAAATTTATTGCGACAAAGTGGCGCTGATGGAGTTATGATTGGAAGAGGAGCCTATGGGCGCCCTTGGTTTATAAATCAAGTTGGTCACTATCTAAAAACAGGAGACCGTTTGCCAGAGCCAATTATGGCAGATCAACATCAAATTGTTTTACAGCACTTTGAGGAAATATTGTCTCATTACGGAGAAACAACTGGCGTAAAGATTGCTCGAAAGCATATAGGATGGTACAGTAAAGGGATTGTTGGATCCTCTGATTTTCGTGCAGCCGTAAGTCAGGTAGAGTCTGCCACAGATATGAGGGTTAAAATTAACGAGTTTTATCGTCCACTATATACTTAGTTTTTGTAAGGTATTCATATTCAATGTCACAGCAAACACAGATAAAATCCACCCACTCACCAAAGGCTGGTCTTTCAGGAGCGGTTGAATCATTTTTGAAGAATTATTTCACAGCTCATGAAGGGGATCTTCCAACAACAGGTCTTTATGATCGCGTTATACAAGAAGTAGAACGCCCCCTCATTCAAGCAACCTTAAAAGCAGTCATGGGTAATCAGAAGAAAGCAGCAGAAATTTTAGGAATTAATAGAAATACGTTACGTAAAAAACTCACTCAACTGAAAATAAATGTGCGAGATAATTAGGAATAGCACACTTAATGAACTCTGATGATGCTTCAATCCTTTTTTATGCACACAATACTATTGACATCTTTCATACAGAAGTTCTTTCTCTTCTTAAGCTAATATCTTACAATCAACTTAAACGGCTGTATTAAACACAGGAGTTATTCCTAAATTTTATGCCAACACCAACCCCTTTTGTTCAAAAAATATCTTTAGCCTTTGTTCGCTTCGCGCAAGACTATACTCTTTCACGTCGTTTAGCAGCAGGACTAAGCATTGCCGCATTTTTATCTGTGGTAGCAACTTTCATAGTTCTAACAGGCGCAAAGCCTTTTACCGATAAATCTACGCAAGTTTTGCCATTCATTTACTTAGACTTAACCCTCATGTTGCTTTTAGCAGTAATTATTGCCAAACGTTTGGTCGAGTTATGGGTTGAAAGACGGCGCGGTCTTGCAGGGTCTAAACTTCATGTTCAAATAGTTGGACTGTTCTCCCTTATTACCATCATTCCGGCAATCCTTGTGGCCGGATTTGCAGCAATTTTTATTAATATTGGCGTACAATCATGGTTCGGAGAACCTGTTCGAGCAGCTCTTTCAGAAGCAAAAGAAGTTGCCGATTCTTACCTCAAAGAACATAAGCAAACTATTAAGCATGATGCATTGGATATTGTCCGTGAGCTTTTACCCGAAGTGGTGAGCTTAGTTAACAATCCAAAAGTATTTTCACGCATTCTAACTGATCAGGGGTATGCACGTCGATTAAGTGAAGTTGTTGTTTTAAATGGTAACAAGCAGGTTCTAGCCCGCTCATTTTTAGCATTTTCTTTTGAATTTGAAAATTTGGATCTAGACCAAGCCATAAATGATGTTCAATCAGGTGAAAAAGTAGCTTTCTTGGCAGACCTTGGAAAAGAATCTATTGATAGAGTTCGTGTATTGGTACGCTTAGATCCATTAACAGATACCTATCTTTATGTCGGAAAACTAACAGACAAAGCTGTGTTAAAGCATGTTGCGCGCACAGAAGGCGCTATAAAGGAATATGATCGTTTAGGTGAGCAAAGTACTTCTTTACAACTGACTTTTATTTTATTTTTTGCAGCCATAACACTCTTACTATTATTGGTCGCCATTTGGGGAGGGTTAACGATTGCAAACCTCTTGATACGTCCTATTACACGTTTAATTGTTGCTGCAAAACAAGTAAGTCAGGGGGATCTAACCGTGCAAGTAAGTACGGATGGATCTTCAAATAACGAGCTTGGAAACTTAGCACAAGCATTTAACCGAATGACCTCACAACTTAATTCGCAACGTGAAGATCTTATTAATGCCAATACTCAAATTGACCGACGACGCGAATTTATAGAAACGGTATTAGCTCAAATTTCAGCTGGTGTCATTCGTTTAGATGAAAAGCGCCGCTTAGACCTTGTAAATCAACGTGCTGCAACTCTTTTATCAGTCACTATTGAAAAAATAAAAGGGAAAAAATTGAGTACTGTCGCAGATGAGTTGATTCCCCTTTTAGATAAAGCTGATAGCCTGGCTCTCCATCAATTAAATGAGCAAGTAACCCTTGTGAGGCGTGGAATCGCTTGTATTTTACAAGTCTCTGTTATCGTCCAACACGTGCAGGAGGTCACCAAAGGATATGTCATAACATTCGATGATGTGACTGCACTTGTGGTAGCTCAGAGAAAAGCAGCGTGGTCCGATGTCGCGCGCCGCATCGCCCATGAAATTAAAAACCCTCTGACTCCTATCCAATTATCCGCGGAACGTTTGAAGCGACGCTATTTGAAGGAAATTACCTCTGACCCTCAAACATTTCAAACTTGTATTGAAACGATCGTGCGTCAAGTAGGCCAAATTGGAAACCTAATCACTGAGTTTTCCTCTTTCGCCAGGATGCCTAATCCTATTATGAAAGAAGAGGATATAGCAGAAATTTGCCGTCAATCTGTCTTTTTGCAAAAGCAAGCTCGTCCCTTTATAGCGTTTGAGTTGCAAATCCCAGATTATTCGGTTATGGTACGGTGTGATGCACAACAAATAAGTCAATTATTAACAAATTTATTACAAAATTCTTTTAATGCATTAGAGGCTTATTATTCACTTAATACGACAGGAGCAGAGGCACTTTCACCTGCTAAAATTTGCTTAACTCTTGAAGTGTATGACGAAAATGTTCTACTTATTGTTGAGGACAATGGTCCAGGTTTTCCGAAAGAAGGGCGAGAGCTTTTAACAGAGCCCTATTTTACAACACATACAAAAGGGACTGGTCTTGGGCTAGCAATTGTTGCTAAAATTGTCGAAGATCATCGTGGTAAGTTAGAATTAGGTGATAGTTCTATGGGGGGTGCAAAAGTTACGATTGTGTTACCAATTTCCCATGATAATAACTAGAGAAGTAGAGCAATGGCATGGCTCATGATATATTAATTATTGATGATGAAGCAGATATTAGAAACCTTGTCTCTGGCATTTTAGAAGACGAAGGTTATATCACACGTACTGCAGCTGATGGTCTTGCAGGGTTGGACGCCATTAAGGCGCGTCAACCTAGCCTTGTTATCTTAGATGTATGGTTGGGAGATAGCGAGCGTGACGGCCTTAAAATTCTTGAAATTATCAAACGTGATCATCCTTATGTCCCAGTAATTATGATCAGCGGACATGGCACCATCGAAACAGCTGTAACTGCCATCAAATATGGAGCTTATGATTTTATTGAAAAGCCCTTTCAAAGCGCACGTTTATTACTCATCACACAACGTGCCATTGAGTCTGCACGTTTAAAACGAGAAAATGCAGACTTAAAAATCAAAGTGGGGGATAATATAGATTTGGTTGGTATTTCACCCTGTATGCAGACAATTCGCCAAACGATCGAACGCGTCGCGCCAACAAATAGCCGCATATTAATTGTGGGGCCTTCTGGTGCAGGTAAAGAAGTTATTGCCCGAAAAATACACGCACAATCGCGACGAGCAGAGAGGCCTTTCATCGTTTTAAATTGCGCAACGTTGCATCCAGATCGTCTGGAGGCTGAGCTGTTTGGAACTGAAATTATCGGTTTAGATCCTACTATTCCAAGAAAGATTGGTTTATTAGAGCAAGCACATCATGGAACATTGTATCTTGATGAAGTAACAGATCTTCCCTTACCCACTCAAAGCAAACTCATTCGGGTTTTACAGGATCAATTTTTTACGCGCCTTGGAGATAACCAAAAGATCGAAATAGATGTGCGTGTGATGGCTTCATCGAGTGCTAATATTTCTCAGCTCATTCAAGATGGGCACTTTCGAGAAGATCTTTATTACCGCTTAAATGTCGTCCCAATTCAAGTACCCCCCTTAAGTGAGCGCGTCACTGATATTCCCAATTTATTCAATCATTTTATGACTCAATTATCTGCATCACATGGCTGTGCACAGCGCCGTATTTCAGAAGATGCTATGGTTATCTTGCAAGCTTATTCCTGGCCGGGTAATGTGCGACAATTAAAGAACGTTGTTGAATGGATATTAATTATGGCTGGTGGTGATTCACGTGAAGATGTCCCTGCAGATATGTTGCCACCTGAAGTACGCTCAGACTCTGCTTTATCTTCATCTTCCCAGGCGCCGAATATTATTGTTTTGCCCTTGCGAGAAGCTCGAGAATTGTTCGAGAGAGAATATTTATTGGCTCAAGTAAACAGATTTGGCGGTAATATTTCAAAAACGGCCCGATTTGTAGGTATGGAACGCTCGGCTCTTCATCGAAAACTTCGAGCATTGGGTGTGCATGAAGGACGGTATCAAGAGGATGAAGCTCCAACTGAACATTCACCTCATGAACTGAAAATTGCATGAAAGTCATCATTTTAGGAGCAGGGCAAGTTGGTTTTAATATAGCCAAATACCTTGCCGTTGAAGAAAATGATGTAACCATTGTTGATCAGTCTGCAGATTTACTCCGTAAAATTGGGGATACTCTCGACGTGCAACCCGTTGTTGGCTTTGCTTCTCACCCCGATGTTCTGCAGCAAGCAGGAGCGACAGACGCTGATTTAATTATTGCCGTTACAGGATCAGATGAAGTTAACATAGTCGCCTGTGAGGTTGCCAACTCCTTGTTTCGTGTGGAGACAAAGATAGCGCGTATTCGCAATCAAAATTACTTAGATCCCTACTGGTCAAGCCTTTTCAGCAGTCGTAACTTGGCGATAGATCATATTATTTCACCAGAGGTTGAAGTTGCCCGAGCAATCAGCCGCAGTATCAATGTTGCGGGTGCTTTTGATGTTATTCCAATGTGCGCGAACCAAGTTAAACTTATTGGGGTAAGGTGTATGTCAAATGCGCCAATTTTGAATACTCCTTTACGTTTGTTGCCAAATTTATTTCCCAAGCTCGATATAATCGTCATATGTATTGTTCGTGGGGGTGATGTTTTTATTCCTACGGGCGATCATCAAATGCTTGTGGGGGACGAAATCTATTTTATCGTATCACAGTCTCAAACAGCAGAAGCTATGGGCGCATTTGGTTTTTCTGACTCTGCAACCCATCGTGTTATTGTTATGGGCGGTGGAAATATTGGGCTTACCCTCGTTTCCGACATCGAGGAAAATCAACCAGATATCATTACGCGTATCATCGAAAAAAATCAAACACGGGCAGAATACGTAGCCCGACATCTTAAACAAACCGAAGTCCTATGCGGTGATGTATTAGATGCTGAAGTTTTGTCCGAAGCCAATGTCCAATCGGCTGAAACCATTGTTGCAGTCACAGATGACGATAAAGTAAATATTTTGGCAGCGCTTTTGGCTAAAAGAAATGGGGCCGGAAGAGCTTTAATATTACTCAACAACATGGCCTATTCTTCATTGGTAACATCATTGGGTGTTGATGCCGTTATTAGTCCACAAGCTATATCTGTCTCCACCATTTTGCAGCACGTTCGCCAAGGAAGAATACGATCAGCCCATTCTTTACGTGATGGAAATGTAGAAGTCATTGAAGCTGAAGCTCGAGAAACTTCCCATATTATAGGTTTAACTGTTGATGACATTAATATAAAAGAAGCCATCATGGTTGCAGCATTAATACGCGATGGAGAAATCATGGTCGGCCCCACACGCCTCAGCATACGCGTAAATGATCGCTTGATCCTTGCCGTCTCTAAAGATGCTGTCAAAAAGGTTGAGCGACTTTTTGCAATCAGACCAAGCTATTTATAGGCCTTTTCTATTTTATACTAGAAAAAAATAAAAAGTTCTCTTATGTTATAAAATATTCATTATAAAACAAGGTATTATATATTAAATGCCGAGGCATAAACATGAGTTTTGAAAATAAGCTTGTCGCAATACTCAATAAAGATATAGAAACTGGTGTTGCTTTAAACGCTCTTGCACACATGAGCCTCGGCTTGGGATCAGAGGTGGGTAAACCCCTTCTTCGATTGGATGACTACATAGATGCAAATGGTTTCAATTATCCTAATATTTCTCAAATTCCATTTATCATTCTGCGCGGTAAATCCAATGAGATACGCAAAACTGTATCTCAGGCCCGAGAATCAAAAATATTAAATGGAGTGTTTCTTAATACCATGACGGGTGGGACTTATAAAGAGCAGCTTGAACGCACATCTGGAACATCTGAAGACGCACTTGTATATTATGGCTGCGTTCTGTTCGGAAAATGGGAGCTTGTCTCTGAACTTACACGTAAATTTTCTTTGTGGAGATAAATTATGAAGGTCTGGATGGTTGATGCTTTCGCAACTAAACCATACACCGGCAACCCCGCAGGCGTTATCATTGTTTCGGAATTTCCTGAGGACGAAAAATGTTTAAAAATTGCTGCGGAAATAAATCTCTCTGAGACAGCATTTGTTAAGCCTTTGTCAAAAGATTATTTTCAAATTCGTTGGTTTACACCGAGCGTAGAAGTTAAACTATGTGGCCACGCAACTCTTGCAGCTTCCCATATCCTCTTCCAAGAAAAAATTATCTCAACCAACGAAATAAAATTTACATCTCTTTCAGGAGATTTAACTGTAACGCGCGAGGCCGACTTTCTCGTTCTTAACTTTCCATTGCAGAAAACAGGACCCAGTCTTCCGGTAGAACCTTTAATTGAATTGCTTGATCTTACAAGTCCTGTTATTGGCGCTGTTCAAGCGCTTGATGACGTTATTCTTGAACTTAAATACTTCGAAGATGTAAACCAACTATCTTTAGATTCGCGGGATGTGGAAAAAGTTGATTGTCGTGGCCTTATTATTACGGCAAAAGGGGATAAATCTTATGATTTTATTTCCCGTTTCTTTGCGCCCCGAGAGGGCATTAACGAAGATCCAGTTACAGGATCAGCTCATTGTAAGCTTGCTCATTACTGGCAAAACAAGCTTAAAAAAGACACATTTTTAGCCTATCAGGCCTCTGAGCGGGGTGGTGAAATTCATATAACCATTAATAAAGAGCGTGTTCTCCTTAAAGGCAAAGCCTTGACAGTTATGGAGGGAGATTGGCGTGTCTGATAAATCTTTCCTCAAACTCGATGGCATAGAAGATGGTGCCCTTGTCGCCGTTGCCATGTCTGGTGGTGTTGACTCATCAGTGACTGCTGCTCTTATGGTTGAAGCAGGGTATCAGGTTGTAGGTATCACTTTGCAGCTCTATGACCAAGGACAAATGAGCAATAAAAAAGGGGCATGCTGTGCGGGACAAGATATTTATGATGCACGCACCGTTGCAGACCGCTTTGGCTTTCCCCATTATGTGTTGGATTATGAAAATATTTTTCGCACAAATGTTATTGATGATTTTGTTGAAAGCTACTTACAAGGCGAAACTCCCGTTCCTTGTATCCGGTGCAATCAGCGCGTAAAATTTAAAGACTTATTGGTAACAGCCCGAGATTTGGGAGCAAAAGCTCTTATTACTGGCCATTATGTTCAACGGAAACTGAAAAACAATCACGCTGAACTTCATCAAGCAATTGATGCAACCCGCGACCAAAGTTATTTTTTATTTACAACGACCCAAGAGCAACTAGATTACTTGCGTTTTCCTTTGGGGGGAATAACAAAGGCTGAGACACGCACCCATGCACGACGATTGGGTTTAAGCGTTGCTGAGAAACCCGACAGTCAAGATATTTGCTTTGTTCCTTCAGGGGGATATGCCAGTGTAGTTGAAAAATACCGCCCGGGAGCTTTGGATCCAGGAGAAATTATACATATTGATGGGCGCACACTCGGGCAACATTCGGGCATCATTAATTTTACCATCGGCCAACGTCGGGGTATTGGCGTTTCAAGTTCTGAACCCTTATATGTTGTAAACATTGACACACAAAACCGACGGGTAATCGTCGGCCCCCACGAAGCACTTGCCAAATCTATAATTTATGTTCAAGACGTGAATTGGCTCAAAGAGGCAGCTGCCTTTAAGGAAGGGTTTCAGGCTTATGTTAAAATTAGATCAACACAAGCACCTCTGGCTGCAACAATCTATCAGAGAAGCCCCTCCTCAGCGGAAGTTCACCTTGATGAAGCAGAGTATGGCGTTTCAAACGGACAAGCCTGTGTCTTCTTTGACCAGACCCGCGTCTTAGGGGGCGGGTGGATAACATCAACGCCTCTCTAATTGTTTTATCCATGAGTGAAGCCTTTGAAATAGCAAATTACAGTAGGCTTTTTAACAAAAGATATTCTTTGCAGTAAATATTTATTCAATCCAATTGCGAAATTATTCAAGGCACACAAGCAAAAAGACCCCCAAAGATCTCTCAACATAGGTCAAATCCTGCCTAATTCTTCTATAGGTTGAGTAGAAATGATATTAAAACTTATAAAGTGAAGGATTTGCACAAGATAAAATTTTATTAAAATTATTTACCTTTTTTATAAAATTTAACACATACTTAATAAATGGGAGAGTAGTCTGTCTATAAGAGACTAGGTAAAACTTATGTGCTCGAGATGAGGAGGGGGTAGTTTAAGTGGCCAACACCAAGAAAAAGCACAAAGATACATCATCCGAGTCAGGATCTCTTTTTCCCTGGCAACGCTGGGACATGATTCTGAGCACTGTCGTTCTAAATATATTATCGTTAGCCATTCCTATTATGGTTTTACAGCTTTATGACCGCATCATTCCCAATCAATCTTATGGTACGCTATCCCTCCTCGGAATTGCCGTCGGTATTGTCTTAATATTAGAGGCTTCCTTACGATTTAGCAGAGGATATGTTTTAAGCTGGTTGGGTATGCATTTTGAACATAGTGCGGCTGTGGGTGCCTTTCAACACCTCATCAACGCCACCTTACATGATTTAAACAAACGAGGAATTGGTGAACATGTGGAAAATATTGAGAGCGCAACCATTCTAAAAGAATTCTTAGCTGGTCAAGGATTCTTGATTTTAATGGACCTTCCCTTTGTTTTCATGTTTCTGGGAATTATTGCATATTTTTCCATACAAATTGCTTTAGCAGCTGTCGCCATTTTAGGCATTTTTATTTTTCTAGCTTGGATATTAGGAAATCTTTTGCAAAAGCATTTAAAAGAACAGCTTGATGTCAATGACAGACGCTACAATTTCATCGTTGAAATTTTGACCAATCATCACACTTTAAAGGCTTTAGGAATGGAAGAGCTGATCATGCGGCGCTATGAACGCATCCATAATCATTGCTCAAATGTAAATTATAAAGTTTATCTTTATTCAGCAGAAGCACGTGATTTGGCAAGCATGTTTTCATATATCATGTTTGTTGGCATTGTTGCAGTTGCAGCTCTTCAAGTTATTAGTGAAATTACAACTCTTGGTGTTATGGCAGCTTCAATTGTCTTAACCAATAGAGCAATGCAACCCATTCAAGCTGCCATGGGTGTTTGGACCCGGTTCCAATACTTTACAATTGCTAAACAAAGAATCGAGGAACACTTTAGTTTAGCTCTTGAACCTCCTCTTGCGCGTGGAATTACAAAACCCATACAAGGCAAACTTACTTTAAGGGATATATATTTCCAATATTCCGATGATCAACCTGAAATCATAAAAGGGGTTAACCTTACAGTCACACCAGGATCAACCATTACTATCCATGGTCGTAATGGCGTTGGGAAAACAACACTTATGTGGATAATGATGGGCAATCTTCACCCAACAAGAGGGAATTTATTGATTGATGACGAACCAATGTCAAATTTTCATTACCGTGATTTGCGGCGTCAAATGGCTTACATTCCTCCAAAAGGCATCCTTTTTCAAGGAACGATCTTAGAAAATATGACCATGTATCGAGGAGCAGCCTATGTAGACGATGCTTTAAGTCTTTCGAGACAGCTTGGGCTAGATAGCTGGATTCATCGTCTCCCCTTAGGATATGATACTAAAGTTGGAGATCAACTCTTTCTCTTATTACCTGACGGTATCCATCAACGTATTTGCTTGGTCCGCGCACTGGTAAATCGACCAAAAATACTCATTTTAGATGAGGCCAATACATCCTTAGATGAAGAGGGTGACCAATTGCTCAAGCAGGTTTTACAAACACTTCATGGAGAAGTAACGGTGGTATTTGTAACGCATAGGCCTTCTATCCAAGAGTTGGCAGATGCTTCCTATGAATTGTCAGACGGACTGCTAAGACCTAAGAAGCTTCTCTCTCTTTCCCATGCTGCAGAAATTCACAACTTAAAAACTCAGACATCCAGCTTATCACAAAACAATAAAAACAATGAAGATCAGAAGGAGAGTGATGATTCTTCTAAAAAAGAAAAAAGTACAAAGAATGGCATCTCTGGTTCGCTCTCTGCTTCATCATCTGAATCATTGGGGATTGATTAATGACCAAACAATTTAATTACTATGATTGCGTGATGCCTTTACTTGAAACCTTAGGGTGGCATGGTCATGCCCGCCGTATATTTGAAGCTATCCCCTATTTAAAAAATAATATTACTTTAACTGATTTGCGCAATCTTATGGCAAATTTAGGTTATACAAGCAAAAATCAAAAAATAAGCCTAAGTCATGTGCCTGGGCAGCTCTTGCCTTGCTTATTTGTCGGCAATTCAGGAGAAGTTTATGTCTTGTGCGAAAGAGAAGAAAACACCATTCAAGCAATTGATTGCCGAAATAATCAAAAAATAACACTCACAGAGAGCATGTGGTCAAGGGGAACAATTTATACTTTTTACCAACAACCAGAGGAAGTTGTTAAAAATGAAAGCTGGCTAACAAGTATCATGACTCGCTTTCATTCTTTTATTTATTGGTTGATGGGTTTGGGCTTTTTAACAAGCTTGCTCAGTTTGAGCTCGTTTGTTTTTATTATGTCTATTTATGACGAAGTTGTTCCCTCCAGATCGGCAATAACATTGGGATACTTTGTCCTGGGCTTGGTTCTGGCTTTATGCTGTATACAATTTGTTCATATCATCCAGAATAGGGCGTTGTCATATCTTGGAGCACGGTTGGATATGATCATTGGCACAGAAGTTGTCCGCCATGTAATCAGCTTACCCATGTCCCTCGTCGAGGGAGCTTCAGTAGCAGGTCAGGTATCTCGGTTGCGCCAATTTGATAGTGTACGTGAAGTATTTACCGGCCCTATAGCCCAGATTCTTCTCGAAGGGCCTTTCATGATCGTTTTCTTGATTGTCTTGTTTATGATTGCAGGACCCATTGTGCTGGTTCCTCTTCTCATGCTCTTTATTTTTATTGTGCTGGCCATTATTATGTTTCCCATTTTACGACGGGCAACCCAAAAAATGTCCCAAGCTTCTATCGAGCGCCGGAAGTTCTTGCTTGAAGGAACTTCTCATTTAACAACCATTAAACATTTGGCTGCAGAAAAAACATGGGTTGATCGTTTTCAGGATGTAAGTGCATCCCTCTCCATGGCGCAAAAGAAATCTGAGCTCCTTTCTTCGTTATCTATAAACCTCAGCCAAACAATTATGAAAATTGCAGGATTAACTGCCATTGTCTGGGGAGCAGTAAGAGTCACTAACAATGATATGTCTGTGGGAGCATTAATTGCTGTTGTTCTTTTAGTATGGCGTGCACTTGCCCCCCTCCAAAGCGCTTTCATGATCTTAGGACGTTTTGATCAGGTAATGGAAAGTTTAGGGCATATCAACCGCCTCATGAGCATGCCTATGGAACGACATAACCTTATGGGAGACCCACAACAATTCGAGGGCTTGATTCGTATTCAAAATGTTGGATTTCGATATCCACAAGACTCCACCCCAGCCTTACAAGGGATCATCATGGAAGCCAAACCTGGAGAGATTGTCGCCATTGTTGGGCAAAATGGATCAGGAAAAACAACCTTGATAAAGCTGCTTTTAGGTTTTTATTATCCTCAAGCAGGATCTATAACCTTTGATGGAATTGATATTCGTCAATTTGATCCAATGATTTTAAGGCAATCAATAGCTTATGTTCCACAACAAAACCAATTTTTTCATGGAACGCTTGCACAAAACTTACTCTTTGGAGCACCTGAAGCGACTGAAGAAAGGATGATCCAAGCCGTAGAACAAGCGGGTCTCCTCTCACAAATCATGACATTACCAGAGGGCTTTGAGACACGTATTGATAAGCAAGTCATGAACATTTTTTCTTCAGGATTTTTACAAAAGCTCAATTTAGCCAGAGCCTACATCCGTAAATCAAACATTATTATTATGGACGAACCTGGCAACACTTTAGATCAAGAAGGAGACGAAATCTTGCGTCAAACAATTAAGGAATTCAGAGGGAAAAAAACTGTTCTTATTGTTACACACAGGCCAAGTCTCATTAATTTGGCAGACCGAGTTTTGTCCTTACGAGCAGGAAATATGCAAGTTTTTGGTCCAAAAGAAAAAGTCCTTAGCATTATTAGTGGAGAAGCAAAATGACGGATGAAACTCCAAAAAATCCAATAGATCTTACGTCAACTAGAAAAGAAAAAAGCAATTATCACGTTCCTTCCCTTAATCGATCACTCCACATTGAGGAGGGACGCCCACCCCATAGCAGCCGAATGAATATTGTAATCGCTTGTTCAATTGTTTTTGTTTTTATTGCTTGGGCAGCAATCACACCCATTGATGAAGTGGCAACCGCAAGTGGCCATATCATTCCCACCGGCTTCATTAAATCCGTACAGCATCTCGAGGGCGGAATAATTAATGATATCAAAGTGAAAGAGGGTGAAGCGGTTAAAGCCGGACAACTTCTTGTTACACTTGATGGCAAAGGAGCAGATTCTGAATTAGAACAAACCCTAGCCAGAGAAGCTGGTTTAAAAATTAAGGCTGAAAGGTTGAGGGCAATTGGCTCAGGACAAAGACCAAATTTTTCTGAATTTCCAAGTGTATACGAAAATCTCGTGAACGACCAACAAGCCATCTATGATATGCAGATTAAAAACCAAAATGACCAACGATCTGTTATTGAGCAGCAACAAAAGCAACAGGAAGCTCTCCTCGCCATTCAAGAAGGACAAGAAAGAGACATAAAATTACAAATGGAAGTATTAACAGAACAGCGAGATGTGTCAAAAAATCTTTATAACAAGCGATTAAAAACAGGAACAGAATATCGCAGCGCAGAGGAAAGCGTTTCCAGAATTAGAAAAGAATTAAATCAGGTTTTGAATCAAAAGCATCAAACAGAACAAGCAATAGCAGAATCTGTGAATAAACTCACTGAATTAGGTACACGCTTACGTAACGAGGCTCTAACAGAAATGGGTAACGTTACAGCTGAAATTGCGCAGGTAAAAGAAGCCTTACATAAACTCCAAGATCGTGTCAATCGATTAGAAATCAGGGCTCCTGTTGCGGGTATAATCAAGGGTTTAAAAACAAATACATTAAAAGGTGTCATCCAGCCTGGTGAAGAAATCATGCAAATTGTTCCTGAAAATGCAATGGAAGTCGAAGCCCAAATTAATCCTAGAGATGTTGGAAATACACAAATTGGCCAGAACGTTACAATTAAAGTTTCTGCCTATGATTTTTCTCGTTATGGGAGTGTTGCTGGAAAGTTAAAATCAATTTCAGCATCAACCTTTGTGGATGATGATAAAAAGCCATACTATAAATCGTATATCTCTTTAGATCAGCTTTACGTAGGACATAACCCTAATCTAAATAAACTTGCGGTTGGTATGACAGTGCAAGCTGATATACACACAGGAAGTAAAACATTACTACAATACCTCATCAAACCCGTTTATAACGCTCTTAAAACCTCCTTTAGAGAAAGATAGGAAAAAGAGTACCAAACGAGGGATTCTGGAAAGTTTCAAACTTCTATTAAACTTTCCAGTCTCCCGCAAAAGCTTGATAGCAGGCAACTGCTGAGAGTGCGGCTGTTTCTGCTCGTAAAATGCGTGAGCCTAACTTAACAAATCGTGTAAAAGAAACAGCGTTCAATACGGCCATTTCTGCTTCGCTTAACCCACCTTCAGGGCCAATTAAAAACCCAATGGGATCCGAGGTAGATAACGTAGAAAGCTTTTGTAAAAGTGGAGCAGCCTCACCCCGTTCCTGGCAAACGAATAAAGGAACTGCAGGCAACCACGCAGAGAGGGTTTTTTTCAAGGTGTTAAGAGGGTGAAGAGTCGGAATATCAAAGCGTTCACATTGCTGTGAAGCATCAAGTATATTACTTTTTAAGCGATCTTCATTAAGTCTAGAAATATTGCAGCGGTCAGTGGTAATAGGATAAAATTGACGTACACCCAATTCTGTGGCCTTTTCAATCAAAAAAGATAATGGATCATGCTTAATAAGAGCAAACACCAATGATATATCTGGAGGCAGAGTCGCTGGTCTCAGGTGTGAAATAACTTTAATCTCCGCTTCAGCTTTAGCCAGAGCGGTTATCTCCGCCAACCATTCTCCGTCTCGTTCATTAAAAACATTGAAACGATGACCAACAGTCGCACGTAAGACATGTCGCAGATAATGGATCTGTTTTTCATCTAGACTCAATTCTAAATTCAGAAAAAGGTTATGAGGACAATAAAGTCTTACCAAAGAAATCTCCTGCCTTAAGTGTTGAGAGACTAACAAAAAACAAACAGAGTTTAAACAAATTTTAAAAAGGATCTCCCGTATGAAATATAAGAATTTACCAGGTTTTAGTTTAATTGAGATGGCTCTTGTATTAATTGTCATCGGTATTCTTGCTGGTGCCATTTTAAAAGGCCAAAATATCATGGAAGCAGCAAAGGTAAGGGCTGTATTAAATGACATTGAACGTGTTCGGACTGCTGCCGTATTATATCATGATACTTTCGGGCAATGGCCCGGTAATGACTCCCTGGCCTCAACTCGTTTCGGAGAAGGTGTTCAAAATGGAAAGGGAGACGGTGTTCTTACGGCTGGTGAATCTGCGCAATTTTGGGTTCATTTAGCAAAAGCTGGACATCTCTCAAATTCGGCTGCCCCTTCCTCAAAGCTTGGGGGGAATTTCACTGTGGAAACAGATCCTTTATCTAAAAAAATCCTCTTAATTTTATCTGGACCAGAAAAAGCTGGTTTGCTAACGCCTCAACAAGCTTCAATGCTTAAAACAAAGGCAGGTGAAAGCAGCCCACTTACAGGCCAAATTCAAGTAACAGAGGGAAAAAACTCTTCTCCTCACTCGTGTGTTAAGGAGGGTGTCTTTCATTTGGTCACAAACGCTCCAACATGCATTCTAAGGGTAGAATTACATTAAAGAGCATGGTATTGATTAAACTAAGAAGGATACTATAATAAAATGCATTTTGAGTTTAGAAAGGAAATGAAATGTCAACATTAAACCATACAACTGATGGAAATTTTACACAGGATGTCTTACAATCAGAAATTCCCGTTATTGTTGATTTTTGGGCAGAATGGTGTGGTCCTTGTCGAGCACTTGCGCCAATTTTAGAAGAAATTGCCAACGAGCGTTCTGGTAAGGTCAAAATATTAAAGCTTAATATTGATGAAAATCCCACAATGCCAGCCCAATTTGGGGTGAGAAGTATTCCTACGTTAGCGCTCTTTAAAAATGGTTCTGCCGTTTCTACAAAAGTAGGCCTTCAATCTAAAAACAAAATATTGGAATGGATTGACACATCTTCTTAAATAAAAAGATGTAAATATTCAGAAAACAAAAATATTATTTAAATAAAGATAGATTTTTATACATATTCTACTTTTAAAATAGTATAGGCCCGGCTTCCGCTCGGTGCGGCTACTTCAACCATATCTCCAATTGTTTTGCCGATTAATGCACGCGCGAGAGGAGAAGTAATTGACAACTTCTTCTTTCGAACGTCTGCTTCATCCCCCCCAACGATTTGATAAGTATGCTTTTCTTCTGTGTCTTCATCTACTAATGTAATGGTTGCACCAAATTTAATATGTTTTCCAGAAAGTTTAGAAACATCAATAACTTCCGCTAGGCTAATTTTACTCTCAAGCTCTGCAATGCGCCCCTCTATAAACCCTTGGCGATCCTTAGCCGCATGGTATTCCGCATTTTCCGATAAATCCCCATGCTCCCTTGCATCAGATATAGCGCGGATAACAGCAGGCCTTTCCACTTGCTTTAAGTGGCGTAGCTCTTCTTGAAGCTGTAGATAGCTTTTTTCCGTCATTGGAATCTTCTTTTCCATTGTATTGGGTCCATTTAAAAAAAAGTAAAATTACAAATCATAAACACAGAAAATATCCCACTCTTTAGATAATGACAAGCCCAAACGTTCAAACATTGTTAACGTTTCATCACTTATTCTAGGGTTGGAAAGGTTGAACAACTGTTAATAACATGACGATGAATGCTCTATCCAGCTATTTTTCAACAACAGCTCTCGAGCATGTATTGAATTACTCTGCCCGTTTCCAAAAGCAATATGGCTTTATTATTGTCGTATTGGATCATATGAGCGACCAACACAATCATATAGCCGATATGACAAGTAAATTACTTCCTCTGCTCAAAAAGACTGTACGTTCCACAGACACTATATTTAGGTATGCGCCTGACTCTTGGATCATTTGTCTGGATGATTGTGATGATCATTTTCTTCAATGGACCCAACATTCACTCCAAACCATTCTTAATCGGCGCTGTTTTCAAATTGCAAGCACTCTGGATGGAGCTCTTGCTTTTGTAAAAGGGTCTTTTCTTTTTACAAAAAGTCTCACACAAACATTAAAAGCCTTCGAACATGAGATCCAATTAGCAAAAAGCGCCCTCCACCGTATTAAAACCATGCGCACAACCGCCCTTGGGAATATTGAAGCTCTTCCAGAATATCAAAATGATCTTATTCCTCTCATTCATCAGGCTGTCTTAGATAATCGTCTGTTCCTTGCTTTTCAGCCCATTATAGAAACGCAGTCTAAGACACTAAACTATTATGAATGCCTTGCACGTGTTATAGACAATGAGGGAAAAATCATCCCTGCGGCACACTTCATTTCTCGGTGCGAAAAAGCTGGATTAATTCAATTGATAGATCAAAAAATTCAGCATCTGGTTATCCAAGAGCTCAGGAATGACCGAAATTTAAAGTTAGCCCTTAATGTTTCCGCCATTACAGCCAGTGACCCTACATGGTTGAATACCCTAAAAGCCCATATGACCGCACGTCCAGATCTGAGAGGAAGACTTATTGTTGAGTTAACAGAAACCTCTGTTTTCTATGATATTGAAGAATCAATACAATTTATGACCCACTTAAATGACTTAGGGTGCCAAATTTCCATTGATGACTTTGGAGCCGGTTATATGTCTCTTATGCATTTAAAATCTGATTTGGTTAAAGTGGTTAAAATTGATTCACAATTTGTAAGGAATTTAAATGCTGAATCCACCAATAGAAATTTTATTCGCGCCATCCTTGCACTTACTCAACCACTGGGCATTAAATGTGTTGCCGAAGGAGTCGAAGATATTGAAACTGCAACTATTTTAGCCCAAGAAAATGTAGATTACCTTCAAGGGTATTATATTAGTAAACCTTCGGATATTCGGAAATGGATATAGTTAAACGGCAGATTTAAGTAATTTTGCAATTGGGGCATAAGAGCGTCGATGGTGAGGAGTAACGCCATAAAGGTGTAAAGCCTTTTGATGATCTGCGGTTCCATAGCCTGCATTTTTCACCCAGCCATATTCTGGATACTCTTGATGCAAATCAGCCATAATGCGATCACGTGTAACTTTAGCAATAATCGATGCAGCTGCAATTGAATAGCTTTTTTGATCGCCTTTGATGACAGACTTTACAAAACAGGGTAATTCTGGCATGCGAATACCATCCACCAATGCTGTTCCTGGCTGAACCCGTAATTGACTCACAGCCCTAGACATAGCTAAACGCGTTGCCTGACCAATGTTCAAGCTATCAATTTCCTCAACTGTTGCATACCCAATTCCATAGTATGTATCGGGCCAAGATATTAACTGTGTATAGGCCATTTCACGGCGTGCTACAGACAACTGTTTTGAATCACTAATAAGCTTTAAATGCTCTGCATTTATCCCTGCTGGATCTAGAAAGGCAAAGGCAGCGGCAACAACAGGACCAGCCCACGGGCCGCACCCTGCCTCATCAATGCCAATGACAGGAGAAAGAGAACGCTGTTCAAGAACAAAATCAGGCATCACATATATTCTTTTTTTATTGTATGCGCTTATCTTTACGAGAAGACAGCTTCTTTCTCAATGGATTCTTTGTTACGTGCCGTAAAATACCAGCTTTTCGACTAAAGAGGAAATGTAAAATTGTTGTCAGATTAATTGTACTGCTATCTGCCAAAGTGTGCAATTTGCGAGCAGCTGTTAGCCAAAGGGGGCTCAACGACAAAGAAAGAACTGTTAATGCAATGATGAGTTTTTCACCGAAATCATTGATGATTTTTGTTTCATATCCCACGGTCGATAAAAGAAAAGCAAATTCTCCGATCTGTGCTAAAACAACCCCAATTAAAAAAGCTTGAGACCAAGGGAGACGGAGTAAGTGTAAAATACCTATATTTATGGCTGTTTTGCCAATGGTCAAAATGAAGAGAAGGACAACCACAATAACAATATTTTCCCATACAAAGTGGATATCTAACAGCAATCCAATAGAGAGGAAAAAAACCATCATCAATATGCTCTGAATAGGATTCGTTGTCTCCAACATGATGAGGCGTTCATGGGTATTTCCTAAAACGAGGCCTGCTAAAAATGCGCCGTAAGCTGCAGATAATCCAATTAAACCTGAAATTGCAGCTGCAGCAAAACAAAACGTTAAGCTGACAAGGGGCATAAGGTCTTTTTCCCCTGCAATGATCTGCGTGAGAGGAAGACGGACACGTTGTCTTCTTCCCAAATAAACAATGAGACCCACAATAAGGCCTATAGATAATATAATTTTAAAAACAAAGCTTGGATCGTACCAAGACTTATCTAGATTGTGCAGAATGAGAATCATGGGAACGATAGCTAAATCTTGTGCAATGAGAACACCTATTGCAGTTTGGCCGGCATCAGTTCTTATTTCACCGATGCTTTCCAGCATTTTAACCACAACCGCTGTTGATGAAAGCGATAGGACAAAGCCCAGCAAAAGAGAAAGGCCTAATGACCACCCAAACATTTTGGCAATAAATGCTGTGATGATAATACTCGCTGCCAATTGGAAAATCGTACACAGTGTGCTGACAACCCATACCTTTTTGAAAGTACGCAAGCTTAGATCCATGCCGATTACAAAGAGGAGCAATAAAACTCCTAATTCAGCCAGCAAGGCCACAGGCTCGCGAGATTTAATAAACCCTAAGCCGGATGGCCCCAATAAAATTCCAGCAAGAATATATCCTAGGATTGGAGGTTGTTTTAAGCGCGCAAAACCGAGACCACCCATAAGGGCAGCAACAATAACAAGCGTTATTTTCGTTAGGCCAATCTCATATTCCATGATAAAAAGCCTAACATAGGAAGATCATCTTTTACAAAACTTATATGCAAATTTTTACACGTCTTTAGTATCTGACTCACTCAATTAATGAAAATCCTTTTGCTTATTACTTAACCTGTGCTCCTTGTAAAGCCAATGTACCAGAACGACCATCAATTTCTGATTGGACGACTTTACAGATCGGTATACTATCACCTCTCGATAAAAGACTTTCTGCACTATCTGACAGTAAAACAAATTCCACCCTTTTTGCTTGGCATGTTTTTAAAAATTCCTCAAACCAATTTTTATACAGCATTCCCTCTAATTCAGCATGAATAGTTAGTACGTTGAGTTGACTTGGCTGCAAAAGACTAACAAAATGCTCGGCAAGATTCTCTAATGGATAATTTGGGCGTCCCATTAATTCATCTAAAGTTGGTAAGGTTGTGGGAATTTGCAAGGTACGAAAAACCTTCTGCCCAACTTGAGGAAAAAATGGGGTTGTTCCGCGGCAATCACTTCCATATAAAAAGCCTGCCTCATCGTAGGCTTGAAAACTAAAGTGATTTGCTTGCCATCCAGCAGCGCCCGCTGTTCTTGCTTCTGTTTTAAAAACTTCTCGAAAAGAGGAACATGCTCGCTCAAGTTCTTCCCGTACCTGCCGCATGGTCATTTTTTCTAAACCATCTTGCCATCGGATGTGATCATAACAATGAATACCAACTTCATGTCCGCTCTCTCGCACTTCTTGCATTTGCCCATAATGGCGCCGAGCAATATGAGGACCTGGCCATAAAATGCCATTAAGCAGAGTACGAGCTCCATAGACTTTTAAAACAGAAGTACGATTTACTTTTTTTAGAAAGCCTGGTCGAAAAATACGTCGAATGGCACGGCCAGTATTATCAGGACCTAACGAAAATAAAAAGGTAGCTTTTATATTATAGAGATCTAATAATTTTAACAGTCCCGGGACCCCTTCTCTGGTCCCCTTTTCTGTATCAATATCAATCTTTATGGCTAAACGAATTGTCATTTAATTATGGTAAACTCATTTTCTTAAAGTTATATAAAAATGAAAGCTTAAGATCGATCCTTCTCAAAGATCGTCGTCACTTCCTCAATTTGCTCACGACTGCTTGTCAACAACCCAAGTTCGCGCGTCTGATCGAGTGAAGGAGGATAGAAATTACAAGACCCAACATACATGATTTGGTCATCAATAATCATAGCTTTTGCATGCATGTAATGGCGTAAATGAAGATAAACTTTTCCACCAGCGTTACGAATGAGGTCTTGATTGGGAATGTTTTTATCTTCTTTCTTACTGAAAGGAAAAGGCATCATGATAACTTCAACGTTTACACCTGCACGGGCTGCCCCTGCAACTGCTTGCGCTAAACCCACATCCTGGAAATCTTGCTGATAAATACGAATAGATTTTTTTGCTGAAGTGATCATTTGTAAGAAAATGCTTCTCTGATTATCTGGCCCCCAAACAAGTTGCGGATGTTTTGACCATGTGCGGGCATCTGAAATATCCGCGTCGAACATTCTGGATAATTCTTTTACCATTGCGGCATTTGTAACAGTGAGCGCGAAATCTCGGCAAGGTTCATTACTTATATCTTTTATACCATCAAAAGATGAAGCATCAAGATTTCCTGAGCTCACCATTGCCCATTTTTCATCCACAAGGATCATTTTGTAGTGTGCTTGATTAAAACGCGCAGAAAGATGATAAACTTTTATGCCTTTTTGTTTAAGCATTTTAAGGGGAGAAAGATCTGTTCCTGATTTATCATGCTGAAAAGTCTCAGGTTGTATGAGCAAGCTAACTTTGACTTTTCCTTCTTGGGCAATGGCAACAAGGGTATCAACGATTGCCTGGTCGGAGAGCCTATAGGCAGCCATTTTAATAGAAGTCTTCGCACTCCGTATAGCTTTAATCCAGGGATCTCTCCCGGCTTCAGGAAAAACAAGGAGACCTGTCTTTGGCCACCCCTCGGGAAGGTTTTGTTGAATATCTTGCTCTGTTGATAGAGAATCGATTACCTGAGGAGAAAGGTGCTCCTGCTTTACTATTTCCTCTGCAACCCCACTTGGTGGGGTGATTACAATCAAGAAAATGAACAAGGAGAGTCGGCATTTAGAATTCTTATAATTCATAATCTATCCTTAGCTATTCTATAAAAAGATCTTAGGCTGCTTCTTTGTCACTTAGAGCAGCAGTTGGTTTGTTGAGGTGATAATCCAACGTCTTTTTTAAAGCATCCCTTAAACCAATCTTCGGTGTCCATCCTAAATGAGTCTGAGCATTCTTAATGGAAGGAACACGACGATTAATATCTTGATAATGAACACCATAGTGAGCTGTAGAATCTATTGCGGTAACTTTTGTGCTCTCAGCAATCTTGCTATAAGAAGGATATTCCTTAATAAGATCGATAAGCATATGAGCCAATTCTTTGATTGAAACGTCATTGTTGGGATTGCCAAGATTAAAAATGCGTGCAGTAGCACAGTTGTCTTTATTTTCAATAATTTTCATCAAGGCTGCAATTCCGTCATCAATATCTGTGAAAGAACGGCGCTGTTGACCACCATCAACCAGCTTTATTTCACCTTTATGCAGAATATCAGAAATAAACTGGGTAACCACACGTGAAGAACCTTCTTTCGTTGAAAAAATACTATCTAACTTGGGGCCAACCCAATTAAAGGGACGGAAAAGCGTATAGTCCAAGCCATCACGTACGCCGTAAGCATAAATCACCCGATCAAGAAGTTGCTTTGAGCAAGAATAAATCCAACGTTGTTTATGAATAGGGCCCAAAACAAGTGATGATGTTTCTTCATCAAAAGCATCATCTTGGGACATTCCATAAACTTCAGATGTTGAGGGGAAAATAACACGTTTTTTATAAAGAACAGCTTTGCGAACTATTTCTAAATTCGCTTCAAAATCTAATTCGAAAACACGTAGAGGGTCTTGAACATATAATGCAGGGGTTGCTATGGCAACAAGGGGAAGAACCACATCACATTTTTTTATATGGTACTCAATCCATTCTTTGTTAATGGTTATATCACCCTCTACAAAATGAAAGCGTGACTGACCTAAGGACCCCTCTAACTTGTCCGTCCCCATATCCATTCCATACACTTGCCAGGATTTTTCCTTCAGAATAGCTTCCGTTAAAGCACTTCCGATAAAACCATTCACACCGAGAATCAAAACATTTAAAGACATGAAATATGAACCTTTTTGAAAAATATAGTTTGTTTTACCTAATTTTCATATGAAAAGCTATAATTTTGATGACTTTATGCTACTTCGCTATTGAAATGTAAGGCAGAAATAAGCTTTACTGCTGAAGAAACGACACATAGAAACTGGTACGCAATATTTTATGTCTTTAAATCAAGCAAATGCAGTTTTATCACCTCGAAAAGCACAGATCCTTGAATACATTGATAAAAATTTCAATAAAATCAAGCAATTAAATGTTTTTAATCGAAAATTTCATACTCAGGACCAAGACTACCATCGATTTTTAATTGAGCCTCACCTCAATGTCCTGGAAATTGGATGTGGAAATGGGGACTTGCTTGCCAGCGTTAATCCTAAAACAGGTGTCGGAATAGATTTAAGCCCTCAGATGACTGTATTGGCACAATCTCGCCATCAAAATCTTTCATTTTATACTTTTGACGCAGAATCCCCCCTTCCCATCGAAAAGGGTAAATCGTTTGATGTCATTATTATTTCAGATGTTATTGGTCTTTTTGACGATATACAGCTTGTCCTTGAAAACTTAGTTCCATATTGTACTCCCCAAACGCGCATTGTTATATCATATTATACGAAGCATTGGGAATTTCTTGTTAAGGTGGCAGAGTTTTTAAAAATTAAAGTTCCTCAACCTCCCCAAAATTTTTTATCAACTGGGGATATAGAAAAAATTGTTGAACTTTCTGGATTTGAGGTCATTCGTAAGGAATATCAACAACTCATCCCCATACCCATGCTTGGTCTTGATACGCTTATTAATAAGTTTATCGCAACACTCCCTGGTATCCGTAAATTGTGTCTTAGATCTTATGTGGTTGCACGGTTACGTCCAACTTATATTCCTCACGCGTATTCCACTACGGTCGTTATCCCTTGTAGAAATGAGAAAGGTAATATTGAACCCGCAGTCCAGCGACTTCCTCTCTTTTGCAAAGATCTTGAAATTATTTATGTTGAGGGGAATAGCAAAGATGGAACATGGGAAGAAATTTTGCGCATCAAAGAAAAATATCCACACTTAGATATCAAAGCTTTCCAACAAAATGGTAAAGGAAAAGCTGATGCTGTGCATTTGGGCTTTTCTAAAAGTCGTGGAGATATTCTTATGATTTTGGATGGAGATTTAACCACTCCACCTGAACAAATGCCAAAATTTTATAATGTTATTGCCTCTGGGCAGGGAGAATTTGTATGTGGTACTCGTCTGATCTATCCTATGGAAGATCAGGCAATGCAATTTTTTAATTTTATTGCTAACAAGGGATTTTCATGGATTTTCTCTTATCTTCTTTCTCAACGTTTTACAGACACCCTCTGCGGGACAAAAGTATTTTTTGCAAAAGACTATAAACGCATGATTGAACAACGAAAATTTTTTGGCGACTTTGATCCTTTCGGGGATTTTGAACTTATTTTTGCTGCTTCCAAGCTCAATTTAAAAGTAACAGAGGTTCCCATTCGATATCGGGCGAGGTCTTATGGGACGACACAAATTTCTCGATGGCGACATGGCGTTATATTATTAAAAATGGTGTTATATGCATATAAGAAACTTAAGCTTTTTTTCTAAATCAAGCTTAATCTGGAGCCTTCTCGCAATACTCGCCATAGGTCTTCCTCTCCTCAATGCATGGTTTGGTTTTCCACTGCCCACTAATTTAGAAGGCCGCTATAGTGCCATCGGTGGAATTATCCCCTATTCAGATGCTGAAATTTATCTTCTAGGTGCACAGAAATTTAATGAATTTAATCTTCTTGATCCTTGGAACATGCGCAGACCACTTACGACTCTCCTTCTGGCTTTCTATTTGAAACTTACCTATGGAAATTTTTGGTATTGCTTAATAGCGCAAGCCAGTTTATGTGCTTTAGCCCTAGCTTTCTATTTAAATACTTTACGTAAGGAAATGGGCACACTTGCTACACTCACTTCTCTCTTTTTTATTTATTATTATATCCAAGCCTATATTCAAACAACTCTTTCAGAAACTCTTGGTTTAACTTTAGGCCTTTTCAGTTGTGTATTATTGTGGAATGGGTGGCTCCAAAAAAAGAGAAGCATTTATAATTGTGGCATGGCTATACTCGCCGTTGCTTTAAGTGCACGAGCAGGGCCTAACTTTATTCCTCTTGCCCTTTTAGTTCTTGTGTTTTGGGAACCATTTACACACTCCCGCACTCAAGATACTTTCATAAGTTTTATTTCTTTTTTCCTTCCGTTTGTTTTCATAAGTATGCTTTCACCTTTTTACGGAGAACCTTCTGGTTCGGGATTGGTTTATGCGAATTTCGGTTCAACTTTATATGGTCTCGTAACAGGGGGACGCGGCTGGTTATCTGCATATAACGATCCCCATATGGTTACCCTGATTTCTGGTCTAAACGAAACGCAGCTCACAAAAATATTTTATTCGGAATCATGGAATGCTTTTAAAGAAAATCCATTTAATCTTGTGCTCGGTATGGCAAAATACCTGCGCGGATTCTTCAGCTGGTTCATTATCCAGTTTGCGTTTGGCACAGGCATATTCCTCCTCATAACTAAGGTCGCTTCATGTGTTTTTTGGTTGTTTATGGCGATGCGGATATATCGTCAACGCCTTCTCTTTCCTCGAGCTTTCTTATTATTATTGTTAATATTTTGTGGCATAGTGGCCTCTGCAATGGTTGTTTTTAAAGATGGTGGAATGCGCACGTTCGCTGTAGCTATTCCCTTTATGGGGGCTTTACTTGGGTTCGCATTTTTAAGACCATCTGCAAGACAAGAGACAAAAAGAATTGAAAATAATTGGGTCCTTGCCAGTGTAGTCCCCCTCATCATGGCAGCTACAGTTGGCCATAAAATTCTTATAAAAAACCCTCCTCCATATATTCCTTCGTTACAGGCGGACTTGCTTCCAAATGAATCAACAATTCTTACTTACAATCCCAATAAACAGCCATATTTATTTATTAATACACACCCTGGTTTTCATTTTCGGTCTGAGTCCAAAGATAACATTCGAAATGGATGGAATATTTATGCATGGTCAGATAATCAGATTGCCGAGGAACTAAGGAGAATCGTTTATACTTTCAAGAATAATAATCTTGTTTTGTTGCTTATTTACGATTATATTTCTCACTCATTTAGATGGATTCTTGCTGAAGATCATATATTAAATGTACGCTCGGAATGGATAGTGATTCGAGCGAGTATAATTGATAAGGAATATAAAAGAATTCACAAAGCTAACAACGTTATGGAGCTCCCACACGGATGAAACGAGCATTTATTACTGGGGTCAATGGCCAAGACGGCGCTTATTTAAGCCACCTTTTACTTGAAAAAGGGTATCAAGTTCATGGATTGCTTCGCAGATCCTCCATCAATACAACTGAACGACTTAATGGGCTAGAAAGAAACCCACACTTTATTCTTCATTACGGCGATATGACCGACACCTCAAATTTAATACGTCTCATAAATGAAATTTCTCCAAATGAAATTTATAACATGGCGGCACAAAGTCATGTTGCCGTAAGTTTTGAGACGCCTGAATATACTGCCAATGCTGATGCCGTAGGGCCTTTGCGTTTACTAGAAGCTATTCGCATTCTTAAGTTGACAGATAAGGTACGCTATTACCAGGCATCCACATCAGAATTATATGGAAAAGTACAAGAAATTCCGCAAACAGAAACAACACCCTTTTATCCCCGCAGCCCCTACGCAGCTGCAAAATTATATTCTTATTGGGTTACAGTAAACTACCGAGAAGCCTATAACATTCATGCATCCAATGGCATTTTATTTAACCACGAAAGTTCACAGAGAGGGGAAACATTTGTTACCCGGAAAATTACATTGGGACTTGCTAACATTCTTCATGGATCGAAAAACCCTATTCTTCTTGGGAATTTGGAAGCCAAACGTGATTGGGGACATGCAAAAGATTATGTAGAAGCTATGTGGCTCATAACTCAACAGCCAGCTGCCGATGATTATGTCATTGCAACAGGGCAAACTCACTCTGTAAGAGAATTTGTGGAAGCAGCATTTAAAGTTGTAAACATCCCTCTCCAATGGATGCACGAAGGTGTGAATGAAATTGCTGTTCGCACTGATACAAAAGAAAAAGTCATTGGTATTAACCCCGCCCTTTTCCGTCCCACTGAGGTTGATATATTAATCGGAGATGCCACAAAAGCAAAAACAAAATTGGGATGGATTCCCAAAGTAACATTCTCAGAACTTGTTGCCGAAATGGTGCAAGAGGATTATAAGAACTTTTTGAACCGTCGCACTATTTTACTGGATTAATGATGGGCACTTATAAACTTCAAGGGAAAAAAGTATTTATTGCTGGTCATCAAGGTATGGTCGGTAAAGCCCTTACGCGTGCTCTCGAAAAAGAAGAATGCCAAATCTTAACTGTCACACGCAAGGAATTGGATTTACAAAATCAAGCCGCAGTCAATCAATGGTTTAAAGATCAACGCCCCGAAGTGATTTTCCTAGCTGCAGCAAAGGTTGGGGGAATCTTGGCAAATACCCTTTATCCTGCTGAGTTCATTTATGAGAATTTAATGATTCAGCAAAATGTCATCAACGCTGCACATCAATCAACGAGTGAACGCCTAATTTTTTTAGGTTCTTCGTGTATTTATCCCCGAATGAGTCCTCAACCAATACCGGAAGAAGCCCTTCTTTCCGGCCCCTTAGAGGAAACAAACCAGTGGTACGCCATTGCTAAGATTGCGGGTTTAAAACTTATTGAAGCATTTCGAAAACAATATCAGTGTGATTTTATTAGTATAATGCCCACCAATCTTTATGGGCCAGGTGACCATTATGATAGCCAAAATAGCCATGTTATTCCCGCATTGATTTTAAAATTTCACACAGCAAAAATGAATGGACATCCAACAGTAAATCTGTGGGGAACAGGAACACCATTGCGTGAGTTTTTACATGTCGATGACTTAGCAGATGCTTGTTTATTCTTAGCAAAAAATTATTCAGATTCTCAGGCAATTAACGTTGGAACTGGTAAAGAAATTTCCATAAAAGATTTGGCTGCTAAGATTTCACAAGTTGTGGGCTATAAAGGAGAAGTAAATTTTGATGCAACCAAGCCTGACGGAACACCACGAAAGCTTCTAGATATTTCAAAGATCGCACATTTAGGATGGAGTGCAAGAACGCCTTTAGATGAAGGATTAAAAAATACTTACCAAGACTTTTTAACAAAGGGGATACTATGAAAATTCAACCTGTTATTTTGTGTGGTGGGGGAGGAACGCGCCTTTGGCCCATGTCGCGAACATCATACCCCAAACAGCTTTTAGCACCCTTGGGAGGTCTCAGCTTACTTCAACAGACTGCACAACGACTTTGTAAGCCGGAATATGAGCCTTCTCTCATTATCAGCAACGAACATTATCGATTTCTGGTGGCTGAGCAAATGCATGAAATCGGCATTACTCAATTCCCCCTTATCCTGGAACCTTGTGCAAAAAATACGGCTCCTGCTATGGCCTTAGCGGCACATTTTGTTAAAGACCCAGAAACATACCTTCTTTTTTGTCCCTCAGACCATCACGTCATTAATTCAAATGTATTAGAGCAAGCTATTGAGCAAGCAAAACCCTTAGCAGATGAAGGAAAAATTATTATTTTTGGTATTTTACCTGATAGTCCTAAAGGTGGGTATGGGTACATAGTACCAACCTCAGATGAATTGGCCCCAAACATTTACGGCGTGCAAAAATTTATTGAAAAACCAAACCTGGATACCGCAAAATCACTTCTAAAGTCTCCCTGCTATTGGAATAGTGGAATCTTTTTTGCTAAGGCAAAATTTTTTCTTGAAGCTATTAAACATCACCTTCCCAATACATATAAACATTCTCTTGCCTCCATTGAGAGCGCAAAACCCGATCTTGATTTTATTCGTATCCCTCAAGAGGTGTTTGAGAAGTGTGATACCATTTCCATTGACTACGGGGTCATTGAGAAAGAAAGCAATGTTGCAGTGGTTGCATGTAATGACATGGGATGGTCGGATGTTGGCACATGGCAAACGGTGTGGGAACTCAATACAAAAGATGACTCTGGAAATGCCATCACTGGAGATGTTATTACCCAAGATGTAAAAAATAGCTACATACGTGGTGACGGTGTTTTGGTTTCTGTCATTGGATTAGAAAATCTAATAGTTGTGGCTTCAAATGATGCTGTTCTTGTTGCAAATAAAGTTGATGCTGAGAAGGTGAGAGAAATTACGACCCATTTACGCCATAATTTACGCTCAGAACTTGATTTTCATAAACGTGTATATCGCCCCTGGGGCTATTATCAAGAAATTGATCTTGGTGAACGATTTAAAGTAAAAAGGTTGATGCTTAAGAGTCAGTCTAGAACATCTACACAAATTCATTATCACAGAGCAGAACATTGGGTTGTTGTTACAGGTACGGCTAAAGTTCTGATTGGTGAGAAAACCCAACTTGTTCATGAAAATGAATCCATTTATATACCTGCAGGAACACCCCATGCAGTAGAAAATCCAGGGAAAATAGAACTTCATTTAATTGAAGTTCAGTCAGGAAGTTACCTTGGAGAAGATGATATTGTGCGTCTTAAAGATATTTATGGGCGTGTTTAAATGTCCGTCCAAACACTCCAAGATCACCGTGAAATTTGGCAAAAGAAGCCTGTATTAAAGGCGGTTTATCAAGATTTTTATGATCGTATTCTCCAACATATAACTTCAGGAACAACGTTAGAAATAGGAGGAGGAACAGGAAACTTAAAAGAATATTTATCCCATGTAATAACTTCGGACATTATCTTCTCCCCTTGGTTAGATTGTGTATGTGATGCACATGCTCTCCCCTTTTCCAGCAATAGCCTTTCTAACATTGTAGGGGTGGATGTTCTCCATCATATAGAAAGACCCGTACAATTTTTTCGCGAAGCAGCTCGGCTATTACGTCCAGGGGGGAAAATTATTCTTATAGATCCAGCGATAACACCTTTAAGCTGGTTCTTTTATCACTTCGTTCATGAAGAGCCCGTCATATTAAATGTGAATCCATTGGAGGATGGCACTTTATCCCAAAACAGAAAACCCTTTGATGCCAACCAAGCCATTCCAACATTATTATTTAAAAAATATAAGGATTCATTTTTAAATCACTTTCCCGATCTTCATATAACAGAGCATTCTTACATGAGCCTTTGGTCTTATCCCTTATCCGGTGGATTTAAAAAATGGTCATTGATTCCTTCTCGTGCCATAAATTCTCTTCTTAAATTGGAGAAAAAAATTGAACCTTATGTGGGATCAATTTTGGGTTTTCGTCTTTTTATTGTGTTAGAAAAAAAGAAGATAACTTAAGACAAAACCAATTTAATAAACTAGGAAATTACTTTAATATTTTTGTAAAAATACTAACCGAGAATGAAATGTCCGCAGCCCTGCAGCAAGCCCGGGCATTAATTTTAGGAATTTTGGGAGCATTTTTAATCGGCCTGGAGAATGCTTAATAAATAAATCTTCTCGAAATTCAACACGATCAAAATAAGCTTTAAATGCTTGATATATTTCCCTAGAGCCCAAGTAATTAAGTTGATTTTTACAAAAAGAATGATTCCCTTCCGCTACCTCTTCCCAGGTACTATGAGTCTGAAATTCGTTACGTATTCCTAATCTAGCCCAAAGACTTAAATAGGGTCTTGAGGAAAAAGCCCCAGCGAGAGGAACATAAATATGTGGCTCAATTAAGCGCCACTTTGAAGGAAAAAAATGCAAAGAAATACCACCGGGCTTTAATAATTGATAAATTTGATGAATGGTTTGAGGATAGTCCATAACATGTTCAAAAACTTGATTTGAAAAAATAAAATCAAATGTTCCATTTAAACTAGCCAAATCCTCTAGCGTAAAATAAAAACGATGCGCATCACTGGGGTTCTGTAAATTTAAATAATTTTTAACATCGTACCCATATACATTGACATATCCCTTGTTAAGATATGCATAAGCAGCAGCACCTTCTCCGCATCCAAAATCTAAAATTTTAGCATCTAAAGGAAGCACAAATCCCAATTCATTGAGAATATTTCGCGTTAATACCATTTCACTAACATGATTAGACATTTTGATTTCAACTTTATTTTCTTAGGGCCAAACGCGAGTGATCCCATATCACGGGGTTTTACTATTCTGAGTCTGATCCCATCGTTACAAGCTTTTGAATTCCCTTAAGACTCAGGCGTTTTACACGTCGAGGATCTGCGTCAATGACTTCAATCTCTAGTCCTGCAGGGTGCGTGATAAGCTCCCCCCTGATAGGTACGCGCCCAACAAGTGCTACGACAAGCCCCCCGAGGGTATCGATTTCATCCTCTAATCCTTCAATAATAAGATTAACCCCATATTTTTCGGAAATTTCTTCAAGGGTCACACGTGCATCTGCCAAAATGCTTCCATCTGAACGTTCAACGAGTTGATAAACTGGTGAGCGGTCTTGAGCGTCTTGAATGTCTCCGATAATTTCCTCTATTAAATCATGAAAAGTTACCAAGCCATCGACACCGCCGAATTCATCGACAACCATAGCCATTTTTGTTCCTGTTTCACGCATCTTAAAGAGCAAGTCCATTGTCCGCATTGTAGGAGAAACAAACAGGACATCTTTAACAAGTGACTTTATATTTAATGCTTTTTTTGTAAGGGCCCAGCTGAGTACATCTTTTATTTCAATAATGCCGAAAACATCGTCCAAACTGTCTCGATATACGGGAACACGGGAAAGACGGGACCGCGTTAACACCGTCAGCAATTCAGAAGTCGTTATATTCAAAGGAATAGCGACGATATCTACCCGAGGAACCATGACATCATCTGCTGTGAGATCTCGTAAACTCAGAACATTGCCCAGGAGCAAGCGTTCATCTAAATCTATAGAAGGGTTATCTTCATTATCTTCAATTAATTCCTCGATGGTTTCTCTTAAGTTACTGTCTGCGTCAGAACGTACCAAGCCTCGTGTTTTCTCTTTAAGCCATAAAAAAAATTTTTTAATTCTGGTAGGTCCCGGTTCAGAATCAGGCATACTAGTCGTGGTCATGGTATTTATCATGCTCCTTATAAGGGTTTGGGATATTTAAAGTAGATAAAATGCTTACTTCCAAAGATTCCATGTTAATGGCATCTTCTTCTTTTTGATGATCATAACCTAATAGATGGAGAACCCCATGGACAATGAGATGTTTAACGTGGTGTTCAAAGAGTATATTCTGCTCTAAAGATTCTTGTTGCAGAGTCTCAAAGGCTAGAACAATATCCCCTAAAATGATCGTATCTTTAGTTTTTTCTTTCCTGTAAGAAGAGATTTCATCAGCTTCTAAGCTCGGAAAGGATAGGACATTGGTAGGTTTATCAATCCCGCGAAACTTTTTATTAAGTTCGTGAACAGCAACATTGTCAGATAATAAAATATTGATTTCTGCAGAGCTTTTCCAAAGCGATTGGCGTAATGTTTCTAATACAACGGGCTGAATTAAAGTTTCCCATTGAGAGGCTGGTGCTTTCCAGCATGGTTTGTCCACAATAACTGCAATATCATAAGACGATTCAGGGTCTGGCATTCTTAGTAGTCAACCTGATTAAGTCGATTTTTTGTATATTGATCATAAGCATACACAATTTTTGAAACAAGAGAATGACGTACAACATCATCCTCACCAAAAGTAAGATAACCAATTTCCTTAACACCTTCAAGTGCGCGTATGGCATCCTTTAATCCTGACAAGACACCAGCTGGTAAATCTACTTGCGTCAGATCCCCAGTAATGACCATACGAGAATTCATTCCAAGACGTGTCAAAAACATTTTCATTTGAATTGGGGTTGTATTTTGAGCCTCATCTAAAATGACGAAAGCATTACTCAACGTACGACCTCTCATAAAAGCAAGGGGAGCAACTTCAATTTCACCGTTACTCATCCGTTTTACCACTTGCTCAGCTGGCAACATATCATGCATAGCATCATAAAGTGGCCTCAAATAGGGGTCTACTTTTTCACGCATATCCCCTGGCAAAAATCCTAGTTTTTCCCCAGCTTCTACCGCCGGCCTCGATAAAATAATCCTATCGATCTGACCTGAGAGCAACAAAGAGACACCGTAAGCCACAGCGAGATATGTTTTACCTGTTCCAGCAGGACCTAATCCAAAAACCAAATCGTAGGTTTGCATCATTTTAATATATTCTGCTTGACGAACAGAACGGGGAAACACAATGCGGCGTTTTGTGGGAATGGAGATTTCCCCTGCTTCACTTGTAATGCCGTCACGGTCAAATGTTACTGAGGCACTCACAAGTCGAATGGATGTATCGACATCTTCTATTTCAAGTGATCTACCTTTTAAAAATTGCGAAAATAAATACTGAAGAGCTGATTTAGCATACGTAATTTCAGGCTCATTTCCTGTAATAGCAATCTGATTGCCACGTAATGCGATTGAAACACTTAATTTTTGTTCCATTCGCTTAATGTTACGATCTTGTGGACCAACAAGGGACATCAATCCTTGATTATCGTCGAATTCTATGAAAATGGTCTGTGAAACATCTGCGGTCAAATAAATCCCCTTTTATCTTCTCAGATACAAAAACTCTCGTTTTCATGCGTTACCATACTTCCCGATATACTATTAGGATGGGCCTGATCGATACATACGTCAATAACCTGTCCTAATAATCTCTCAGAAGCCATAACTACAACAGACTGCATATAGGGAGAACGCCCAATAAATTGGCCATTTAAGCGCCCTTTTCTTTCAAGAAGGACCGGCTGTGTTGTTCCAACGGTTTGTAGGTTAAATGCCAACTGCTGCTTATTCACCAACTCTTGTAAAATTGCCAAGCGTTCAGCCTTAATATTTTCCTCTATTTGATTTTCTAAAGCTCCTGCGGGTGTTCCAGGCCGAATGCTATATTTAAATGAATAGCTCTGGGCGTAATTTATGTTCCGTATTAAGCTAAGCGTATCCTCAAAATCTTGATCGGTCTCACCCGGAAAACCAACAATAAAATCAGAGGAGAGAGCTATGTCTGGCCGAGCGCTTTTTAACTGGTCAATGATAGCAAAGTATTGCTGAGCGGTGTGTTTACGGTTCATTGCTTCGAGAATTTTATTACTTCCAGATTGCACGGGTAAATGAAGAAACGGCATGAGTGCTGGAACTTCTCGGTGGGCGTCAATGAGATTCTTATCCATATCGCGCGGATGGGAAGTGGTATATCTAATGCGCTCCACTCCTAAGTCGGCTAAAGCATAAATCAACCGACCTAATCCCCATTCTTGCTCACCAGAAGTTGTCCCTTGGGGTGCTTGGCCATGATAAGCATTTACATTTTGACCCAAAAGGGTTATTTCCTTAGCTCCTAAAGAAAGCATGTGCTTTGCTTCCTTTAAAATTTCTGTGACAGGCCGCGAATATTCTGCTCCCCGCGTATAAGGAACCACACAAAATGTACAAAATTTATCACACCCTTCTTGGACTGAGATAAAAGCACTCGCACGTGATTCCTCTGTTTGTGGCAAATGGTCAAACTTCGATTCCAAGGGGAATTCAACATCAACAATCCCGAGCCCTCTTTTCTGATTTGGCTTTTTCGTCTTTTCTGCAGCTCGTGTTGCTTTGGCAATCATTTCAGGAAGTCGATGATAGGTCTGCGGGCCAAACACAATGTCAACATACGGAGCTTGACGTATAATTTCAGCTCCTTCGGCTTGTGCTACGCATCCCCCAACCGCAATGACCATGTCCGCCCCTTGCGACCTTCGGACATCTCTTTTGTCCCGTAATCGCCCGAGATCGGAAAAAACTTTCTGTTCAGCTTTTTCTCTAATATGACAAGTATTTAATATTGTCATGTCAGCTTCATCGGGATTATCAGTAAGAATATATCCAAGGGGAGTTAAGATATCGGCCATACGTTCAGAATCGTATACGTTCATCTGACAACCGTATGTCTTTATATAGAGCTTTTTTTTCAGAAGAGTTTGAGGAAACATCCGATCCTAGTGTTTGACGTTATGTGAAATATTAAGAGCCAGGAATTTAATACCAAGAAAACATGATGAACATTTTCTGAAGGTTTAAACCCTGGCTTCTTAATAATAAGAGTTAAGCAACTTGTGAGATATTATCTACGTTCTCAACAACCTTTAATTTCTTACGACGATGACGTGACATGCCCAAACCACTCGATTTAGCTATTTCACTTCTGCGCTTCGCATAGTTAGGCGCAACAACAGGATAATCAGATGGCAACCCCCATCTCTCACGATACTGTTCCACAGACAAATTATAGACGGTCTTTAGATGGCGCTTAAGCATTTGCAATTTCTTACCATCTTCTAAGCACACAATATAATCATCAGTAATGGATTTATTAATGGGAACAGCTGGCTTTGGACGTGTTGTTAGTCCACCTTGAACACCATCAGTGCTCAGATTAGAAAGAGTCACAAAGACTTGCTGAATGACGCTAGGTAAATCTCCAATTCCTACAGTATTGTTGGAAGTATGCGCGGCAACAATTTCTGCGGTTAAACTTAACAATTCTAAGCGAATGGGTTGTTCTGACATAGTTTGTAAATCCTCTTTATTATATTTCAGTCTTTGATATATAAATCTAATACAGAAAAAGAACAAGTCTTTTTTTTTAAAATTCTTTTTTTTTTAAAATAGTTAGAAGTTAAGAGAAATTATGAACAAAGAAGACTCTTTGATATTAAATGAAGTTCATTTTCATGTGCGACAAAAAGTGTAGTTTTGACCTAAAAATGGGCATTTATAAAATTTATTTGAGCAAGCAAGTATTGTGAGAGAACATTGAAACACTTAGTATAGATTTTATTAAGCAAGGAATCGCTCGTTGATGAAAAGTCGCATGAAAAAATGGCTACCCTCTCCCAAATCTATTGGCAAAAACCCTAAATTAAAAAGTATTGTAAAGTACTTAGATCACAGCAGCTTATGGTCGTTTAGCAAACATTCTGTCTCCAAAAGCATTGCAATTGGCTTGTTTATTAATTTTCTCCCAATCCCTTTTCAAATGCTATGGGCCGCTTTATTGTCTTTATACTTTTCAGCAAATCTTCCCCTCGCCATCGCCCTTACGTGGCTTAACAATCCTCTTACTTTTATCCCCATTAATTTTTTTATGTATAAGGTTGGTTCTCTGATATTATTTCAACCTGCTCATAACTTTTCTTTTCCCGAGTTAAATGTCGGGCAAGGGGCCTCTTTAGGTGTTTTTTTTAGAGAACTTTTCATGTGGTTTGGTTCTATAGGCAAGGCCTACCTTTTAGGAGTTGCCATCGTTTCCATAGGCGCAGCTTTTTGGGGGTATGTTATTTCACAGGTTATCTGGAGCGTTGGGATCTATATAAAAGCGCGAAACAATAAAGGAAAGCGACTGCGCAGAACTTCAGTGCATAAAAAGTAAAACCTCTTCTTTTTTTATACAAATTAATGGCTATTTTAATCTAATATGACCCATCATCACGCGCGCAGAAATAAAACTCTTGTCCTCTTGCTGATAGTAGTCAGGGCGTGTTCCAACTTGGGTAAACCCAAAGGACTGATAAAGCTTATAAGCATGTTCATTGTTCTCAGCAACTTCTAAAAATACAGTAAGACATCTAATAGACGCCAAATGCGCAAACAATTTGCTGAGAAGTGAGCGGCCAATTCCTTTTCTTTGAAAAGACGGAAACACAGCAAATGTTAATATTTCTGCTTCCCTCCTCAACACTCTTGCTAAAATAAACCCAACGGGGCCCTCTTCCTGTGAGAGTGCCATCCATCCAAATGTATGTTGTTCATTTAAGAGCTCTTTGAATGCGGTCTGACTCCATGAATTTGGGAGGCACGCCACATGAATGGATTCTAATGTTGAATCGTCATTGGGTGTTAAAGGAATGAGAGAAATCATGTATCTTGTCGAACAAATTCAGGATCATGTAAATAAAAGGGGTGCAAGGAACTTGCGAGAGTTGCGCCACTATCCTTCTCATGAAAATAAAGATGTATTAAATTTTCGGCACCCACATCTGTTGTTTGGTCTACCTGCTTCATTTTTGGATGTTGGGTTAAAAATTCTTGTATGTCTTCTGGCTCAAAAATAGCCGGCGCAATGATCGGTGCAAGAGCCCCGTCAAAAGCTTGCACATAGTAGCTGCTTCTCTTAGTCGTAAGTGTTATTAAATAAGAATCCAGAGAATGGAGCTTTGAATGAGACTGCAAGCCTTGCTGTTTTTTCCAAGCATCAAAAGCAACCATTTGAAAGGTTGTTGGTGTATAACATTCTGCGTTTGTAGCTAAAAGCAAACCTTGGGCAGTGGCGATTCCCAACCGTAAGCCTGTAAAAGAGCCTGGTCCAGTTGGCGTTGCGATAACATGCACTTCTTGAAAAGTAATGCCTGCATCTTCCAAGAGTTTCTGAAGAGCAGGAACTAGACATGCTGCTTGACTATGCGGCCCTGTCCCTATAGGTAAAGAGAAACTTTGCATTTTTCCAAAAGAATACAAGGCCACTGATGCTTCATCACGTGACGTATCAAAAGCAAGTATATTTACTGATTGATTAAAATTATCCAATATTGTATTCATAAAATACTAATGTATTATATATTAATATCCGGGAAGTAACATGTCACAAACCAACTTAGAAACACGCCCAAATCCCAATCAAGATTCTGCACCTTCTAATAATTCTCTTATTGAGATTACAGAATCAACTCATAATATTATTCTTGATTTACGTTATGCAACAGAAAATAACATAATAGGAAGGCCTATTGTTAATGAGTACCGCTGTTTACTTCACCCTGATGCACTCGCTCTTTTGGAACGATCTATCGAACTCGCCAAACATCAGGGCTTACGACTTAAAATATTAGATGCGTACCGCCCAGGATATGCCCAAGAATCTCTTTGGGCTTATTGTTCTAATCCAAACTATATTACGCCTCCTGAAAAAGGGTCACCACACACACGCGGCATTGCCGTTGACTTAACATTGGTTGACGCTTCAGGCAAAGAACTTGATATGGGTACAGAATTTGATGATCTTTCTCAAAATTCTCATCATGTGAATGCTTCAGTCTCTCAACAAGCTGCTGCAAACCGTTATACTCTTTTGGGAATTATGGTGAGCGCAGGATGGGATTATTACCCTATGGAGTGGTGGCACTATCAAGTCTTTAATGCCCAAAAATATCCTCTCATTTAAATCTTGAAGCTTTCAATAAAGTTGGGTTGTTCGCTTATTTTATAGCAATTGATTGAATAATTGTAGCCTGATATGCTAACCAAAAATTAATAATAAAAATGAACGATAACATGAAAAAATTCTTTACTTTCGCTCTTCCCCTTCTCTTCTTAGGTGAAGGCATCAGATGATATCAAAAAGATTGGAATCTATGATGCTTCTGGTGAAAAGGTAAAATAAGCCGCCCAACCTAGGTTTTTTATTATGTAAGGCTTTTTACGCCTCTTAAGATTCCATCGCTCTTGGTTTGGAGCTTCCAATGCTAATGAGATATGGTTTTGCTTATAATCTAGTCTTTATAGATATTTATCACGCATGAACTTTAAGATTCAGCATCCTTAACTCACAATTAAGGAGCGTGGGTCTTCAATATACTCTTCATAGAGGCGTTGATCAGCAGCATCCGGAGCGGGTGTATCTTCGATAATGCTAGCCCGCAAAAGAATAACCAGCTCCACAACTTCATCTCCGTCTGCTGTTGCTGTAAAGAGCTGACCCACCCCTGGCAAATCTCCCGCCCAAGGAACTTTGGCAGTCCCATGCGTGGTACGTGCTTCCATCAATCCTCCTAAAATCGCAATTTCTCCCGACTGGAGGCGTAAAATAGAATCAATTTCACGCACCTCCACCACAGGAATGAGTGAAGGTTTAGGTTGAACAGTTGTGTGGGGTTTTGCATTTGCAAATGCAATTTCTACTGCCGGATCACTTACTGAATGAGAAAGACGGGAGATAGTTGGGCGCAAAGACAAAATAATGTCCCCTGTTTGCATATCTATGGAGGGCTGCACAGACATGACAAGACCGATAGGAACCGTTTGAATGTCGCTTGATACATTTATACTTTCTCGATTGACTGTTAAATTTAATTGCTTTTCATAATTGAGGCGGAAATAGACCTGATTCTGAGCAACTTTCAAAATGGCTGTCTGATTATTCATTACTGTTAAGCGTGGGCTTGATAAAGTCCTAGAAGCCCCAAATTCCTCAATGGCTTTAAGGAGACCCGAAAATGTTTGTCCTTGTAATCC
The DNA here is from genome assembly GCA_016869075.1 of Alphaproteobacteria bacterium. Classification (GTDB taxonomy): domain Bacteria; phylum Pseudomonadota; class Alphaproteobacteria; order Paracaedibacterales; family VGCI01; genus VGCI01. The sequence continues at coordinate 127,269 of VGEY01000002.1, forward strand.
AAAAGTGAGCATATCTGTTTGTGCGCTTGTAGGATCCATAAAGCGCCCACGTTGCGCAAAATCTCCCAGCTCCATGTCAACACGAAAAACATTGCCAGCTAATTTCTGCCAATTAATACCGCTTTTATATTGGTCTTTTAGGCTTACTTCTATAACCTTGGCTTCTATTAAAACTTGAGTTGAGACAGCATGACGCAATGTATCTAAATAATTTGAAATCAGGGCGTGTTGACGCGAAGTTCCATAAACAGATACCAACCCACCTTGCTTGTGAAGACTGTAGCTTGATGAATTTTGGGAACCTTCCTTATCCACAAATTCCCCTTTCAGTATCGTTTTTAAATTGTTATCTAGCTCAATCCAAAAATCATTAATGGCTTTCCCAACAATTGCTGTATTTGAGCCATTATCAGCGGGAGATTTATTATCTTTTATGCTTGAAAAAACATCTGTTGCTATGGAAATTCGGTTTTCACTGGACCGTGCCAAATTTAAAAATTGTACAGAATAATTGACTGGATAAGGTGTATCCATTTCTATTCGTATGGAGTGTCCATTAATTGTATAGCGTAAACCAGCAAGGTCACATATATCCTTTATCACATCAATAAAAGGGGTTTTGTTGGCTGAGAATACAATGCGTGTCAGTATCTTCCCATCTAATTGCAAATTCACGGCTATTTGTCGAGCTAATGTTATTAAGGCATCTTTTAAAGGAACCTCATCTGTAATGTTTATGGAAACACATTGTTTCATCACTGCAGGGATGGGCCCATTGAGTTTCTTTCTGCTTTTATGAATTTCTTTTGGTGCTTTGCGTTTATTTTGAGGAGCAATTTTTAAAGCTTGGATATGTGTACTATCGAGAGATTGGTGGGAAGTAAGAGTAGCTGAACGACAAGAAACTAAGATAAAGCATTGAAGAAATAAGGTAAGAATTATGAGGTGTGTTTTCTGAATGTCTTTCATAAAGGCTTTCTTCTTGTTTCTTATTGTTGCCTGTTATGTACTCCAAACTCATTTGCAAATTTTTCTACTTTTACGAGTAAGGATTAATTAAGAATATAAAAAATCCGCTTTTGAAATGCAAGAGCGGATTTTAAGGGGAGAAATTAATGAGAATTTATAAGAAGATATAAGAAGTTATACGAATCGTTTTTTTCCACGACCAGGTTTTAAGATTTTGTGACCCTCTGCTTCCCAGGTGGCAATACGACGATCATTCTTATTAAAGGCTCTAACAGCATCCAGCACAGCACCCGCCAAAATTTCGTCTGATATTTTACTCGCCCCACAACGATTTAAAATTGTTGTAATTTGATTTTTTCTTTTTTCCTCAAGCTTCTTTTTCCGCGATTGTAATTTATTAATTTGATTATCTATCGTCTTGAGACGGTCACTCGTAGCCATTTTGCTTTCCTTTCTTAAGTAAAAACCCGTGCCGCTGCGTTATTACAAAATACATAATAAAAAAATCCAGCCAGCCGCACTTAATAATATTCATGGGCCCACATTTGTCAAGAAGATAAAATTTTAACTTTTTTAAAAAATGGAAGAAATTTAAGCACAAAGATGGTATGTTGATCTGCATTTTGCGCCCTATAATTTTGGAAACAATTAATAGTTATATTTGAAAAGACTGTCGGAGAAAACAAATTATGTGTCAGCTAAATGTTCCTTTTAAAGTAATCACAATGATTGAGTTGTTATTTATATTCTTTATAAATTTTTCTTTTCCAATTTGCGCTACTTTACAAAAGAGCGAATACCTAATGAATCAAGGTAAATTAAACGAAGCTATGGACACATTGTCACCCTATGTCGAAAAAAATGATCCGCATGCACTTTACCTTATGTCCATGATTTATCTTTCTCCCACATCATCTCACTACAATTTCAAGAAAGGACTAGAGTTTTTGGAAAAGGCTGTTTTTCAAAATTATGCTCCAGCATTAGATGAACTTGCAGGTCTTTACCTATCTGGAGATGGTGTAAACAAAAATGAAGCAAAGGCCCTAGAGTACTATAGACAAGCAGCACATATGGGATACGGTCCGAGTCAATTCAATTGCGGTATCATGTATAAAAATGGCCAAGGAACACAGAGAGATTTTGTAAAAGCCTATTTGTATTTATCCTTAGCTTCCCTTAATTACGAACACTTACATGATGTGACAATGGATGCTGCCTTCTATCGTGATTCCATTGTTCCCTATCTTACTTCACAGCAACGTCAGGACCTTTTGCGTCACCTCAATTCATTAACTCTTCCGAAAAGGGAGGTGAAGAATAATAAGCAGAATAAGTAAATTTAGTCGCACTTTTCCACAAAATCTGATAGAAACGGGTTATAGAAACTCTCCGTATTGAAATAGAGGAAAAAGTATGGATCTATTCGCATCACTCAAATGGAGAAAGCCGGTATTTCATTTGTTTACGGCTTCCTTATTGATTTCTTGTTGCTCTGTAAACGCAGAGGATACAAATGCAACTATTGGTGATTTAAATGAACGCATTGCTCAATTGGAAGACCAATTGAATGCCAAAGATGGAAAGGCAGAGGATGCAAATCCTGGTTCGCGCGTCACACATGATGATCTCAACCACTTAAAAGAAGAAATGCGTCGTTTAAATTCATCGATTGATCACCTAAAAAGAGAAAATGAAGAATTACGGCAACAACAATCTTCTTCTAAAAATAAAGCATCCCCTCCTCAAGAAGGTGTAGAAATAAAATCTCGAAGTAAAGCAGAATCATGGGACCAAACACACGATCCTACTTTTCCTCAAGAAAGAGACGATGAGACTGAATCCCTTCTTCATCTATTAGAATTATCCGCTCCTAAAGGGGATGAAAATAAGGATACAACTCCTCCAAAAAAAGGTGGTAAAACAGATGTTGAATCCCTTCGGGAAGCAGCGACTAAACAGGCAGAAGATTCAGCCCCCCAGCTTGTAGCGGGAAATGCCCAAGCACAATATAATGAAGCTTTTGCCCTTTATAATAAAAATGAATACAAAGAGTCCCGAAAGGCCTTTGACTACTTTATAAAAACCTATCCTAATGATCCTTTGGTTTCCAAGGCAATATATTGGAAAGCGAAGTGTTATATTAACTTAGAAGAATATGACCGCGCAAAACCGCTTCTAGTAAAGGCCTATAAAATGAATCCTAAAAGTTCAAAGGCAGCTGATTGTATGGTAGATCTTGGGGACATACTTGCAAAGCAAGGTAAAAAAGAAGATGCTTGTACTGTTTGGAACAAGGTAAAAACTGACTTTCCAAATATGGGAGATGACATGAAAAAAGAACTCTCAACCTTGAAAAAGAAGTATAAATGTGAATAAACTCCTACAAAACAGTCGTCTCAACCCTTAAGTACAAAGACCCGGAATTTCAAAAAAATGAAAATTATTCGTGCCATTGCAACTGTTGGGAGCTTTACTGGCATAAGTCGTATTTTTGGACTCGCACGTGAAAGCCTTATGTCACATATCATAGGAGCTGGACCAATCACAGATGCGTTTTTGGTAGCTTTTAAATTTCCTAATTTTTTTCGTCGCTTCTTTGCTGAAGGTGCTTTTAGCGCCTCCTTTGTTCCCCAGTTCTCAGGAAAACTTGCCAGCAACGGGCCAGCTGAAGCCCAAGTTTTGGCAGAGCGCGTTCTCGCTGTTTTGGCAACAATACTTATAATTTTCGTTTTATTTATTGTTATTGCTACACCCTGGGTTATTGGATTAATGGCTCCTGGTTTTTCAACGACACCAGAGAGATTAGAAATGGCCATTACTTTTACCCGCATTACTTTCCCTTATATTTTGTTTATCTCTATAGCAGCCCTCTTAAGTGGCGTCCTTAATTCTCTTGATCGCTTTGCGGCTGCTTCAGCAGCTCCAATCATACTTAATATTATTATGATTGGGGCCATGATTATGCTTTTCTATGCTGATTTGGCAGCCGGTAATCTTCTCTCTTGGGCAGTATTTCTATCAGGTATTCTTCAGTTGGCTTGGCTCTATTGGGCTTGTTGGCGTGCAGGATTCCGAATAAAACTTCGCTTTCCCCGCCTTACCCCTGAGGTACGTAAAATTATGCGTCTCATGGTTCCAGGTGCCATCGGAGCGGGGGTAATGAACATTAACCTGCTTTTAGATATGGTATTTGCCTCCCTTCTCCCAGCTGGATCAATTTCATTCCTTCATTACGCAGACAGGTTAAATCAACTCCCTCTGTCCCTCTTTGGGATTGCAATGGGCACGGCACTTTTACCTTCACTCTCACGTCAAATACGCTTGGGCGAAGATGACAAGGCAAAAGCCAGCCAAAGTATGGCCGTGGAAATTTCTCTCCAACTCACTGTCCCCGCCTCGTTGGGATTGGTGCTTCTTTCTTATCCGATTATTGATCTTTTGTATGGACTCGAAGGTGACCAAGTCTCAGCTACAGCAAATGCTCTATCAGCTTTTGCCACTGGCATCCCTGCTTATGTGTTAAGCAAAGTTTTTGCCACAGGATTTTTTGCACGCGAAGATACCAAAACACCCGTCATGATTGCCCTTGTGTGCATTGGGTGTAATCTCGTGCTTAATATTATTCTGATGGGGCCATTCTCCCATGTAGGATTGGCCATGGCGACTTCCATCGCTGCTTGGCTCAATGCAACTCTCCAACTTATTTTTCTTCAAAGAAGAAAGTGGTTTTTTCTCTCCCGTCAAACACTTCTTACGGCTGCTAAGGTTATCATTTCATCGGGCGTAATGGGGGTTGGTTTAATAATTGCACGCGACCATTGGATATCCATCCTCCCCGATACATTGCTCTTTCAAATCTGTTCTGTTCTAGGAATTATCATTTACGGTATGATTGTTTTTGGGGGGATGGGCCAATTGACTGGTGCCTTTAATTTAGCAAACCTGCGCCAGGCTTTTAGACGCAATTAAAAGGAATAAGGAGATAACAATGAAACGCGTTTTTTCGGGATACCGCCCAACAGGAGACGTTCATTTAGGCAACTATTTAGGGGCAATCCGTAATTGCGTTTTTTTACAAAAGGAGATGGATGAGAACCTAATCTGCGTGGTTGATCTCCATGCCATGACCACGCTCTCAGACAATAAAAATCTTGCGTCTGATACACTCATGATGGCAGCTGCATTTATTGCAAGCGGTATAGATCCGAACCGATCAATCATTTTTGCGCAAAGTCATGTGCCCCTTCATCTCGAACTTAGCTGGATTTTTAGTTGTTTGACTCCCCTGGGGTGGCTTAACCGGATGACACAGTTTAAAGAGAAAGCAGACAAGAATAGAGAAAATTCTTGCTTGGGTCTTCTAGCTTATCCTGTTCTCATGGCAGCGGATGTGCTCCTTTATAAAGCCACCCACGTTCCTGTAGGAGAAGATCAAAAACAACATGTTGAACTCATGCGAGATCTTGCCGGTTTGTTCAATCGTACATTTAGTAAAGATCTCTTTTCACTTCCTGAACCTGTCATCACAGGTCCTGCTACACGCATCATGAGCCTGCGGGATGGAGCCTCTAAAATGAGTAAATCAGACATCTCTGATTATTCACGCATTAATCTTATGGACGATGCGGATACCCTTGCAATAAAAATTCGCAAAGCTAAAACAGATACTGATCCGCTCCCTGATACAGCAAAAGGTCTTGAAACCCGTCCAGAAGCTCGCAACTTGGTAAGTATTTATGCTGCTCTTTCAGGACAAACAGCCGATCAAATCTGTCAAAAATTCGCAGGCAATAATTTTTCAACTTTTAAGGAGGACATTACCAACCTACTCATTGAGCATATTTTGCCCATTGGACAAGAAATTCAGCGTCTTCTTAAAGAAGGAAAGCATCTTGAGTCTATCTTGAAGACAGGGGCAGAGCGGGCTAATTTATTGGCAAACAAACATATGAATGACGTTCGAGAAGCCGTGGGCCTTTTGAAGGCCCTCTAAAATTCAATTTCAAATGGATAATTTAGCCAGAGAGAAGAGAGATAAGGGGGTTCTCTTTTAAAAATTATTCATCTGCAATATTATCTTCAAACAGTTTTGCTAGAACGCGCGCATCTGCCATAAAGTGCCCTCCTGCAGGGTCCTCAATCACTCCTAATGAAACCACATAGTACAACCAAGGATAACGATTTTTTAAATCATTTGTACCTGCCGACCATGAAAAAAGATTTGTGTTGTGACGATCTACCATAGTGTACCTTCCTTCTTCGTACCTTAAAGGATGATAAAATTCATCGGTTGGTTTTTTATGTTTAACCCAGAAAGTACCCTGCGGGAGTACCCTTTCCAGAATAAGCCGCATGGCTTGTTTAGGAAGGGTGTACAAGAATATTTTTTCTGAAAAGTTTCGAGCAGCACATCCGTGAAGAAGACGAGCTATTCCGGAATGTTTTGGACTTCCATTGTTCATATATTCAGCTGATCGACATATTCCCATTTGTACGAAAAAGGGAAGTCCTTTTTCGCTCATTGAAAGAACGGTCATTTCTATGTCTCTCATACGTAAAAATTCGGAAGTGCGTGGATCTTTTGAGCTTGCAAAAATAACGTAAAAGTCCCATCTATCTAGCCCCTGTTCATTGTAAATTCTAAGCAATTTTGAGAAATGGGTGATAGTATCATCGATATGCCGATACATATCACCAATTGTTACATCATTAAATCGCGCATTAGGTATTGCATTGCGTCCGAATATTTCTATCGCTTTTACTTCATTAGAACTCTCTCTTTGTTGCCCTTGGAAAGCCAACCAACCCGCAATGTTCTCGCTTGTAACTTTTTCAGCACTTACCCACAAAGGAGTATCGAAGCCTTTCATCCTAAATACCTGTAAAAGATGGACAGATGGGCGCTCCTCAATGGTTGGAGGGACAGCTGTTTCCATAGAATAGGTGGGCCATACAAGTACAAAACACAAACCCACAGTAATTTCACGTATAAATTTCATAATTAAGCTCCAGATATATTATCTTAAAATCAATTAAGATAATCTATTAAATGTAATTTTTATATAATATATATGTACTTATTTGTCAAATTACATCCTTTTATTACCTTCACACCAGCACATGTTAAAATAGTTGCTATTCTTGACAATTCGGCGAATTTAAATTAAAAATATGGAGAGTTTGGCATTGCATTTAAACTTTTTCATCAGCTACTATTTTTTTAAGAATCAATATCCTTGCGGTTTAATTTAGTGAGTGATTTGATATGACAAAATCCTTACCTTCACAAGATCGTGATGAGCTTAATAGGCATTACGTTCGCCAAATTCGCAATCTCCCAATGTTAACGTTGGAAGAAGAATATCAATTGGCAAAAAAATGGCACGAGGAAGGAGATGTTAAAGCTGTTGATCAATTGGTTGCCAGTCATTTGCGTCTTGTGGCAAAAATTGCTAATGGTTACCGAGGTTATGGTCTCCCCATGAGTGACCTTGTCGCTGAGGGAAACATCGGCATGATGCAAGCCATGAAGCATTACGATCCTGAACAAGGGTTTAGATTATCGACTTATGCAATTTGGTGGATCAAGGCCAGCATCCAAGAATACATTTTACGTACATGGTCTCTTGTTAAAATTGGGACGACAGCCGCGCAAAAGCGCCTCTTTTTCAATTTACGTAAAGCTCAGCGTGAATTTCATGCTTTAGAAGAAGGAGAGCTCACGCCAGAAATTATTACAGCGTTGGCAAAAAAACTGTCTGTAACTGAAAAAGAAATTATTCAAATGAATCAACGGCTTTCAGGAGACCGTTCTCTGAACGTTACTATTCGCTCTTCTGAAGAGGATTCACCAGAATGGATTGAATGGCTTGTAGATGATCGTGAAGATCAAGAAATGCAGCTTATTCATTCAAATGAAATGGAAAATCGTCGTCATATTTTAGACAATGCTATGTCTTCCTTAAGTCAACGAGAACATCGTATATTCTATGAGCGACGACTCAAAGACCCCCCTTTAACTTTAGAAGAAATAAGCTCAGCCTTGGGAATATCTCGAGAACGTGTTCGTCAAATTGAGTATCAGGCTTTTGAGAAGATTCAAAAGCAAATTAAATGGGCTATGACAGTTAATATTCGGAATAATTAATGAAGAAAAAGATCTGCTTCCCTTTTTTCACTCTAAAAGCCCTATGGATCATAACTCTCTTTGCATTGAGTGCCACTTTTGCAGAGGAAAGTAAAGAAGTCCAACTTTCTCTTATTTCACAATCCCAACCGTTGGGTAAAAATTCCACGCTCCTTTTTGGATTGCATGCCAAACTTGCTCCTGGCTGGAAAACTTACTGGCGTTCTTCCGGTGGAGCGGGTTATGGAATCACATTAAATTGGACAAAAGCAAATAATATTAAATCTGCAAAAATGCTGTGGCCTCTTCCAAAGCACATCCCAACGGACCTTGGAATAGTCAATGGGTACGAGGGAAATGTTATTTTACCCATTATAGTAGAAACCAAGGATCCAACTCAGCCTGTTTACGCCTTGGTGGAAGTCAACATGTTGCTCTGTGATGCATCTAGTTGCTTGCCGATCAATGAAACGTTAGTCCTCGACTTCCCTTTAAAGCAAAAAGAGGTTTCTCAACATGGCAAGCTTTTGTCTGAGGCTTTTGATAAACTTCCAAAAGTTGAGTCTTTTGGACGTCGTAATTTTGATAATCTTCAAATTCAAAGTATTAAAATATTAGAGACAAAGGGTCAGCCACCTACTTTACAAGTTATTATAGGAAAAAGGGCTGGTACATTTTTAACATCAGATATACCTGAGTTGTTTGCTGAAATAAAAGGTCTGTTGGTTGATGCTCCATCGACTTCACTATCTAGTGATGGCAGCTCAGTTATCTATACGGCATCTATCTATCCTGATATTTCTCGTGTTCCTGCCCCCCTGCCCCCAGGCACCAATTCTGTTACGCTTACAATCAACTATCATGATACTTCAGTTGAGGTTGAACAAAAATTAGATCCAACTACTTCTTCATTAAATTTCTGGGCGGGAATGCTCCTGGTTGCTTTTTTGGGTGGTTTAATTTTAAACATTATGCCGTGTGTTTTGCCCGTTTTATCTTTGAAAGTTCTTTCTGTCTTGCGTCATGGGGGTGGCCGCAGGCTTGCTGTTCGGCAAGAGTTTTTAGCAACCGTCTTAGGGATAGTGTTTTCCTTCTTTTTGCTCGCTTGCGGTGCCATCTTATTGCGGGCTTCCGGCCATGCTGTCGGATGGGGAATTCAATTTCAGGAACCTTATTTTTTAATTGCATTGGTCAGTATTTTAACTCTTTTTGCAGCAAATCTTTTTGGCTTTTTTGAATTTCATTTACCTCATTTTATTTCACATATGGCTCATTTGACACCGAAGAGAGAGAATTTGCTTGGATCTTTTCTTGAAGGGAGCCTTGTTACTCTTCTTGCTACACCTTGCTCAGCACCTTTTTTAGGAACCGCCCTTGCTTTTGCTTTATCGAGCGGTGTACCCGAAATCATTTCTATCTTTTCCGCTATGGGTTTGGGCCTTTCTTTTCCCTTCTTACTGATTGCATTCTTTCCCTCTTTTGCTACCCGCTTTCCGAAGCCAGGCTCCTGGATGGTTACAGTAAAGACTTTACTTGGGTTTTTAATTATAGCAACAGCGCTATGGCTGCTTTACGTATTGAAATCTGAAATTGGCTTACTGTCTGCTCTTTTTGTAGGCTTATGCATGGTGGCAGTTACATTTATTTTGAAAGGCGCACGAACGCGTTCTCGTAAAAATAGAAGGCGCATATGGGTGACAGTTTCCTCTTTTCTTGTCATTGCTTTCGTTTTACCAGCTTTTATACCCTCCTTTATTTCTAATTCCAATCTTCCAATCAAGCGCAATGGTCTGTGGCAGCCCTTTGAGCCAGATAAGATTTCTGATTTGGTCGCGCAAGGTAAAACTGTCTTTGTCTCTGTTACTGCGGATTGGTGTTTGACTTGCAAGGCAAATTACCTTTTTGTTTTGGGATCTGAGCTTATTGTAAAAGCTCTTGATGCTTCAAATGTTGTTGCCATGGAGGCTGACTGGACCTCACGCAGCTCTACTATAGCTTCTTATCTTAAGTCCTTTAATCAATTTGGCATTCCCTTTTACGCTGTTTACGGATGTCACTCTCCAAGTGGTAAGTTCTTGGGACAAATTCTAACTCCTCAAAAGGTCTTATCAGCTTTAGATCAGGAAAAATGCCCTGTAAGCCCCTAAATTTCTATTATTGTTGAAATTATTAATAGTTATGCCTATATGATTATGGAAATATTATTAACCACCATTATTTGCATGGAGACATATATATTATGAATTTTAAGACCGCTTTATTACTTATACTTATTAATTTTTCTAATTGTTTTTCTATGGAGGGCGTGCCTATTAATTCTTCCACTGAAGGCACTTCCTCAGCACTACGAGTACGCTCTAACGTATCTTTTGCACCTATTTCAAAACTAAGTGATCATTTTTTTACTTCGGAAGGCTCGCTTCCATCTGGGAGAAAAGTGTATTTTGGTATTGAACAAGTTTCTAATGATGATAAACCATTACTTCAACGTTATTACACCCTTTATTCTGAGCAATTTGTCAGTAGCGGTATCGCATTTTTACCATCAATTTGCCTAAGAGCAATTCAAGGAGACCCTATTCCCTATTCTGAATATAAAGAATGCGAAGATACATCTCAAAGTTTTATGTTGTCTAATAATGTATCTGATTTAAAGGGAGATACTTACTCTAAGGAAGAATATTATACATTTGTAGAGGACATAGCTAATAAAGCAATACACTCATCTGCCCCATTTCAAGGTTTTGAAAGGTATATCCTAGAATTACAAGCCGCTATGCGCTATATGGAAGATGTCATGTTTAAACCTGGGTTGTTTTATGCTTATGTCTCTAGTGAGCCTATTACCCAACCGCTTTCGTGGAGTTTTAAAAATGTTGTTCCTTCTTTTAAGGATTTTATTAATTTTCATTCAAATTTAATTGTGACTGCAGGTATAGATCTTATGGGTAGTGAGTCTTCTTACCAAATTGCAAGCATTTCGCCAAGCCCTCAAGCCTTATTAAAGGGATCTTTTGAGGAATTTTCTTTCTACTTACTCTACTATGTAGCACAAGTCATGAAAGATAATTATACTAAGCAAGTTATGCATATATATCCTAGACCATCTGAAAAGCGACTTTTAAATAATCATTTTACAGCTGATGGATATGTTATAGATAAATCTGAGATTTGGGACGAACCACTTTATAAAGTTAGCCTATCCAACATACTAAAATAAACCTATTGTCAGTTTTTTGTTGTATTTACTTCTCACAAGCAGGTTATGTTTCACGTGAAACATAACCTGTATCTTCAGCATTAATAGTAATGAATTCTTGAGAATGAGAGATTAGCTAGAAATGCAAAAAATAGACCCATCGTCACTTGTAAATGATTTATATATTCTGTACTTATTTCTTATAACTTTCTTCGATATCTCAATTTCATGAAAAACTTTTTTACCTTTTAAAAATAATCCGATTGATTTTGTTTCACGTGAAACAAAATTAAATATTTTAACTAAATTTCTCAAATCAGAAAATGCTCTCGAGGTTACAACATCATACTTATGAGAAACATTTTCAACACGATCATTTAAAATCGTTACATTAATATGAAGTTCACGAGCTAGCTCCTCCAAAAATAAACACTTTTTATGATTGCTATCACATAAAACGACATTCTTAAAGCCGCACAAAGCTAAAATCATACCTGGAAATCCAGCTCCTGAGCCTATATCTAAAATTGAAAGATCATAAAGTGGCTCAGGGAGTGACTCTAAAAATAGAGGAAAGTCGATAAAAGGATATGGCTTAATTAATGATTCAGGATAAATAAATGGGGAACTTTCAACAGAGTCCTTATTTGGAAAATGAATAGATTTAAAAGAAGCAACAAAATCAGAAGGACATCTATCAATAAAATACATAAAAATAAAGGGGACAAGTTGCAATGAATCAAAAACATGACGAGAATAAAAATCAGGTAATGTGGCCTCCTGAACTAAAGAAGTGCTTTGATTCCACTTACTTAAAAAGAAACGATAAGTTTCTAATTTTAGGTAGGTTTCTTGAGAAATTTTAAAGGGGCAATCAAAATTCACGCTTAAACCTCAAGAAATGATATGCATATTAGGACAGGCAAAAAAGAAGACACATTAACGAAGAACTTCACGCCTTCCCACATGATTCGCTTGACTGACTATCCCATTTTTTTCCATGGCTTCAATAATACCAGCGGCTTTATTATACCCAATTTGCAAATGACGCTGGATAAAACTTGTAGAGGCTTTACCCTCTCTCATAACAAGTTCAACTGCCTGTTGATAAAGAGAATCTTGCCCTTTTACTCCTTGATCATCCGAAAATAGTTCATCTTCATCATGCGTAACACTTTCTATATAAACGGGATCGGCTTGCGTCTTCAAAAAGGCAACAACACGCTCAACTTCATCATCTCTCACAAACGGCCCATGAACACGTGAAATACGGCCGCCCCCTACCATATAAAGCATATCTCCCTGCCCCAAAAGCTGCTCTGCCCCCTGCTCACCCAAGATTGTCCTACTATCAATTTTAGATGTAACCTGAAAACTGATGCGCGTTGGGAAATTAGCTTTTATGGTACCTGTAATAACATCAACAGAAGGTCGCTGCGTCGCCATAATAAGATGGATTCCAGCAGCACGAGCCATTTGCGCAAGCCTTTGAACAGCTGCTTCAATTTCCTTACCAGCAACCATCATAAGATCCGCCATTTCATCAACAACGACAACAATGTAAGGTAGAGATTCAATATCTAAAGGTTGATTTTCAAAAACCGGCTTACCAGAGTCCGGATCAAAGCCCGTCTGAACTCGCCTAACAAGAAGTTCCCCTGATTGACGGGCTTCTCGGATACGTGCGTTATATCCATCAATATTGCGAACACCTAATTTTGACATCGCTCGATATCGATTTTCCATTTCACGAACTGCCCATTTTAAAGCAACAATAGCCTTCTTAGGATCAGTGACAACTGGCGTGAGTAAATGAGGTATTCCATCATAAACAGATAATTCAAGCATCTTCGGATCAATCATAATAAATTTACATCGATCCGGAGGTAATCGGAAAAGAAGAGACAAAATCATGGTATTTACAGCAACAGATTTGCCTGAACCTGTTGTCCCAGCAACCAAAAGATGAGGCATGCGCGTTAAATCAGCAATGACAGGCTGTCCACCAATGTCTTTACCTAAAATAATAGCCAATTGTGCAGTTGCTTTTTCATAGAGTTCGGAATGGAGAAGCTCGCGCAGGAAAACAGTCTCACGTGAGGGATTTGGTAATTCAATACCAATCACATTACGACCCGGAATAACAGCAATACGTGCAGATAAAGCACTCATAGAACGCGCTATATCATCTGCCAGACCAATAACACGAGATGTTTTAATTCCTGCGGCCGGCTTAAACTCATACATCGTAACAACGGGTCCAGGACGTACCATCATAACTTCACCGCGAACGCCAAATTCCTCCAACACTTTACACAAATGATATGCGGATTCTTCTAAAACAACTGAATCAATGACCTGTGCTGCCTTATTAAGTGAAGGATCTAACAAATCAAGTGAAGGAAGTTCATAGTCTTCCCATTCCGAAAGAGATGCATCAGCTAGATTAGAAGAAAAGGAGGAGCTTTTCGATTTTGAAATAGAAGTTTGTGCAGATGATTCTTGATCTAATATCTCGGATTCTTCAACAATTGAAGAAAAATCCTCCCTCCAAATAAGAGGGGATTTAGGCTTTTCTGCTGAAGACACATGAATAGCTTTATCCTCATCAGTGATACGAAGGACACCTTGATTTTGCTCGGTGGAAGTAAGCAAAAGATTATTTTTGGTGTCAGAAGATAATTTTTCCTTTTTTAATGAAAACTCAAATTCCTTTTCTACAAATCTGTCACCAAACAACCGCTTTCGTCCTCTGATGAATAACCGATACAAAGCCTGAGAAGTCCACAAAAAAGCAAGATTCAATTGATACCCTGTAAATAGAATACCACTTATAACTTGCTTAAAAGACAATCCTACACCCAAACAAAGCAAGAAAAGCGATAAAAAGAAAAATAATAACCCCACTCCAATAAACGTTATCCATGATGAACCAATGGTTCCATAAACATGATGCAAAAGAATAACTCCAAAGGCCCCTCCCAAACTGTTCGGAAGAGCCCAGGTTTTAGGTAACGTAAATTGAGCGGCAACGCAGGAAGCCAATAAGACCGACAACACCAAAGAAAGAAGACGCAATCCTCCCCATCGAAATGGGATTGCTGCAATTGATCTAACGCCCCATCCCATAAAAGCAACAATCCAGTAAAGGGAAGCTATACCGAATGTCTGTAAAAATATGTCAGCAATGACTGCTCCAGGAAAAGCCAAAATATTCCTTGTAGGACCATCTATAGCGAAATTCCACGAAGGATCCGAAAAATGGTATGTTCCCAGCGCTGCAGCTAATATAACTGCTAAACAGACCATCATAAAACCAACAAGTTGGCCAAACCGGCGCCTTAAAAAGGCTGATACGGCCGACGGAAGAAAGGCATGTTTACTATATGAGCGTGCGTATAAAGCCATTGATCCCACTCGGCTACGCCCCATTCTTCGGTAGAGGCGTGACATAAAATTAAACAAAAACGATCAGAAACCTTTTTTTAGAAATTAACTTATTAATTAAAATGCAGCTTCTGAGAATTTATATACCATGAGTTAAAAGAAACCTGAAATAAAATTCACCAACTTAAGTGCTGGTGCCGCCGGAGAGAATCGAACTCTCGACCCCACCCTTACCAAGGGTGTGCTCTACCACTGAGCCACGGCGGCATTGATTTAATCAACAAAACAATGGCATAGCTCCTCCTTGGATTCAAGAATATTTTACCCTTTTATAAAAACCCATTGAGAAGGAATATTTGCCTATGTTAGGTATTAGAAAATAATTCATTTCCATTCTCAGAGAGATTAAATACATGTATTGCTTGAAACGACACATTTTCATTGTTTTCTTTGCCTTTTTTTCATCCGTTTTTAATGCTCATGCGCTTCCTCTCCCAGAAATCATTCCCCATCGAGGAGGGAGAGCTGAACAGCCTGAAAATACCCTTCCTGCCTTTAAAAAATGTCTTGAACTCGGCGCTAAGATTTTAGAAATGGACGTTCAAGTAACCAAGGATGGTATTGCGGTCGTCTATCACCCAGGAGATTTATCAGCCAATACAGAAGGCCGAGGTAAAATTGGCGACCTCTTATGGTCAGATATTCAAAATTTAGATGCTGCTTATAAATTTGAACAAAAAGGATCCTTTCCTGAGCGCGGAAAAAGGTATAGAATTCCGCGTCTTGAAGATGTTTTAATAGCCTTTTCTCAAATACAAATTATTGTAGATTTAAAATCCTTACCTGCAGAATCTCTTATAGAATCTATTGCAAAAGTTGCAGACAAAGCCAAGGCTTGGGATAGACTCATTTTCTATTCAACAGATGATAGTCACCTGAATTATCTAAAAACCCACTATCCAAAAGCCAAATTATTTGAAAGTCGGAGAAATACAGCTGAAGAAATCCTTAATAGTACAGGATCGCAAAAACTACAAACAACACAAGAACCTGTTTGGTTAGGCTTTGAACTTACTCGACAATTTAAAATTTCAGAAAAGTTGGCCCTGGGTGATGCTGAATATCCTGTAAATCTTGTCGTATGGACAGATATGGGTATTAAGAGAGTGAGAGATAAACTTCCAAATGCTAAAATTGTTATGTTTGGTATAAATTCCGTAGAAGATTACAAAAAAGCTTCAGAACTTGGTGCATTTGCAGTCTATACAGATACCCCAAGCAAATTATTTGACGCCATGCAAAACCCATAAGCTTTGTAGAGGGGAATGGAGTAGAAAATGGAATCTAACCAACAAAAAGGCTTGAATCCGAGTAAAGGGAAAAAATCCCAACGGCAACAAAGATTAGGAGTCGCTTTACGAGAAAATTTGAGGAAAAGAAAAACCCAAACCCAGATACGTGAAAAATCAAAAATACAACCACAGCAAGATATAAAAAATATAGAGTATTAAAAAAACTCCTCCAAAAAAAAACTGAAATCGTGTAGGTTTGGAACTAAGTAATATATTTAAAAAGGTCCTTTTTTTATGCCTATTCTGCCCGACCATTGGATTCGCCAACAAGCCCTTCAAAATAAAATGATTGAACCATTTGTTGACAATCAAGTTCGGGCTTCAGAGGAAAATGAAGACGAACGCATCACTGTAAATGGCCCTCTTCAAACAAAAAAGCCTGCTTTTATCTCTAAAAAGGAGGGACTGATTTCTTATGGCGTTTCCTCTTATGGATATGACGCCCGCGTCTCTGATGAATTCAAAATTTTTACAAATGTTGACAGCGCGATTGTTGATCCAAAATCTTTTTCGCCTGAGAGCTTTGTTGATCGAAAAACGGATATTTGCATTATTCCTCCCAACAGTTTTGCTCTTGCTCGAACTGTTGAATACTTTCGAATTCCACGTGATGTTTTAGTGATTTGTCTTGGAAAGTCAACTTATGCACGGTGCGGTATTATCGTTAATGTCACACCATTAGAGCCGGAGTGGGAAGGTCATGTTACACTTGAATTTTCCAACACGACTCCGTTACCTGCCAAAATATATGCAAACGAAGGGGCTTGCCAGTTTTTATTTTTAAAGGCAGATCAGGTTTGCGATACTTCTTATCGCGATAGATTGGGTAAATATATGGGTCAAACTGGTGTCACACTCCCTCGACTCTAAAAGATCAAATCAATGAAATTTTCAACTCCATTTATTTAAGGATTTTATAACGTGACGTTACAGAAAATAAAAATTCAGGGTGGCATCCCCTTATCAGGAGAAATAGCCATCAGCGGTGCTAAAAACGCCGCGCTACCCCTTATGGCAGCAGCTCTCCTAACAGACAAGCCCCTTGTTTTAACAAATATGCCAAATCTGGCAGATATTACATCCATGCAAGCACTCCTTGATCAACATGGTGTCCACCTGAGCAATGATGCATCCCAAAAAACCTTAACTCTCACCGCGCAAACCATTCATAACACAACAGCACCTTATGACATTGTCCGCAAAATGCGTGCTTCAATTCTTGTTCTAGGGCCCATTCTGGCACGATGTGGACAAGCGCAAGTTTCCTTACCTGGCGGGTGTGCCATTGGAGTACGTCCCATTGATATTCATTTAAATGGTCTACGTGACTTGGGAGCAGAGATTGAGCTTATTGATGGCTATATCCATGCAAGAGCCCCCAATGGATTATCTGGCACGACCATCACTTTCCCCGTTGTTTCAGTTACTGGAACTGAGAACCTTATGATGGCTGCATGTCTTGCAAAAGGCGAGTCCCGCCTTGTAAATGCCGCAAGAGAGCCTGAAATTATTGATTTAGCCAATTGTTTAATTTCTATGGGTGCCGAAATTACAGGTGCAGGAACCGATACAATCACTATTCAAGGTAAAAAGCATCTAACAGGAACGACTCATCGTGTCATTCCGGATCGCATTGAAACAGGCACTTATGCCATGGCAGCCGCAATCACGAAGGGATCGATTCATCTTACAAATACGTCCCTCAATTTAATCCCGACCGTTTCTTCCCTTCTTCAAAAAGCCGGTGTCTCTCTCGTTGAAACCAGTACTGGATTCCAAGTGCAGGCTTCTCAAGAAAGTCATCAAGGCGTTGACATCATGACTGAACCTTTTCCAGGGTTTGCCACAGATTTGCAAGCACAAATGATGGCTCTTATGACCATTTGTCAGGGTGCATCGCTTGTGACGGAAACCATTTGGGAAAATCGTTTTATGCATGTCCCTGAGCTTTGTCGTATGGGGGCCAATATTACCGTTCATGGCCCTTCAGCCCTTGTTCGAGGCGTTCCTCAACTCAATGGTGCGCCTGTAATGGCAACAGATTTACGCGCATCGGTATGTTTAGTGTTAGCCGGACTTGCTGCAGAAGGAGAAACCATTATAAATCGTGTTTATCATCTTGATCGTGGATACGAACGGGTGGAAGATAAATTAGGAATGTGTGGAGCACGTATTGAACGAATTGATGAGTAGGGGGAGGGAGGCCATCACATGTTAACTGATTTTGTACCACTTCGATTAATGGCCAAGGATGTCGATGATCTTGTTATTTTATCAACTTTCTTACAAGATGCCATGCTTCCCCTAACCTCCATGGTTTATGAACCCCGCAACGAAACTTTCACTTTATTAGCAAATAGATTTTGTTGGGAATTGCCATCTGTTGACCATGAAGGAGAACCTATGCATCATCGCGTACATTCCGGGCTCTGCTTCCGAAATGTTACAAAGGTTCATCATCGTGGATTTAGCCGTAAAGGTGAGGACAGAATCTTAAATTTTCTCTCACTACAAGCAAAAAAGCCAAATACTATTCATCTTTTATGTTCTGGAGACAACGAAATTCGCATTGAAACAAAGGGGCTTCATTGCCATTTAGGTGACATTTACCATCCTTGGCCAACCCGCAAGAAACCCACACATATCTATGAACATGTTAAAGCACTTTAGGGAATAGGGTTGACAAATTTATGAAATGGTTGGATTTTTATGGTATATAAGCCATTATATTCCAGTGTAAAGTATCAACAGTAATTTTTGGAAGCGAGCTTAAGAAGTATGGCAAAAGAAGATTTAATAGAATTCAACGGTGTTGTCATTGAACTCCTACCAAATGCAATGTTTCGTGTTCGTTTAGAAAATGATCATGTTATTCTAGCCCACACCTCTGGCAAGATGCGCAAAAATCGCATTCGGGTTTTAGTAGGGGACTCAGTCACTGTTGAAATGACACCCTATGACCTGACTAAAGGACGCATAACTTTCCGCCAAAAATAAGGCATCTAATAAAACCTATGGGACACTAAATGCCCATCAAACTCTTGTTTAGCTACCATAAAAATTATCATCGCGCCCTTTATATTAAGGATGATCATGTGTTAGACGCCGACTTAGGATGGCAAACGTTACAAAACAATGATACGGGGTGTTTAGATTGTATATACTGGGGTCGTGTCCTACAAGTTTATTCCAGCCACGCCTACATTAGATTACCAAAAGATCAAATTGGAATACTTCCCTTGGAACATTTATTTCCAAAACCGCATGAGGGACAATCTATTCTAGTACAGGTTCGGCGTGAAGCCATCCCAGATGAAGGAACGCAAAACAAGGGCCCACTCTTAACGCAGAAAATAGTCCTAGCTGGTCGATTCTGCTTATTTCATCCCTTTCATGAAGAGTACCAGCTTTCTTCAAAAATAAATGATCCCGCTGTCATTAAACGTTTCCAGGGCATGTTCTCAAAAAAAGAACCTATAACACTCAGAGAATCTGCCACTCACGTGGTTCCTGAACAGATTTTTCATGAAATTCAGAACTTACAGCAACAGTATAATGAAATTATGCTGCTGCAAAAGCAAACTCCCTGTAATACTCCTTATCTTGCGCTTTCTCCTTGTCAGCGTTGGATACGCGATCTTGATGTTAATGAGGATGTTGAGATTGTCATTGATAACGACTCAAGAGCCAAAAATATCCGAAATTTTATACAAACCTATCGTCCAGATCTACTGCCTCATGTTCATAAAAATAGTTCAAATATATTTGACGAATTTGGAGTGGAGGACTTTTGGGATTCTCTCTTTCTAAACGTTATCGACCTACCACCTAGCGGAAACATTGTGATAAACATGACGGCAGCTGCAGTTATTGTTGATATAAATAGTGGCAGCCATAATCAGCATGATACAAATAAAAATGCCATTCCTATGATTATTCAGCAATTAAAATGTCGACACTTGGGAGGCAATATTATAATGGACTTTGCTGGATCGAAAAACCACACCCAGATTCGTAAGCAGTTGGTCGAACAAATAAAGCACCATGCCGCATTTTACGATCTTCCCTTGGAAATATTTGGATGGTCTAAGCTTGGTTGGTTAGAAGCGCGTCTTCCCAAACGTTATTTACCTATCCCTCAACATCTCTCTTTGAGCAAGTAACCATTCGAAGCAGCGCAACTGAACTCTTATTATTAAAGTAAGCATCATACTGCTTCATTAATCCACATACACTATAAAGCTCTTTAGTTAATAAACTGATTTTAATTAAATACCTTAATGCAACGAAATTATGAGGACGTTTTTTTAACTCAGTGTTTAAAATATCTCGTGCTGACTCATAATCTTGTTGGTCTATCAAACTATGAACGTGATTTATTCCAGCATACCAATTGCGCGAGTTTAAGCTATAAGCAATTTTGCTCCTTTCACTCATATGCGGTTGCCATAAAGTCAAATACTCTGAAATAAAAACACAAGCAAAAAGTGCAGAATATATACTTGTAAATAGAAAGGTTGTGTTCATAGGGAGGATGATATTTTTCTTGGATTTTGAACTAGGACAAATTTTATATAAGGCAAATGCTAATATTATACAAAATAGCAAAAATGAAAATCCATTTGTAAAAGGAAATTGAAAGACACTCTGTATCATCCAAAATGTAAAAAAAGCAGCAATAATTGGATATTGGTGTAGAATAAAAACGATTTTATTTCGCCTCTCATAAAGAAGGACAGCTACCAAGGCAAGAAGCAATAAAGTAAAAGGTAACCCTTCTTCAGCTATCAACCTTAAATACTCATTATGAGGAGAATGAGGAATAACATTTTCATTAAATTCAGGCATCATCTTATGCAAATAGGGCATTATGGCAAACTCGAATTCTCCGGCCCCTACACCCCATGGATGCTCTAGAATCATTTGTAGAGTTGCTGTAACTAATTCATATCGCGTGTGAGTCGAAACAGACTTTTGAAGATCTGGTACCCACGCTGTTTGTTCACTGCTCATAGATGTCTTGAAGAGTGATCCTGTGCCGTACAGAAAGCAAAAAGAAATCGTAACTAAACTCAACCATTTAAATACTTTCGCCTTTGATACGGATTTAAAATATAGTAAGGCCCCAATCCCCATAGCCAATGCAATAAACACTGAACGACAGGATGCAAAATAGAGATAAATAGAGGTTATGATTGATAAGCCATATAAGAAAAAAGTCATGATTTTATTAATGTTTTTTCTACAGAGTGTAGATAACTGAAGGATTAAAGACATTCCAAGAAATTCAGCTGCGATATTGATATTGCCAAAACTCCCGGCCAGCTTATTTCTTTCATACCAATTGAAATTATTAGAAGAAATTACATTGATAACTGTCAGAATTAAAAAAATGAGTGTGCCGATAAAAATACCCATTAGGATATCATTCAGCCTAATCTTCCCTTTTAAAAATAAATTATATCCAATCAGAATTAATGAAATAAATGTCATTTTATCAAGGGTTGATGATGATATGAGAGATATATTACTACCTAATTCTTGAGCAATTTTATAAGCGAAGAGTGCGCAAAGTATTATCCAGAATCTATTTGATAAATTTGGGAATTTTATTTCTTTTTCATATAAAAACCAACTTAGGCCTGCAATAGCTAGCGCGCCATTCATTAACCATTTAAAATATATAAATTTATGAATAGAAAATGGTAAATCAACCAGGAAATATAGTAAGAAGAGGAACGTGAATAAAAGTGTCTGATATCTGTCAAGAACCATCTTTTATTGCCTTCCAACACCAATTATCTTCTATATAATTATTCTCCCAATGTAGACTCAAACATATTCACTTGATGCTTCACTTGGGCATGCTTGCGTGATGTGGCATACTGGCATGATCAGGCATGCTTGCGTGATGGGGGAAGTAATGGTGCGTAAATATTTCATGGTGTTGAGCAGCATATGTATGATAACTAATCCCAACAATTCCAAATAAGAACAATAATTTACGCAGCATCGTTTACCTCCAAAAAAACTTAATAATTCTAATGTTACAAGTCATATGTGAACAAATTCTTAAAATACCATTTTTAAATATATTAACTTTGGCAGTACCGAGTCTTGTCATAATTAATATTTCAAGATACCGTTAAGTTAGGCCGGTACAAAGGAGAATTCGATTATGTCAAGCATTGGGCAGGATACTTTAAAGGTGCGTAAAAAACTGAATGTTTCCGGGCTAAGCTTTGATTACTTTTGCTTGGCCAGTGCTCAGAAAGCAGGGTTAGGGCCCATTGACAAACTCCCTTTTTCCTTAAAGATACTCGTTGAAAATTTACTCCGTCATGAAGATGGTAAACGCGTCCACATTAATGACATCCGTGCAACCATTAACAGCATTATTAATGGACATGACTCAACTGAAATTGCCTTTACTCCTGCGCGCGTTCTTATGCAAGACTTTACAGGTGTCCCAGCAATTGTTGACTTGGCAGCCATGCGAGATGCCATGCATGCTCTCGATAATGATCCTGCATTGATTAATCCTCAGATCCCGGTCGACTTAATTATTGACCATTCAGTCATGGCTGACACCCATGGAACATCTGATGCTTTTGAGCACAATGTTGCTTTAGAATTTGAACGTAATCATGAACGCTATGCCTTTTTACGCTGGGGGCAAGAAGCTTTTAAGAATTTTCGGGTTGTTCCTCCCGGAACAGGTATTTGTCATCAAGTGAATTTAGAATATCTTGCGCAAGTTGTTTGGGTCTCCGCAGATGTGAACGGCAATCAGATTGCTTACCCTGACACACTCGTTGGAACAGACAGCCATACAACCATGATTAACGGACTTTCTGTTCTAGGCTGGGGAGTAGGGGGAATTGAAGCAGAGGCAGCAATGCTTGGACAACCCATTTCTATGTTAATTCCAAAAGTTGTTGGATTTAAACTGACGGGAAAGCTTCCAAGCGGATCAACAGCAACAGACCTGGTTCTCACCATCACACACATTCTACGTGCTAAGGGAGTTGTCGGAAAATTTGTCGAATTCTATGGAGATGGGTTAGATTTTCTGAGTCTGGCTGATCGTGCAACTGTAGCCAATATGTCTCCTGAATATGGAGCCACCTGTGGTTTTTTCCCTACTGATCAAAAAACCATAGAGTATTTAAAGTTTACTGGCCGTGACCCAAAACGGATAGAACTTGTAGAGCACTATGCGAGGGCACAAGGACTCTGGCGTGATACCTACACCCCGGATCCTCAATTTTCGGAGTCCCTTGTTTTAGATTTAAGCACCATCCAACCCACTCTGGCAGGACCAAAAAGACCCCAAGACAAAATTTCACTTAAGGATGCACAATCCGCCTGTCAGGTCATGTTAGGAGAGGAACACAAAAAAATTGATGAATCCTATCCTATCCAAGGAACCGATTATTCTCTCCACCATGCTGATATTGTCATAGCTGCAATTACCAGTTGTACAAATACATCCAATCCATCTGTCATGGTGGGTGCTGGTCTTTTAGCCCGCAAAGCCAAAGAGAGGGGACTCCTGCCCAAACCCTGGGTAAAAACATCTCTTGCCCCTGGCTCACAGGTTGTAACTGACTATTTACAAAAATCCGGGCTGGATAAAGATTTAGATGCTCTCGGATTTAATCTTGTTGGGTATGGATGTACGACTTGTATTGGTAACTCAGGTCCCCTACACCCAGAAATTGCTAAATCCATTGAAACACATGACTTAACTGTATGTTCCATTCTTTCAGGAAACCGAAATTTTGAGGGACGTATTAATCCTCATGTAAAAGCCAATTACTTGGCTTCCCCGCCTTTGGTGGTAGCCTACGCTTTAGCAGGATCAATGCTCCTAGACATTACGAAAGAAGCACTCGGAATAGGGCATGAGGGGAAACCCGTCTATTTAAATGATATTTGGCCTTCTGAAGAAGAAATCCAAGCTGTAATTAATCAATCTTTAACGCCAGATATGTTTCAAAAAAGATATGCTGATGTCTTTCAAGGAACCCAAGCTTGGCAAAAAATATCCCAAAAGAAAAGCTTAACCTATGCATGGAACGATAAAAGTACCTATGTAAAAAACCCACCTTATTTTGTTGGTTTGACGCCAAAAGCACACAACCCCTCAGACATACATGGGGCTCGCATTTTGGCCATATTAGGAGATAGTATTACCACGGATCATATTTCTCCTGCAGGGAGTATCAAAAAGGACGGCCCAGCCGGAAATTATCTCCAAAGTCATGGTGTAAGTGTTAACGATTTTAATAGTTACGGGGCTCGACGCGGGAATCATGAAGTTATGATGCGCGGCACATTTGCCAACATTCGATTAACAAATGAAATGGTGCCTGGCACAACGGGAGGCCTTACAAAATACTTTTCCTCCTCTGCAGAGAGAACTCATGAAACCTTACCCATATATACAGCTGCAATGAAATATCATGAAGAAAATATTCCCTTGGTTGTCATTGCTGGCAAAGAATATGGTGCCGGCTCCTCGCGTGATTGGGCTGCAAAGGGGCCTGCCTTATTAGGAATAAGAATTATTATTGCAGAAAGTTTTGAACGCATTCATCGATCAAATTTGATAGGTATGGGAATTTTACCTTTGACGTTCTTAAATGGTGTAAGTCGCAAATCCCTTTCCTTAACGGGTGAGGAAGTTATAAATATCAAGGGCATTAAGGGAGAAATTCAACCCGGTATGACTGTAAATTGCTCAATCACAAGACCAGATGGGCAAGAAATAAATCTTACATTGCTTTCCAGAATAGATACACAAGATGAAGTAGCATATTTTCAACATGGGGGTATTTTACCCTATGTTTTGAGATCTCTTTCAAAAAGATAAGTTAGTTACCTCGAATAACTGTATCATTGAGAAGCGGATGCGATGAAGCTATCCACAAGTCATTTTTTAAGCAGCTATGGATCACCACGCTCCCTACGGTCGCTCGTGATGACTGAGTATGAATAGTCATTCCCGTGAAAGCGGAAAACCAGGAGATGCATCTTTCTTGCCCCTTCCTTTCTTCTCTTCTTTTCTTTCTTCTT